>CAZMGX010000008.1:0-33720 GCA_964565915.1 uncultured Gemmatimonas sp.
GCTGGGGCAGTTGCTGGCGCTGGCGATGATCCTGATTGCGATCAGTTACTGGCGCCGTCAGGTGAGCTTCTCGCGCTATGCCAACGCCGCCAACGTGGGCCTGATGTGCAGCGGCGTGGCGCTGATCGTGTACCAGATGGCCGGCTACTTCACGAACGCGACCGCGTAATCCAGGATGTCTCCCTCACCGGCGGCGCCGACACCACCGCGCGATGCGCTCCCCTCGGCAAACACGCTGAAACGTGCGTCGCTGGTCGCGTTCGGCGTGGTCGTGCTGCTGGGCCTCGGTGTGGTGCTCCCGGCCGAAACCGGACGGGATCCCACCGGACTCGGCGAGGTCCTCGGCCTCCGTGAGATGGGGCGCATCAAGGTGGCCCTGGCGCGCGAGGTCGCCGAAGACGAGGCGTTGGGCGAGCGCGGTGCGCCTGTGGCTGCGACGACGACACCCGCGATCACGTCGGGCGCGTGGCGCGACTCCATCACCGTGACACTGGAACCCAATCGCGGCATCGAGCTGAAGTTGACCATGCAGCAAGGCGATACCGCTTACTACCAATGGGCGTCCGATGCCGCCGAGGTGTACTATCACCGCCACGGAGAGCCACCAAATGCGCCAAAGGATGTCGCCGCCCACAGCTACGACAAGGGCATGGCCACCGCCGACACCGGTTCGTTGATCGCGGCGTTTGACGGCATACACGGCTGGTTCTTTCGCAATCGATCGGCAACGCCGTTGCGCGTGACGCTCCAAACCCGCGGTACCTACGCGGTGCTGCGAGCGATGTGACGCGCCGACAAACCGAAAATCCCCTCACCCAACCCCTCGATGAATCGCTCGTCGCTTGCCGTCGTCGCGCTGCTGCTGACCCTGTCGTCGTCGCTGGCGGCGATGAGCCTGCGCCATATCGCGTGGGATGGCATGGTGCAGGGGAAAGACGGATCGAAGATCCGTGGGTTGATCGAGATGTTGGGCGGCACGGCGAAGGGCACGACCTCTGCCGAAGTGCAGTACACTGGCGACACACCCGGCGCGACACGGGCGTGGCACGTGCATGCGGGGAGCTGCAGCAAGGCTGGCGCGATCCTCGGCGGCGCGGCGGCGTACCCATTGCTGAAGGTGGACGCGAAGGGCGCCACGAAGGCCAAGACGACCCTGCGCGTGCCGTTGCCCGAGTCGGGCACCTACTACATCGACGTGCACGATTCACCGGCCAATCTTGGCAAGGTCGTCGCGTGCGGAGACCTGTTGCTGGCGGAGTGATGCCCGCGTCAGTCGGACCGTCGCGGCGGTGTGGTGAGGTCGATGGCGGCCGGTGGCGTCCGGGTCGATGTGGACGTAAAATGGCGGCATGAAACGGACATGGGTTGACATCTGGCCGGCCGCCGTGTGGCAGGAGTACCGGGCCGCCGCGCCGTTGGTGAATGACGAGGAAGGGCTGATCATCCTGCGCCAATTGGATGCTCACATTCCGGTCTATCACACGTTGCAGAAGACTGATCGGGCCCAAGTGCTCCCACGTGCCCAGATGCTGCGGTTCATTGCCGGGCTGTGCCGTACGTTTCTGATCGGCAAGGAAGGTCGTGTGGAGGTCAAGAAGTCGGGACACTCCACGCAGTGGGCACGTCGGCTACCCAACGCGCCGGCAGATCGCAGCCAGCTGGCGTCTCGGGCGAAGGGAGTGGGCCGCCATACGGTGTTCGAGGGCATCTCGCAGAAGGTGTACAGCCTCGGTCGGCGCGCCAACCTCAAGGCCAACTATCTCGAGGCGCTTGACGTCATGCTGGGCCAGCCCGGCAACGGGGCCGGCGCCAATCCAGACGAGTTTGTGAACCTGCTGCGCTCACCGCAGTCAGCGGATGGATTCGGATTGCATCGAGGCGTCCAACTTGAGTTTGTGGATCCGGCGCATCGCGAGTTCGAGATGGAAGCGGGCAATGCGCTCAGCATCTGCCTGCACGAGTGGCGAGTGTCGCTGGCTCAGCACAATCTGCCGTTCTTCCTCTGGATGGAGGTGCATCCGCTCACCGTTCACAAGGGCTTTGCCAAGCAACAGGAAATCAGCCCCGTCAAGTACCTGACGAACGAGGAACGACAGGCTTTCCTGCTCACAGCCGGTGACGGCTACTTGAACGCGACCGGCCTCGGTGGACGGTTCCACCGGTTCGGTGGCGGCGACCGATTTCACACGCTGGCGCTCGCCGAGGTCGCCGACTGGCTGGGGTTTGCCGCCTTTGTGCTGAGCCCAGCTGGCGAATGGTTCGGCTTCGAACACGAGCCGGGCAGCATGCACCACTCTTCGGCGCTCGGTGGTGGCACGGTCGCCACGGCGGGCATGATTCGCGTGAACGACGGAAAAGTGGAAAGCATCGCCAACAAATCGGGTCACTATCGCCCGACGCCGCAGTCACTCATACGGCCCGTGGAGTTTCTGCAGGGGCAAGGCGTGTTGGCGCCGAATTTCACCGTGCAGGTGATCGACGCGGAGGCTGTTCGGCTGGGACGCCCCCATCGCTTTTCCATTGACGAGTTCTTCCAGCGGTACCGCTTCAACCGCGTTCAGCCGGGCGCTGCGGTGGCAGCTGCGGCGGCAGGGGGGCGAGCGCCGCTATTGGGCAACCGTCGCCACCATTAACCGAGAAGGCACTCCTCCTGACTTGTCTCTGATGCGCTGCTCTTGCGGGCTGCTCGCGGTGTCGGTCGGGAGTGCCTCATTCGCGTTCGCCCAAGGCGGCATGATGGGACGTCGGTGTCGCTCAGTCTTCGGCGAGTCGCCGCAGTGCGGCCGAGTCCAGCACGGTAAAGTGTCCCCGGCCGACTGACGCGATCGCGCCGTCGTGTCGCAGGCCCGCAAGCGACCGCACGATCACCTCGCGGACGGTGCCCAGCTCCTCGGCGAGTTCTTCCTGGGTCATGCCCAAGGTGAACGAGTCGCCATCGGCCATCGCCGCGCGCCGCTCGAGGAAGGCGGCAACGCGCGCCATCACGGATTGGCTGGCCAACCGATCCAGTCGCTCCACCAGGCCGCGTACCCGCGTGGACAGTCGACGGAGGAACAGCAGCGCGACCGCCGGGTCCTCGCGAATGAGCGCGGTGAGGGCGTCCCCGGGAAGATGCAGGCAGCGGGTCGCGGTGACGGCTTCTGCCGTTCCGGGAAACGTCCCTCCCTCGAACAATGGCACCTCGGCCAGCGTGCCGCCGGGGCCTTCGGTGTGGATGACACTCTGCCGACCGTCGCGCGCGCGCAGGACGCGGACACTGCCTTCGAGCACCACGAAGATCCCTGTCGGCGCATCCCCCGCCCGGAACAGCGTCGATCCCTCCGGATACTGACGGATGGTGGACGCGGCCATGAGACGCCGACGCGTGTCTGGCGACAACGTCGCGAAGAGCGGCAGCGTGTCGAGGGGGGAGGGGAGGGCGGCCGAGCCAGTGGGCAATGTGACTTGAGTTCCTGTCGGGCGCGTCGTGTGGTGGTAAGCTCCATCAATGCCCCGACATTCGTCGAGGCCGGTCGATGCCGTCTGTCACAAACCTATCCCGCGAGAACCCTATGCGTTATCCGCGCGCGCTCGTCCTGACCTCGGTCGGGTTGACTCTTGGCGCCTCATCCGCCTTCGCCCAGGGCGGTATGATGGGTCGCGGTGGCATGATGGGCGGCATGCGCGGCGACTCCACGTCGGGCGCGATCATGAGTGTGGTGCACGAACTCATGACCAATCATGACAAGCTGCGTCGGACAGTGACCAACTTGCCGAACGGTATCCGCACGCTGACGGAGTCCGACGATCCGGCCATGGCGCAGCAGATCAAGAAGCACGTGGCCGCGACCGGCGAGTTCGTCACCAAGGGCGTCGATCCCAACCTGCCGATGTCGAGCCCCGCGCTGCATGGCGTGCTGCGCAACGGCGCAAAGATCACACGCCAGACCGAGCTCACGGCGAAGGGCGTCCTCGTCACGGAAACATCCACGGACTCGGCCACCGTGGCCCTGCTGCAGGCGCACGCGGCTGAAGTGACGGACCTCGTGAATCGTGGCATGGCAGCGATGCACGAGAAGATGATGGGCGGCAGTCCGCCGGCTGTGCGCGATACCGCCCCGACGCCACCGGCCGCTCATGCGCATACGCCGGGTATGTCGCACGACTCGGCGATGACGGCGATGAACAACGCGTCCGCAATATCAGCGACCGTACCGGGGCCAACGCGCGCCGGCCAGGAGGCGTTTGCCACCATCGGTGAGATCGTGCGAATCCTCGAGGCCGATCCGCGCACCGATTGGTCGAAGGTTGATCTCGAGGCGTTGCGGCAACACCTGATGGACATGGACGATGTCACCATGCGCGCCGTCGTCCGCACCACGAACATCGAAGGTGGTGCCACGTTCGAAGTACAGGGCACGGGACGTGTGCGAGACGCGGTCCGCCGGATGGCCGTATCGCACGGGGCGATGATCACGTCGGCCGATGGCTTCAGCTGGCAATCGGTGGAGACGCCGACCGGTGCGCGGGTGACGGTCCGCGCGCTCAAGGGAGATGACACCGCCATGGCGCAGCGCCTTCGCGCGTTGGGCTTCGTGGCTTTGCTCACGCTGGGTGATCATCACACCGCGCACCATCTCGGCATTGCCAACGGCACCATGCGGGGCAGTCATCGTCATACGCCCTGAGCCCGTCGTCCCAACGGCCTACGGTCGTGAGAGCTGACGCAACGCCGACTTCGGCAACCGCGCCGTTACGCCGAAGCCCGGTGGCACCACATCCGGAATATCGAAGCGCAGTGCGAAGCCCATCACGAGAGCCGCCTCGGTGCTGGTGAGCTTGTAGTCGCGCTCAAGCCAGCGCGCGATATCGCTGGTCGCGCGTCGCATCGCTTCATCGAGTGAGCCACCCACGCCGACACTCATGATCTGCTCGGCGTCTTCCACCCGCACGATGTCGTTGAAGCCCCAGCGCTTGATCTCCACGCTGAAGGTCACGTCGAGACTGGTCTCCATCGCGTCCCCGGTCAGTTCGCCGTCGCCCTGTGCGGCGTGGCCATCGCCGAGGTAGAGATACGCGCCGCGAGTCCGCACGGGCAGCATGACCCTCGCCCCTTCGCGGATGAAGCGGTTCTCCATATTGCCCCCGTACGCCCCTGACTCGCGCGAGCTCGGCGTGAACTCCGTGCCGGGCGCCGCGGCGATGACGCCAAGAAACGGCGTGAGTGGTACGGTGAAGTTGGCGAGCGCCGCGGGTGGCTTGTCGAGGCGTGCGGTTCCGGCCAGCGTGTCGAGCAGCCACTGGTTGTTCTGGGGTGCGTCAGGCGGCGTGCCCTTTCGCTCCGCGGCATAGGATACATCGATGGCGTTGTCCATCAGCCACGTGCCGCTGAAGGCCCAACCGCGGTTGAGTCGTACGCGATGGAGCGTGACGATCAAGACGTCGCCGGGAAGGGCGCCTTCTACATAGATCGGCCCAGTCAGTGGGTTGCCGCCCATCGTCAGCTTGTTCGGGCGGTCGCCGTACGCGCCGCGCCCCCAGCCTCCTGCGTCCAGCGTGGTCGTGCGCACCGTATCACCGGCCGCGATGCGCAGCGCCGGCGTTGCGGTCGCGCTGATGCCACGCCACCATGTGGTCGGCTCGAGTCGCACACTTCGCGGAACAGGCGGACGCGTATCCCGCACGCCGAACCATCGTGAGCTATCGGGCGCAATGCCGAGGAAGCCGACGAGCGAATCTCCGCGGACCGTCGCTCGCCACCGAAAGTCGCCGACCGCAAATAAAAGTCGCGCGCCGTTCAGCGAGGCGGCAAAGTTCTGGCCATACACCTGTCCGCGCAACGAGTCTCCGCTGGCTGTCAGCGTGACGCGCTGCGGTTGTGCGTCCCCTTCCATCTCGAAGATCCACTCTCCGGCGAGACGGGTTGCGTTCGCTGGCGAAGATGCTGGGCGCGACTGCGCGGCGAGCGGCATAGCCGCGCCGATGATCGCCGTGAGGAGGCAAAGCAGAGGGAACATGGAGCAGTGGCTGAGGAGTGGGCGCGGACTCGATCCGTGAGTATTTCGCACAGGTGGTCCATCGGGATGCACGTGCCCGTCGTTCCGCTACAACCCAGCTGGCGCCTTCTGCCTCAGGCTGTCATCCACCTCGCGCTGCGCGTCGGCCAGTCGCTTCACATCGTCACCGGCCCGGCGCGCAGACTCGATCAGCGTGGTCAACGGCGCGAGGTCACTCGCTCCAGCGTGAAGGCGGAGCAGGTCAAGACGGATTCCTTCCAGCGCGGCGACACTTGCCGACAAGTGCGCCGTCGCCGCGCTGCGGCGGCGCTCGAGGACGCCAGCCTCGGTCGACCCAGAGGGCGCCAATGCGGCGACGATATCGAGCTCAGCGCGTGCGGCCGCCGCGTTGGCCTCCAGAGCGGCGACGGTGTCCGGCAACTCGTCCAGATTCTCACGAAACGCGCTCGGCAGTGCGGCGAACAGATCCGACACCGCTACGCCGAGGGCCACCTCCGTGGCGCGAAACACCCCGCCGCCCACCGCCCGCGATTGTTCCGGCGCACCGAGTCGCCTCGCGATCCAGTTGCCGATTTTGCTGTTCCACAAGCGATCGCGAATGCCCGTCTGCCAGCGATCACGAATGGCGGTGGGAATAAATTGCACGTCGAGCGCGTTGCTGACCGCGCCCAGCAGCATCGTGGTGAGCACCGGCGCAAAGATGAGAAACACGTTCACCGAGACGCCGAAAACTTGCGGCCCGGGACGATTCTCGTGGATCACACCGCTCAGCAGCAGTCCGAACGTGACGGCCAGCCAGCCGCCCGCGGTCAGGGTGCCGATGCGCAGCAGCTTGCGCGCAGCACTCTCGTCGCGCTCGCGCGTGAGTGACTCGGTCTCCTGCCGTTCACGGCGCGCGATGTCCAATGCGGCGCGCAGGTCGGCCAGCGTATGGCCGGCGAGAAACTGACGACGTGCCTGATTGAGGTGGAACCCGATGATCGGCAGCAGCGGTAACGAGGCGATGCCTGCGAGGAGCGGGATGTCTCCGAAGCCATCGGGTCGATTCCCCGTCACCCACGCAATCAAGTTCGCCAGCGTGACTGAACCAATCACGCCGGACCACCCCAGGTACGGAACGATGAGCGGGTTCCGCGCGCCGAGCCAGGCGCGCAGCATCGGTGGGAGTGTTGGTCGCGCATCGGTCGAGGGAGCGAGCGCGGCGGCCATCGCCTCGCCGTCGATGAAGCGTCGCGCGGGGTCTCGTTCGAGGCACCGATCGATGACGTGCGCGAGCGTGGAGGGCAGGCCGGGTGCGGCGCCGGCAACACCAGGCGGTGTTTCCGTGGCCTGACGAACAATCAAGGCATGCACGTTCGGCGCCTCAAACGGCAGCTTGCCACTGACGGCCAGGTATCCGACCACGCCCAGTGAATAGAGATCACTCCTCGCGTCGACGGGATCGTTGGCGGCCTGCTCGGGGCTCATGAAGTGCGCCGTGCCCATGATCAGGCCCGAATCACTGGCGCTCTCGGTATCGGTGCCGCCATGCGCGATGCCGAAGTCGGTGACCAGCGCTCGGCCCGTTGCGCCTTCGAGCAGGATGTTGTCGGGCTTTACATCGCGATGGACGATGCCGCGACCGTGCGCATAGGCAAGCGCCCACGCGACTTCGCGCAGCACTCGCGCCGCTTCGGCGGGCGGTAGCGGGCCGCGCGTGCGCAACCGTTCACCGAGTGTTTCGCCGTCGACGAAGGTCATGACGAAGAAGACGAATCCGCCGACTTCGCCCACGCGGTGAATGGGAACGATGTGTGGGTGCGAGAGTCCCGCCGCCGTGCGCGCTTCGCGCACGAACCGTTCTCGCGATTCGGGGCTTTGTGCGAGATGCGCCGGCAGCACCTTGATCGCGACGTCGCGGTCCAGCTGGACGTCGCGCGCGAGGTATACGATGCCCATGCCGCCCCGACCGAGCTCTCGCTGCAGCGAATATTCGCCAGCGAGGGCCGCCTGGAGTTCGAGAAATTCGGGCGTGAGTTCGGTCATACCGGAATCTAACGCCCCGACTTTGTGTTGAAAAGTGCTTTGGTCGTGGTGTGGCAGCCAGGCCAGGGCCGCCCTACTCGTCTTCCGGTGGGGCCAACTCCTCGATGGTGAAGCGGCCGTGGAACGACACGGTGTGCGCCGCGTGTGTCTCGAATACGGCGAACGCGCGGTCCTTGTGCTCTTCGTCGGACGCCGCCACCAGCACCACAAACTTCCCGTCCCGCAGGGCCTGCTCGTAGCGCTCCTTCTGTTCCATCTCGTTGTTCTCGATGCCGAGTGTCTCGGCGAGGCGCATGGCCAGGTTCGCGATGCCACTCCGTCCGGTGCTTTCGTCGAGTGCCTCGGCGCTATCGATGCCGGAGTGCACGGCGACGTCGGCATCGGTGAATCCGGCGGTGATCAGATCAGGGACGAGCGCGTCAACCTGCTCTTTGGTGTCGAGCACGCCGACAACGTGGTTGGCGGGATAGCGGATCGGTTCTTCGGCGTCGGCGAGTTGGTCGGTCGGCACGTTGGTCATGAGAGCTCAGTGAAGGGCAAGGCAAATCTGTGATTGTCGCCGGCTGGCGCCGCTGACGACGAATTGCGGCGGTGCGCGCATCGAGACCGAATCTACCCGCGCGGTAAGCCGCACGTTCCTTCGATGGCGTCCGATCAGACGAGCGGATTGCGCACGTCCAGCGACGGGAAACGACTGAAGTCGCGGTCGGCGCTCAGCAACGTCGACACGCCGTAGGCCACACACAGGGCGGCTACGCGCGCGTCATGCACACGTGGCCCCGCGATGCGCCCCGAAAGCAGCAATGGCCTGAGGGTCGGCCAGTGCGCTTCGGGGTCTTCGCCGAGCAGGCGGATGGTGGGGACTTCCAGCCACGCGTCGACTTGATCGCAGGCTTGGGCGAGTGTCGACGGCGGCCGGAAAATCCGCGGATGGGTGACGATGGCCAGAAACTCGTGCACGCATGGCCATGGAATTGCCCAAGGCGACGGACCGGCCGCCAACTGCTCGAGTGTTTCCCTCGCTGCGCGGTGAAACGGCGTGTCCTGACGATGCGCCTGCACCAGTACGTTGGTGTCGATCGCGATCACCGCGCGGACTCGTCGTAGATGAGGGCACGGATCTGTGTCCAATCACCGAGGTCGACGCCATCGACCAGACCGCTTCCACCAACGCTTGCATCGCGCAGCGTGAACTGGCGTGGCAGGCTGCGATGTGCCTGCAGCACCGAACGCAGCCCTTCTTCGATGAGCGCGCGCATGGTGGTGCCACGCTGGATGGCCAGTCGGCGCGTGCTCTCGAAGAGCGTATCGGAAATATCGACCGTGGTCTTCATATGGGTGAACCATATAGAGAGCATCGAGCGTCGGCAAGGGACGGTGGGATTCTTGATCATTGGCTTTCCTCCGCGAGCGGGCTGTCGCTGCACTCGATGTCTGTGGGATTCAGCAGCCGGAGATGGACCAGATACCGGGGTCTCAGGCCAACCGGTTCCGGCTCGCCGGCCGACTCGAAGGGCAGGTCGTCGACCGCGTCGGCCGAGTCGTCGAACCACTCTGGGTGCCACTCGCGCAGCAGCGCGACGTCGTGCTCAACGGCGGCATCGATCTCGGCGCGCTGCTGGTCGGTCAGACACGCATCAAGTTCCGCCTCCAGCCATGGCATGTCCCAGTACTCGCGGTCCTGGAGCACAATATCGGTCGTGGGCAGTTCGGTCCCATCTTCGCGGTTGCAGCGAGAGGACAAGATGCACGCGGGCGGCGACCGCCTCGGCGATCGCCTGGCATTCGCCCGACGCAAGAAACTTGGGCGAGGCGAAGGACGCACCGTTGGGCAACGTGGTGTCGCGCATCAGCCACGTGAGCAGGTTCGGGTATCCAACAGCGACGGCATCGAGCAAGTGCTGCGCACCGTCTTCCGGTTCAAGGTAGCCGGAGTGTTGACCCGGCACGAACTCGTCAAACTCGAGCGATGTAGTGCCGAGGACTCGTCCGCGACATTGGATGGTGTACGGCATGAAGCCTCCTTGGAGAATGTTCCTCCAAGGATGGCGACGGCGACCGCTCCGCAGGTTTACCGAAATCGCGCATGTATGCGCCCCGGTCGGGTCATTGCTGTTCGACCTTCGTCATGCCGCCCAGTGCCCCGAGGATGCGGCAGTCGGCGACGGCCAGTCCGCCCTCACACTGATTGATCACACCCGCCAACGCGGCACGTAGTGCGTTCAGTTGCACAATCTTCGCATCGACCTGCGCGAGGTGTGCACGCGCCATGGCATCCACATCCCTGCACGAGCGCGCGGGATCACCGTCATTGATCGCGAGCAGCTCGCGCACCTCGGCGAGACTGAAGCCAAGCTCCCGGGCCCGTCGAAGGAACGCAAACCGTTCGACTGGTCCGTCGATTTCATGATCTCTCCTTGACCTTGTAGTGACTACAAGGTGTACCCTCAAAGCAACGATAGGAACCGTCGGCCACCGCCGAGCGGACCGATCGTCGCCTGGGGAGGGGAGAGACATGAGTGCATCGTGTGCGGAACCCGGCTGTGCCAGCGGGGATGCGACATCGCCGCGCTACCGCCGTATCCTGTCGGTCGCGTTGGTAGTGAACGCTCTGATGTTCGGCGTCGAGATCATCGGCGGTGTGTCGAGCGGCTCTTCGGCGCTCCAGGCCGACGCGCTGGATTTCCTTGGTGACGCCGCCAACTACGGCATCAGCCTGTTCGTGCTGTCCGCAGCACTGGTGGTACGCGCGAAAGCGTCGATCATCAAGGGCGCGACTATGGCGGTGTTTGGCGTGTGGGTCGTCGGCCATGCCCTCTATCAGGCGACCACGGGCCGTATACCGGAACCCATGGTGATGGGTGTCGTCGGTATCCTCGCCCTCGTCTCGAACGTGGTGGTAGCGTTCCTCCTTTACCGATACCGGACGGGCGATTCCAACATGCGCAGTGTGTGGATCTGCTCCCGCAACGACGCCCTCGGCAACATTGCGGTTGTCGCAGCCGCCACGGGCGTGTTCACGACCCAGCACGGGTGGCCGGACATCATCGTCGCGCTCATCATGGGCTTCCTGTCGCTGAGTGGTGCCTGGCAGATATTGCGTCATGCGCGGCAGGATCTCGTTACGGGCCGACTTGCCGCACCCAACACCTCAGCGACGTCTGTTGCTGACGCTCCCATTCATTCCCACGCCTGAACACAGCGATCACCGTGCTCATTCGCAGCGACGCGGCGCGCGCGGTCCTCGTCGAATCCGTCGTCGTACGCAGTGGCACTTGGTAGGCCCGCGCCCCTTTGCCGGGTGTCGGCTCCGGTGCGGCATCAGCAGGCTGGCCTATCCCAGCTCTCGCCCGGAAGATTGCTCATAAGACCCTGCTTGAGGTGTTGCGCGCATTCGCGGCGAAGAAGCACGCGACGATGGCGCAGCGGGCGACAGGCTTTGGCTGCATTATCGAGTCGAGTCGTGACGGTCAGCAGGGTGCGCATCACGCACGCGTTACACTTGTGCACGAACAACTTCGAGACCGGAGCGCCACGAGTGTCAGCGGAGCAGCCGCCGCACCTGCTCCCGATAGCTCCGGCTCGAGGTGAGTCGGGTGCCGTCTACCAGCGTCACGTCGTACTCGCCGTGGCCACATGGTTCCAGCCGGCGAATCCGGTCGATCCGCACCACATGCGACCGATGCACCCGCACGAACTCCGCGGGGTCGAGCCGGGATGCGAGGAGATGCAGCGACTCTCGCACGAGGTGGTGTCGCCCCCCGGCCACAAGCGCAACGTAGTTGCCGTCCGCCTCTACACGGTCGACGTCCGCGACCGCCACGAAGTACATCCCTTGGGCGTCGCGGACCACGAATCGCTTCGCATACCCTTCCTCCGACTCGGCCCCACTTCGTGCCCGAGCCACGGAGCCACCAGCCGGGACGCTCGCCGGCGCGGGGGCGTCGCCACGGAGGGCCTGCAGTGCGACCCGGAGCGCAGCATCGGCCGCCGCAATTGCGCCGGCATCGGGGGATGGGGACGGTGACCCGAGCGTGCCGAGCAGCCGCCGCATCGCCCGGTCAAAACGGTCGATGTCGACCGGCTTGACGAGGTAGTCGACCGCATCGAGATCGAAAGCCCGGATCGCGTGCTCCTCGCTCGCGGTGACGAAGACGACGCACGGAGGACGCTCCAGCGACCACGGCGCCTCGTGGGCGAGTGCTTCGACCGTCGCGATGCCATCGAGGCCGGGCATGCGGATGTCGAGGAGCAGCACGTCGGCGGGTCCGTTGCGGAGCGCCGCCAGCACGGCCGCACCGCTCCCGCATTCCGCCGTGAGCTCGAACTCGGGATGTCGCGCGAGCAGCGCGCGCAGGCGGGCGCGAGCGAGTGGTTCGTCATCGGCAATCAGCACCTTCCACGAGTGCTTCGGGTCGGAGGCGAGCGCTTCACTGCGCAGGTGCGGCGGTCCGCTCATGAACGTGGTCCCTCGCTCGAATTCGCGTCGCCGTCCGTATCGTCGGTGAACGGCAGCGTTACCAGCGCGCGCGTGCCGCCGTTGGGCGGTCGCTCCAGCACGAGCGAGGCGCGTGCGCCGTAAAGCTGTGCGAGGCGATCGCGGGTGTTGCGCAGGCCGATGCCAGCGCCCGTTCTCTCATTCCCCCGACCGTCGACCGACCCTGCCTCCGCGCGGAGACCCGACCCGTCGTCCTCGACGACGAGTTGGATACTGTCGCCCGCTCGTGCCGCGCCGATCAGCACGCGACCGCCCGTCTCCCTGCCGCCCAGCCCGTGCTCGTAGGCGTTCTCGACCAGCGGCTGTAGTACAAGGAAGGGGACGCGTGCGCCGACTGGCGCATCGGCCACGGCCCATTCCACGACAATGCGGTCACCGAAACGCAGTTGCATCAGCTCGACGTAGCGCGCCAGCAGCTCGAGCTCGCGTTCGAGCGCGTGCTCCTCCGTCCCCTCGTACAGGATCACGCGCAGGAGCGCGGCGAAGCGGGTGAGCATGCGATCGGCCGCCATCGGATCGGTGTGCACCAAGGTCGTGACCGCGTTGAGCACGTTGAAGACGAAGTGCGGCTGTAGCTGCGTACGCAGCGCCGCAAGACGCGCTTCGGCCAGCCCGCGGGCGAGCCCGGCTTCGCGCACCGCACGGGCACGTTCCGCGCGATAGTAGTGCGCCGCGTGCAGGAGCGCGACCATCACGAGAAAGACGGTGAAGTAGGTGAGCGTCCGCGCGGCAGCGCTCGCGTCCACGTCGGGGACGCCGCTGATCGCCGCTACGACGGGCGTCATCACGATGTGCCTGAGCCAGGCGGCCGCGACGATACCGAAGAGCAGGATGCCCGCGTTTCGCCACGGACGCGGGCGTCCAACCGGAAAGCGACGGACGAGCGCCGCGAGCGGCGGCAGGAATGGCAAACACGTCCACCACATGGCGAGGGACCAGCCAACCTGCTGCGCCCAGCGCGGATCCTCGCCACGATCAATAGCCGCGATGCTGCCGCGCAACGCGTAGAGGAGGGCGAAGAACGTCGTCAGCACGACGGCCCCCACGGGCACGATGCGCCGCTCCATGGCGGACTCCGAAGAGCCGACGTCCCCCACCTTCTGTGCGCGTGTCGTCACGTTGCAACCAATATCGAAGTCAGGACTCGGCACGATCAAGAGCGAACCGCCCTGCCGCGCGTACGAACGGCCTCAGCGCGGCACGTCAGGCTGAACGCGACGCCTGGCCGTCATCGGAAGGCGCGCGCCGCCATGGTACTCCACGATGCCTTCCATCGTACGCGCGTTGTCGGTGAGCCGGGCACGGAACAACACATCGCCCTCCCGCGAGGCGACGACCATCCGGATCGAGTCTCCATCGACCGCGAAGTCGCGAACGGCGAGTGTATTCGTCAGGTACATGGTGATCGAGCCGGCCCAGCCCCGCTCCACCGGTCCAAGCGCGAAGAAGCCGGGGGACGTCCGTTCCCCCGAGCGAATCGCGAAGTCCCAAAGCCCCTGCAGATCGGGGCCGCTCCCGAGCGTGGTTCGCGGCGTGGTTCGCTGCGCGGTTCCCGGCGCGGACGACATCGCGGCCGTCGACTGTGCGCTGGCCGTCCCGACCGGCGGCAGGCTGGCGGCCAGCATGGCGAGGCACCCTGCCAAGAGCCTCGTGACGAGGTTTGCGAAGCGACGGTGGCGACTAACGGAATTGGACATGGTGACGCACTCCGGTGTGAGGTGGGTGATGCACACAGGGTAGGCGTGCGGGACACCCGGTATCACACCGGAGACGCGAGCTGGCCGTTTCGGGGGACCGGTTGCCCCTTGCTCGACGTGGGCTGCAATCTGTGTCTCAGGAAAGCCACGAGACTAGGCCGACGTATCGCGCAGGTCATCGGCGAGCCGGCCGCCGCGGGAGCCTCCCGCCGAGTGCTGGCGGAGGACCTGCTCGCCCTTGAACTCTGAGCACTCGCGTCGGATCCGCGCGACCGCCCACGCCGCATGCTCGCGCACGACGTCATGCTCATGCGCGAGCATCGCCTCGAGCACCGCGAGGTCGTCCGCTGTTCCGACATTGCCCAGCACCACGCAGGCGTTGCGTTGCAGCATCCACAGCTTGGCGCGCTTGATCGCGCTGCCCTTGAACGCTGCTGCGTAGTTCGCCGGTGACATCATGAGAATTTCGCGGGCCAGCGCGCACGTGCCATCGCGTGATCCGGCGTCGTGAAACATTGAGCGCGGTGCGAATACCGGCTCACGCAGCGCCGTGGTGAACGACACGTTCCACGGGCACACGTCCTGACACACATCACAGCCGTACAGACGATCCCCGATGGCCTCTCGAAGCGCCTCGTCGATCGCGCCCTTGAGCTCGATCGTCAGGTAGGAAATGCATCGCCGTGCATCGAGCACGTGGGGCGCCACAAACGCCTGCGTCGGACAGGCGTTGAGACATCGCGTGCAGGTGCCACACCGGTCGGCCTCGAACGGCGCGTCCGGTTCGAGCTCCAGCTCCACGAACAGCGACGCAATGAAGAAGAACGACCCGATGCGCGGATTGATCAGCATGGTGTTTTTGCCGAACCAGCCCAGCCCCGCGCGCTGTGCCAGGTCCCGTTCCAGAATCGGTCCGCTGTCCACGTACGGTCGCGCGTTGATCGGGCCGCCGGTCTCGCGCTCCAGCCAGTGATGCAGCTCGCGCACCCGCTCGCGCAACACCTCGTGGTAGTCGTCGCCGCGCGCGTACCGGGCGATCGGTCCGCTCGGTTCGCGTCCGCCGTACGACATCGCGACCACGATGGCGTGCGTCGCCCCCTCGTGCGGACGACGCGCATCACGGCGCAACGCTGCGCCGGCGCCATCGAGGTAACCCATCTCCCCGTGATGACCGGCCGCAAGCCAGGCGTCGAAGTGGGCACGCGTGGCGGGCTCGCCGAGTGTCGTGATGCCGGCCAGATCGAATCCGAGACCGTAGGCCTGCGCTTTGACGCGTTCCGAGAGCGACCGCCGCGCGGCGGTCGCAGCATCCGGATCGCCGGCGTTGGACCTCACCGTGCTACGGCTGCCGACCCACCCAGCGGGCGAAGTTGATCACATCCTCGGCCGGCGGGATGGCCGCTTCGTCGCCGTAGGCGGTGTACATGCGCCACTTCACGTAGCTCTGGGCGGGCAGGGGCAAGAACGGAAACCGCCGGTACCAGTGCCGATGGCGAAAACGCCAGGCGACCCGCAGCAGGTCGATGGCGAGGAACGGGTTGGTCAGGGCACGCCAGGACAGCGTGGCGGTCAGGCGCAGCCAAGTCATTCCGAAATATACGGGACCATCAACCCGTGAGCGCGGGCGGGGCAACGGAGGGGTTGACGTATCTCAAGGTTTAGGCTAGCCTAATTCACTAACCATCAGCGACTAATTTCATGATTCGATTCTCCTTAGTGCCGTCCGGCCCCTTGGTTACCGTCCTGCTGAGCAGCGTCGTGGCGTCGTCGGCCGCCGCCCAGCAGTCGCCGCCGGCCGCAGACTCCGCCCGAAAGGCGGCGGCGCTGCCCACCGTGCAGGTGACCGCATCACCGGTCGCGACCGACGTCCGCCGCGTGGCGCAGCCTACCAGCGTCCTCGCGGGGGACGCGCTCCGTCGCGCCAATGCGTCCTCACTCGGCGAGACGCTGGAACAGATCCCCGGCGTTCGTTCACTCTCCATGACGACGGGCATCGGCAAGCCGGTCATTCGGGGGCTCACGAACAACCGCGTGGTCACCCTCGCCAACGGCCAGCGCACCGAAACGCAGCAATGGGGTCATGATCATTCGCCGAACGTCGAGTCGGCGGACGCGGAACGCATCGAGGTCGTGAAGGGGCCAGCGAGTGTCCTGTTTGGTTCCGATGCGCTTGGCGGCGTCGTGAACGTTGTGCGTCGTCCCCTGCCGTTTGCCGAGGCGGCGGAAGGGATCCTGCGCGGTCGCGTGTCCATGGCCTACCACTCCGCGATGCAGGCGCCCTCGGCCACGGTTGTGGGCGAAGGAGCCCGCGGCGCGTTCGGCTGGCGCGCGTCGGGGACGGGCCGACGCGCCGACGATCTGCGCACGCAGTCCGGCATTGTCGCGAATACGGGCAACCGCACCACGTACGGTGATCTCGCCGTCGGATGGCGCGGCGAGTCGCGCGACGTGGCGCTCACGACCTCCACGCGCGATGAACGTATTCGGATCGCTGATGATCCGATCACCGCGCCCGGCTACAGCGGACGTCAGCGCATCCAGACGGAACGCGCCACACTCGACGCCAACACGCGGTTCAAGGGGCAGCGCCTGCAGCTCCAGGCCGGATGGGAGCAGAACCGTCGCGCCGAGTTCACGTCAGCCACGACCAACGAGATCGCCCTCGGCCTCCGCTCCACGACCGCGAACGGCTTTGCACACTGGCACCATGCACCAGTCGCCGGCATGACCGGGATCATCGGGCTGGCCGCGCAACAGACCACCTTTCGCACGTTCGGCACCGAGACGCTGATCCCCGACAACACCGCGTCCGCCATCGGGGTGTACGCGTACGAGCAACGCGACATCGGTCCGTGGGCGCTGTCGGCGGGTGCCCGACACGACTGGCGTACGCTCGACACGCCGGGCAACGCGGTGCTTGCCCTCGCCCCGACCACCCGGGAATTCGGTGCGGTCACGGGGACCCTCGGCGCCGTGTATCGGAGTCGCGAGCCGGTCGCGATCGCGATCAACATCGCCCGCGGGTTTCGCGCGCCGAGCGCCTCAGATCTGTTCGCCAATGGATTTCACGAGGGGACACGGGCATTCGAGATCGGTCGACCGGATCTGCGGGTGGAGTCGTCGCTCAACAGCGATCTTGGGGTGCGGGTGCGTCACGCCCGGATCACCGGCGAGCTGACGGGCTACGTGAATCGTATTCGCGACTACATCTATCTCGCGCCGGTCGGTGCGCCGGGTCGCGCGCTCGACTCGCTGCAAGTGCTGCAGGGCAATGCGCGGCTGGTGGGCATGGAAATGGCGGCGGCCATCCCGCTGCCGTCGTCACTCAGCGTGCAGGTCAGTGCGGACGTCGTCCAGGCGCGAAACACCGTCGATGACAGCGCCCTGCCGTTCGTGCCACCCGCGCGGGCGATGACGACCGTGCGCTGGGATGAACGCGCGCCCGGCCGCTATGCGTCCATCACGGCCGAGTGGAACGCACGGCAGACGCGCACGTTTCGCGATGATTTCGCCCCGCCTGCCTGGTCGATGCTGTCGGCCTCGGCGGGCAAGGCCATGCTGACGCCGCGGGGCCTGGTGTTCGTTGACGTGTCGGTGCGCAATGTGCTGAACACTCGGTATCGGGATTTCATGTCACGCTACAAGGAGTTCGCGGACGCGGCCGGGCGTGCGGTGATCGTCAAGCTGTCCGCAGACTTCTGAACACCGTCCCGGTGTAGCGGGGAGAAAGCCGGCCGATTGCTGGCGGCGCGCAAGGCGTGCGTCCAGATTCTCCCCCGTGACTACTCAGGCATGGAGCATCCCCGTCGGATCGGCGAGCGTCAGCGCCGTCTATGAACCCGCTGTCACGGACGTGCAGACGGCCGTGTTCATCTGCGCGCACGGCGCCGGCGGCCATATGGCCGATCGCGGCATGCTGGCGACGGCATTGGCGATGCGTGAAGCCGGCCTCGGTGTCGTGCGTTTCAACTTTCTGTACAAGGAACGGCGGTCCGGCCGTCCGGACGGCATGCCCGTGCTTATGGAGACGACGACGGCCGTCCTCGCGTACACGCGCGCGGCATTGGGGCCCTCGCGGTACCTGATCGGCGGACGCTCGATGGGAGGCCGCGCCGCGTCGATGTTGGCCACCACGGACGTCGAGGCGGACCGGCTCCTGCTTCTGGCGTATCCCCTCCATCCAGCCGGACAGCCCGAGAAGCTGCGCGACGCGCACTTGTCGCAGATCCGCCTGCCGACCCTCTGCCTCAACGGCACGCGCGATGCGTTGTGTACGCCGTCGCTGATGGAGCGCGCGGTGTCGACGGCGACCGGACCGTTCACCATGCACTGGGTAGAAGGAGCGGACCACAGCTTTCATGTGCTCAAGTCGTCCGGTCGGTCGGACGCGCTGGTGCTGCAGGAAATCACGGACGTGACGCGTCGCTGGTTGGCGGGTCTCGCGGCGCAGGGCGTATGAACACCGTGCTTTCACTGGTCGCCGTCGTGCTCGCGGTGGCGTTGACGGGGGTGTTCGTGAGGTCACGTCGGCGCGAAGCGTCCCTTCGCGCCGCGTGGCGCGCCGAAGTCGAGGAGCAACGGCACGCACTCGACGACACGATCCGCCAGCTCGCCCGCGCGCGCGACGCCGCGACGGAGGCCCGGGAGCGTGCCGAAGCGGCCAACCGCGCCAAGAGCGAGTTCCTCGCCAACATGTCGCATGAGCTGCGCACGCCGCTCAACGCCATCATCGGGTACAGCGAGATGTTGCAGGAAGACGTCACCGAAATGTCGACCGATGAAATCACGGCCGACCTGCGGAAGGTGACGGGCGCTGGCAAGCACCTGCTGTCCCTGATCAACGACGTGCTCGATTTTTCCAAGATCGAAGCGGGGCGCATGGAATTGCTGCTCGAGCCCGTCGACGTGGCCACGTTGATGCGCGAAGTCGAAGGCACGGCGGCGCCGGTCGTGCGCAAGCAAGGCAATACTTTCGATGTGGCCGTCGCCGACGATGTCGGGACGTTCCGCGCGGATGCCGGCAAGGTTCGGCAAGTGCTGCTCAACTTGCTGTCGAACGCCGGCAAGTTCACCACCAATGGCACGGTCACACTCCGTGCTGCGCGGGTGGTGCGCGATGGTGCCGATTTCGTCGCCATTGCGGTGGAGGATACCGGTGTGGGACTCACGCGCGCGCAGTTTGGCCGCCTGTTCCAGGCGTTTGCGCAGGCCGACGCCACCACGCAGCGCGATCACGGTGGTACGGGACTCGGACTCGCGCTCTGCCGACGCTTCTGCCTGATGATGGGCGGGGACATCGAAGTGGAGTCGAAGGCCGGCAGTGGCTCGACGTTTACGGTCGTGCTCCCGGTCGCCGGACCGGCGGCCGACGCGGCGCAGGAGGCGAGTGGCGACAACGTCGACGATGCCGAGCCCATCTCCTTTCACACTCGCATGTTTCAGATCCCCGTGGGTGGTGGGGCCACCGAATGAGCGCGCCGACCGCAACGCTGCTGCTGGTGGACGACAACGAGCTCGACCGCGACATGCTCAGTCGCCGGCTGCGGCGGCGCGGCTTCGACGTGCTGCTATCGATCGATGGTGCCGATGCGGTCGCCGTGGCGCGGCGCGAGCGGCCCGATCTCGTGGTGCTCGATACGAGTCTGCCGGTGCTGGACGGCCTTTCGGCGACCCGTCAGTTGAAGGCGGATCCGGAGACGCGGGCGATCCCGGTGCTGATCCTTTCCGCGTATGCCATGCAACAGGATCGTGAACAGGCGATGGCGGCTGGCTGTGACGACTTCGATTCCAAGCCGGTGGAACTCCCGCGCCTGCTGTCCAAGATTGAGGCGCTGCTGGCGTCCCGCGTCGTGGAGCCACAGCGCGCCGACGCGGCGGACGTCACCTCGGAACGCGAACTCGCCCTGACCCCGCTGTCGCTGGATCGGCTGGCCGAGATTCGCGCCTTCCTGTCCCGATCCTTGACCGAGCTCGGATGCCCGGGGAGCATTGACGCGTTCGTTCTCGCGGTCGATGAGATCTGCGCCAATCTGGTCCAGCATGCCGAGGTGGGCGTGTTTCCTGGTCCGACGCGCGTAACCGTGCGCCGCGACGGAAAGGATGCCATAATCACGGTGGAAGATCGTGGTCGCCCGTTTGATCCTGCCGACGCGCCCGCGCCAGACCTCACCTCCGACTGGGAGGACCGTCCCGTGGGTGGGCTCGGATGGTACCTCGTCAAGCAGGTGGTGGACGAACTCTCCTATGTCTCCACACCCGTCGTCGACGGGGTGCTCAATCGCCTGACGCTTACCAAGCGGAACGTCGCCTCTGATGGCGATGCGATCGCTACCTCCTGACCCATGCAGATCACCATCGCCCAGCACGATCATGTGACCGTCGTCGGCATCGCCGGCAGCATCGATGCGCTTACGGCCGACACGCTGGTCACGGCGCTGCTCGAGGAACTGCAGGCGGGGCGGACGCGACTTGTGGCGCACTTCGCCGCCGTCGAATACACCTCCTCGGCCGGACTGCGCGTTTTGCTGACCACGCTGAAGGATGCGCGCCAGCGCGGCGGCGACTTGCGGCTCGCCGAGATCCGTCCCAACGTGCGTCAGGTGCTCGAACTGAGCGGCTTCACGAGCATCCTCAAGTGCTATCCCGCCCTGGACGACGCCATCGCGAGCTTCCCCCTGTGAAGGCACCGGGCGTCGCACTCGTCATCGGGTCGGGCGGCGTCAAGTGTGCGGCGTCGATCGGGCTGCAGCGATGCCTGAATCACGAGGACATTCCCATCGACCTGGTCGTCGGCTGCAGCGGCGGCGCCATCTACGCCGCGGCCATCGCGCTGGGACATGATCCAGCGAGTGCGGCGGCCATGACGACCGCGCTGTGGACGCGTGAAGTCACCACGGCGCCTGATCGCGGCGCGCTCCTTCGCATGGTCTTCCCCCGTCTCTTCGGGTTCAGCGAGCGCTTCGGACTGAAGAAGGACACCGTGGTCAACGAGCGCATCGCGCAGGCCTTCGGCGACACGACCTTCGCCGACTGCCGCATTCCGTTGTTCATCACGGCGACGGATTTTCGCACGGGCGAGCAAGTCACGATCTCCGAGGGGCGAATTGCCGACGCGGTGCGAGCGAGCATTGCCATCCCGTTCGCGTTCGCGCCGTGGGAGGTGAACGGCCGTTTGTGCGTCGACGGGTTCCTGTCGGATCCGTTGCCGGTGGGCGTGGCCATCCGTGAGGGGGCACACGTGATCGTCGCGATGGGCTTCGAAAGCCCGAACCAGGAACGCATCACCTCGGGGGGACGATTCGCGTTCCAGTTGAGCACGATCATGACCAACAACCTGCTGAAGGCATCATTCGCCTTTCACGGCCTCGCGCATCACAGCGAAGTGATCGCCGTGATTCCGCAGTTCTCGCAGCGCATCCGACTGTTCGACACCGGCAAGATTCCGATGCTGATCGACGAAGGTGAAGCCGCCATGCGTGAACAGTTGCCGTACCTGCGTCGACTGCTGTCGGCAGGGCACGCCACCAGCCCCGCGTGAACCCCCTGTGTATTCCCTGGCGCGCGATGCGGCTGCGGTGATGGCATGAGCGCGACTCCCACCGGCGAGCGTTCCCTGGGTTCGCTCACTCAGCGACGTTCGAAGATCGGACTCGTGATCGGGTCCGGCGGCATCAAGTGCACCATGGCCATCGGACTGCTCAAGGTACTCGCGCACGAGGGCATTCCCATCGACGTGGCCGTAGGGTGCAGCGGCGGAGCGATCTACGCCGGGTTGCTCGCGCTCGGCGATAACATCGACGAGATCGAAGCGAAGTCGCTGACGGTGTGGCGTGACCTCTTCACGAAGCTGCACTATCGGTCGTTGTTGCGGGCCCTCGCCCCGATGTTCTTCGGTTATCACGAACAAGTGGGTCTGGTGGACGACCGGCGCGTCTGGCGCGTGCTCGAGGAACAGTTCGGACAGCGGGAATTCTCGCAGTGTCGCATTCCCTTGTCCGTGGCTACGACTGATTTCCGCACCGGCGAGAAGGTGACGCTGACCGAAGGACGCATCATCGATGCCGTACGGGCCAGCATCGCCATTCCGTTGCTGCTGCGCGCCTGGCCCGTGAACGATCGGTTGCTGGTCGATGGGGGGGCATCGAATCCGTTGCCGATCGATATCGCCATTCGCGATGGGTGTGACATCATCCTGGCGATGGGTTTTGAAAGCCAGATGAATGCCGAGGTCCGTTCGTTGACCAATGCGCTCGGACGAACGTCGACCATCGTGACCAACCACCTGCTTCGTGCCACGTTTGCGTTCTACAGCGCCGCGCATCATGCCGAGGTGCTGCCGATCATGCCCCTGCTCGACCGGGAGGTCGGGCTCACCGACTGGCAGATGATTCCGTACCTGATCGAGCAGGGGGAGAAGGCGGCCTACGAACAGGTGCCGTATCTCCGGCGGTTGCTCGAGTCGCAGGGCATCGAGCCGACGTTCGGCACCCCCACCCTGCATGCCATCCCGTCCGGACTGCCACAGGCGCCGGCGAGCGCCCCGCCGCCCGCATGACCAGTCCAACAGTTCCCGCGCACATCCTGGTCGTCGACGACGTCGAGGCCAATCGCGATCTGCTTGCGCGCCGTCTGCAGCGCCAGGGACACGTGGTGGAGCAGGCGGAACACGGACAGCAGGCGCTCGACCTGCTCGCCACGGGTTCGTGGGATTTGGTATTGCTCGACGTCATGATGCCGGTGCTCGATGGAATCGGGACGCTTACGGCCATCAAGGCGAGTGCAGTGCTTCGGGACATCCCGGTCATCATGATCTCGGCCAACACGGAGCTCGAGACGGTGGTGAAGTGCATCGAGCTCGGCGCGGACGACTATCTGCCGAAGCCGTTTGATCCGGTGTTGCTCCGCGCCCGCGTGGGATCATCCCTCGAAAAAAAGCGCCTGCGCGAGGCGGAGCGTGCGACGGCTCGCCGAATGCAGAAGGACCTCGAAGTCGGCGCGCGGATTCAGCGTGACTTTCTTCCCGAGAGTCTTCCCAACGTGCCGGGGTATGAATTGGCCGCGCGGTTCGAGCCAGCGCGTGAAGTGGGCGGCGACTTCTATGATGCCTTTCGTCTCGCCGACGGCCGGGTGGCGTTGGTCCTTGGCGACGTGTGCGACAAGGGCGTGGGGGCCGCGCTCTTCATGGCGTTGTTTCGGTCGCTGATTCGTGCCGTCTCAGGGTCGCAGATGGGCGAGCGGAGTGCCGAGGCGATGGAAACGCAGGTCCTGCATGCCGTCACGGTCACGAACGATTACATCGCGAACACGCATGGTCGCACCAACATGTTCGCGACGCTATTCGTGGGGGCACTCGACCCGGCGACGGGAATCGTCGCCTATGTGAACGGCGGCCACGAGCCGCCGCGGGTGCTCGCCGACGGTGGTGGGATCCGCATGCTCTTGCCCCCGACCGGCCCGGCTGTGGGGATGCTGCCGGAGATCCCGTTCACCGCGGGGCGTTTCACCCTTGCCCCGGGAGAGACCATGGTGGTGCTCACGGATGGCGTGACGGAATCGCGCGCGCCGGGCGGGGACTTGCTGGGGGATGACGCGACCGACGCGCTGCTTGCCGCACCCGTCGATCGCGCGGATGACCTTCTGCAACGTCTGCTCGACGCGGTACACGCGCACGCGGCCGGTGAGGCGGCCGCCGACGACGTGACGTTGCTCGCCGTGCGTCGCCTGTAATCATCGTGCGCTCTCTCCTGATCAATTTCCATCGCTGGCTGGCCCTTGCCACGTCGGTGCTCGTGCTGATCGTCGCGACGACCGGCGCCGTCCTGGTCTTCGAAGACGCCATCGATCGGGCGCTGAATCCGACCCTCTGGAACGTCGCGGCGACCGGCGCGCCGCTCTCCCTCGACACATTGGTGGCGCGGGCGGCGGCGGCCGAGCCGTCGGCGCCTGTCACGTCGGTGTCGCTTCCGGCTGCTCCGGATCGGGCCGTCGTGATGCAGGCGGGGTCGACGAATATCTTCGTCGACCCGTACACTGGTCGCGTGCAAGGCACACGAACGACGGCCGATGAAGCGCGCGCACTGCCGCATCGCGTGCATGCGCTGCATACCGACTTGATGGCGGGTGAGATCGGCCGACTGGTGGTGGCGTTCGTGTCGTTCGTGTCGCTGCTGCTGACCCTGAGCGGGGCCGTCATCTGGTGGCGAGACAAGGCCTGGCGCGTGCGCTGGAGCGGTTCGTGGAAGCGCATCGCGTACGATCTGCACCACACGCTCGGCATCAGCTTGTCGCTGATCGTGTGTATCATCTCGACCAGCGGGGTCGTGCTGCACTCGGGTCGGCTCGATGGCGTCATTCGTCGCATCAACGCGGTGGAAACGCCGCCCATGCGTCCGCAGTCGCGCGGCGACAGCACGGCGGCCGCCATTTCGTTCGAGGCCGTCGTCCGCGCCGCGGCACAGGCGCTGCCTGGTGCGACGATCACCTCCATTCAAATCCCGGCGGAGCCCATCTACTACATCACTGTCGGCATGCAATTTCCGGAAGACCGTTCGTCGGGCGGGAGAAGTGTGGTTGCCATCGACCGCTTTCTCGGCACTCCGATGCACGTCGCGAGCACGCGAGAGGCCACGACGGGGGTAGCCATCAGCAACCAGATGCTCGCCATCCATACGGGGGACGTGTACGGCACGCCGACGGCGCTGCTGTGGTGGCTCGCATCGCTGGTGCTGGCCAGTCAGGCGGTGACGGGCTTTGTGATGTGGTGGAATGCACGCGCGGGCCGTGCCGCCGCGGCCCGGCGTGCGAGCACTCCCCCCGCGAACCCGGGACGTGCCTCTGCCTGATGCGCGGTGGCGTGGGGCGACACGACATCGGGAGTGATGTGCACTAGGTTCATCGCCATGGCGCGCATTGTGATCAACAGCTGGGGCTCGTACGGCGATGTCAATCCGTATCTCGCGCTCGCGCTCGCACTGGCCGCACGCGGACACCAGCCGGTGATGGCGCTACCCGAGCATTTCCGGGACGATGTCGAGCGCCTTGGCCTCACGCTCGCCCCGGTCGGGCGGATCCTGGCGGAGGACGCGCCCGAGACACCCGAGATCGTCGAACGCATCATGGACCCGCGTCGCGGCGGCGAATTCATTTACCGCCACCTCATGATGCCGACCATCCGCGAGACGTATGCGGAGTTGACGGCGGCGGCGCGTGGAGCCGACCTGCTGATCAGCCAGCCACTGGGGATTGCCGCGCCGCTCGTCGCCGAAGTCACGGGTATTCCGTGGGCCTCCACCGTCCTGGCCCCGCTGTCGTTTGCCTCCGCGCATGAGATGGTCGTTCCCCCACCCCTTCCCGCACTCAAGCGACTCGAAGTGCTGGGGCCGGGTGTGCCGAGGTTCTTTGCGTGGTTCATGCGACGGGTCTCGCGCGGCTGGGCGGCCCCAGTGGACGCGCTACGCGGAGAGTTGGGGCTGCCGCGCGGCCGCCATCCGATCTTTGAGGGCCAATACGGCGCACCCCTCGTGCTGGCCATGTTCAGTCGTGTGCTCGCCGCGCCACAGCCCGACTGGCCACCGAACAGTCACGTCACCGGGCAACTGGTCAACGACTCGGCACAAGGGCTCGAGTTATCTGCGGAACTGGAGGCGTTTCTCCAGGCCGGCGAACCGCCGGTCGTGTTCACGCTGGGGTCGGCCGCCGTGCGCCGGCCTGGGACGTTCTTCGACGAAAGTATTCGGGCGATCGCCCGACTGAAGCAACGGGCCGTTTTTCTCGCGGGGGAGGAGACGACGGCGCGCCTCGCCGCGTCACTGCCAGAGACGATGTTCATGACCGACGCGGCGCCCCATTCGCTGCTCTTTCCCCGCGCCGCGCTCATCGTGCATCAGGCGGGCGTCGGCACCCTCGGCACAGCCCTGCGCGCAGGGAAGCCGACGATCGCGGTACCGTTCGCGAACGACCAACCCGACAATGCCTGGCGCATCGCGCAGCTCGGCATCAGCCGCACGATCTATCCCGGCGACTACCGCGCCTCCAACCTGATCGATGTGATCGATGCGACACGGCGGGACGAGGCGCGACAACGCCGCGCGGCAGAGATCGGCGCTGCGGTCCGGGCGGAGCGTGGGCCGCAAGCCGCATGCGACCTGATCGAGCAGTATCTTTCCGCACCGTCCGTTTGACCCCCGATCCTGCCCCGCGCATGACCTTCGACGAATACCAACAGCTTGCCGCGCGGACGCTCGGCCGCGACCGTACGCATGAACAGCAACTCGCCAATGCCGCACTGGGCCTGACCGGCGAGGGTGGGGAAGTGGCTGAGGTGATCAAGAAGCACCTGTTCCATGCGACGCCGCTGGATCAGGACGCGTTGGCGAAAGAACTGGGCGATTGTCTCTGGTACATCGGTGCCTTCGCCACGGTGCTGGGCTTGTCGATGGATGACATCGCACAGCGCAACATCGACAAGTTGCGCAAGCGCTATCCGGAAGGGTTCGATACCGAGCGGAGTCGCAATCGCACCGAGTGACATGGCGTGACCGCACACCAACCCAATGGAGTCGACATGATGCCGAACCGCAGTCTGCCGTGTATGCGCCGTGTGGCCGATATGATGAGCGCCGTCGCGACCACGCTGGTTCTGGCCGCGTGCGCGAGCAGCAGCAGCGCCCAGATCGAGCCGCCGGCAGCGCGGCGCACGACGATTTACTCCGGAGAGGGGATCCCGACGGTGGTAGCTGACCGTCCGCTGATGGCGACGCGCGAAATCAAGAAGCCGGCGGCGGCCGTCTACAACGTCGCGAAGCAGGTCATGGCCGACTACAGCATTCCGCTCACGGTCGACGATGCCACCGCGAAACGATTGGGCAATCTCGATTTCTATCGGACCCGTCAGTTCGCCGGGCAGCCCATGACGGCGTTATTCAACTGCGGGACGGGGATGACGGGGCCGAACGCGGCCAGCTACCGGATTTACATGTCGATGCTCACGACGGTCGCGGATGATGGCAAAGGGGGCAGCCTGGTGAGCGTGACCTTGACGGCGTCGGCCCGCGACATGTCGAGCGGGGCGACCGCCGATCGCGTGACGTGCGGCTCCACCGGCAAGCTTGAGAGCTTGTTCCTGTCCCGGATCGCCGCGCTGATCGGCGAATAGCGGCGGAACGAGTGGCCGCAGCGCGAGCGGCCGCTACAAAAAGCTGCGACCGTCAAATCGATGGGCGCCGTGATCGACGCCCAGCAGCTCGAGAGCGCTGGGCACGACATCGGTGGTGCGCTGCGGTACGTGGGACGGCACCGCATCGAGAATGAGCGGGACCATCATCTGATCGCGCAGCAGCGCGCCATGCGTCGAGACGTGCGGCGTCGGTTCGAATCGTGAGCGCAGGTCCCAGCCGGCGGCGGCCGAGATGACGATGTCACCGCCGCGTGGGGTCGGGACCAGTGACGAGAGCTGCACAAGGGCATCGGGATACGGCGACGCGCGGCACGCATCCCATGCGGCCTCCGCATCGAGGTGCTGCGACGATCCCCCCAGGCAGAGCGGATCCCCATCATCGGCGAGATAGGACCATCGTGCGTCGTGCGTTGCCTGCGTGCGGGCAATGACGGCACTGCCGCGCGTCGCGTGGTGCACGCGCACCGTGTTGACGTCGTCGGCCACCGCGAGCAGGTCGGTCGACGCGCGCTGCAGCAGTCCGTCCAGCACCTTGTGCCAGCGCGGCGCGAGGGTCGGCCACCAGCTGCGGGTGCGGTGCGCCGGCTCGAGGTAGACGTGCGCCATGGCGTTGCCGCCAACCATCAGCGCCACGTCCGGCTGGCGAACGCCCAGCTTCGGGTGCGCCAGCACGCGATGTCCGCGTTCACTGAGCCACCCGTGCAGGTCGTCGTGCTGCGAAACCGGGGCATGCCCGTGGTCACCGACGACCCAGACACGCAACGTGTCGGCCCACCCACCCTGCGCGGCGATCGCCTGGGCGCGCGCCAGCGCGTCATCCACATCCCGGATACTCGTGCGGACGACGGGCGAGTCGCCACCATACTTGTGCGCGAGTTTGTCGGGGCTCAGGATGCCCAGCATCGACAGCCGCGGACGCGCGCGCGTGAAACGGTCCAAGAACTCCGCCAGCGCCGCTTGTTCGACGCGGCGCCAGCCCTGCAGATCACCGCGAAAGTGCGCGTAGGCGGCGCGGATCGACCACCGCACACCACGCCCGACGCGTCCGTGGGTGGCACCACGTGCGATCATCATCATGCCCGCCAGCGACGGCGTCGCAAGATCGTACAGCGTCGGCGTGTCGCGATCGAGGTCGCCATCGGTGTGCCAGATGTCGACGCCCGAGTAGCTGCGGGAGTGGCCGTGTGACAGGCGCAGGGAACGCGAGCGATCATACCAGCGCAGCCCCGGCATGCCGACGTGTGCGGGGTGACGGCCCATCACGAACGGGGCGTACGCCGGACCGGTCACGGAGGGAAACGAACTGCTGATCGCGTACATGCCCCCCTGGGCCCGCAAGCGGGCCATGGCGGGCAAATTGCCGGCGTCGAGTTCCTCGGCCAGCACGTCGGGGCGCACGCCGTCGGCAACCACCACCAGCAATCGCGGTGACGGCGCGATATCATGTCCCGTCATAGGGCGTGACCTCTTCGGTCACACCAACGACCATTCAATGGCTGGGTCATGGCGAAACCGCAGAAATCCAAACCTCGCACGGCGGCCGGGAAGCAGGCGTCGCCGGCCTCACGCACGCGCGCCGAGAAGGAGTCGTTGGCGGGCTTGAAAGCGCGGACGACCGAGGGCCATCGCAAGGCCGGCCGTGAGCCCGACGACGAGGCGCGGGTGTCGAGTGGCGCGCGGGCCGTGCGCCGCATGGACCCGCGACTGGTGGACCAGGCGATTCGTGACCGGCCGACGCTGACGGAGGACGAGAAGCTGCTCCAGTCGCCCGACGTGGAACTTGGCGGATTCACGACGTCAGATCCCTGGCGGGTCATGCGCATCACCGCGGAGTTCGTCGAAGGTTTCGACGCACTCGCGGGGATCACCAAAGGCGTCACGATCTTCGGGTCGGCGCGCACGGGTCCGGACGATGCCCAATACGACGCGGCGCGGGAAACGGCGAAGCTGCTGGCCGAACAGGGGTTCTCGATCATTACGGGTGCCGGTCCCGGCATCATGGAGGCCGCCAACAAGGGAGCGAAAGAGGGCGGGGGGCACTCCGTCGGGTGCAACATCGAACTGCCGTTCGAACAGGGCGCCAACCCGTTTGTCGACACGCTCGTGAACTTCCGGTACTTCTTCGTGCGGAAGACGATGTTCATCAAGTACTCCAACGCGTTCATCATCTTTCCTGGCGGCTTCGGCACACTGGATGAACTGTTCGAGGCACTGACATTGATCCAGACGGGGAAAATCTATCAGTTCCCGGTCATCCTCTTCGGTCGGCACTATTGGGCGGGACTCCTCCGTTGGATCACGTCGCGTTTGGTGGGCGAGGGCAAGATCTCGCCAGGCGATCTGGATTTGCTGCTGCTGACGGACGATCCGGCCGAGGCCGCGCAGGCGGTCATCGATGCACATGCGGCCCAGGCGGCGACGAAGGCGACGATTCTATAGGGCGCAGGATGGCGCGCACGATGTGATCCGGCGAGTAGTCGCCAAAGGATGCCCAGTGTGTCATCCCGCGTGCGCCGAGGACCTGGGCGCGAATGGATGCGTGGTCGATGCCTTCACCGGCCAACGCGTCCACGCGCGCGATCAGCTCCTCCAGCCATTCGGCCTTGAGTGCGAGCAGCCGTGGTCCTCCACGTAACAGGCCGCGGTGGGCACAATACACCTGATCGGGTGATCGTGCGATGCAGTCGTGCAGGGCCCGCACGTGCGCGCGTGGGTCGTCGTACCAGTGGCCCACCTTGAGCTTTACCCCGAGAAAGAGGTCGCCGGCGAACAACGTGCCGGTCTCTGCGTCCCAGACGACATGATGATCCGGTGCGTGTCCCGGCGCAGACGCGAGCTGCAGGCCATCGGCCACGAACGGTGCGACCGGATGGGTCAGGGGCTGCATCGCCTGCCAGGTGACGCGCCGATACAAGCCGATCGGCTCCGGCGCACGAAGGGCGTGCTCGGTTCGCGGGTCCATCGTCATCGGGACTCCGCGCTGCGCAAGCCACGGGACGTTGCCGGCGTGATCTTCGTGGTGATGTGTGATGAAGGCACCGCGCACCTGCTCCGCGGTGACGATCTGCGCCACCTCCCGCCGAGCGCCTGGAAAGCCCGTGTCGATCATGGCGTGCCGCACGACAAATACGTGGACGTGGAAACCGATGAGTCGGCTTCGCCACCAGGACAGCCGATAGGCCGTCACGTCACCCGTCACCGTGCGTTCGATCACGTGGCAAAGATAGCGGAACGAGACGTCGGGGCCGTGGCGCGGGGTTGAACCCGGACCCTACGGTGCCATATTACAGGGACGTATGCGCTCGGCCGGACTCGGCCGGGCGCTCGCCTTTTTGAGCCGTGCCGACGGCCCGAGCGATGCCGTCCGCGAGGGACGCTTGCGTTGCTCTCGCCCGCGTCACACCTCCAGACGACCGCGCATGTTTCAGGAACTGATTGCCAAGATGGCTCGCGAGGTGGAGAAACTCTCCCACGAGCTGAACGTCGTCCTGCCGAACGAGATTCGGAAGGCCGTTGAACTTGGCGACTTGAAGGAAAACAGCGAATACAAGGCGGCGCTGGAGCGACAGCAGTTCGTGCAGGCGCGCCTGGGCCAATTGACCCAGCGGGTCACGAAGCTGGCCAACATCGACATCGCGCAGATCGCCGCCGACAAAGTCGGACTCGGTTCGAAGGTGGTCGTGGTCGATACGAAAACGTCGGCGCGTGAAAGCTATGAACTCGTGTTCGGCGACGCGGGCGAACTGCAGGACGGGCACGTCACGATGGGGTCACCGATTGGTCGCGCGCTGCAGGGGAAGGGGGTCGGCGAGGAAGCCCTTCTCAAGCTGCCAACGAGCGTCCGCCGGTTGACGATCGTCGAGCTGGTCACGATTCACGAACGTGAAGCGGACGAGCTGGTCTAGTCACATGCCCATGCAACGTGCCCAGTACGCAACGCGCGGCACGGTGCCGCAGGATGTGATCGAGTGTGTGGACTTCGTCACGCCGCCGCTGGCGGCCGGCGACGCGCTGGTCGAGATGCTGGCGGCACCAATCAATCCGTCGGACGTGCTCACACTCACCGGGCAGTACGGCATGTTGCCGCCGTTGCCCGCCGTGGGTGGCAACGAGGGGATTGGCCGCGTCGTCGACGTGGGTGATGGGGTGACGTTGCCGATCGGCCAGCGGGTGGTGCTGCCCGTCGGTGCCGGCACGTGGGCGTCCCATCTGGTGGCCAGGGCCGATGCGCTGATTCCACTTCCGCCTGAAGGTGACGCCGTCCAGTTGTCGATGGTGACCGTTAATCCACCGACGGCGTCGTTGCTGCTGTCGGAGTTCGTGTCACTGGCTCCCGGCGACTGGGTCATCCAGAACACCGCGAACTCTGCCGTCGGCCGCTATCTGATCCAGCTGGCGAAGCGACGCGGATTGCGGACCGTCAACGTGGTGCGTCGTGCCGATGCGATGGCATCGCTCGAGACGCTTGGCGGCGACGTGGTGCTCGTCGACGGTCCTGATCTCGACCGGCGTGTGGCGGAGGCCACCGGCAAGGCGAAGATCCGCCTTGGCATCGACGCCACCGGCGGATCGGCGACCGACCGTATCGCGCGCAGTGTGGCCATCGGCGGCACGGTCGTAAACTACGGCGCGATGAGTGGGGAGGCCTGCAAAGTGGCGCCGGCGTCCTTCGTCTTCCGCGACATCACGTTGCGCGGATTCTGGCTGGTGTTCTGGTTCCGCAAGGCGACCCCCGAGCAGCAACGGGCATTGTTCGCGGAGCTGGTTTCGCTGATCGCGCAGGGGGTGCTGACCGCCCCGGTGCAGGCCACGTATCATCTCGCGCAGGTGAAAGAGGCGATTGCCGCGGCGGCCGCGGGGCATCGCGACGGCAAGATCGTGCTCGTTCCCTGAGGGTCACCGAAGCACTCGACGTCGGAGCTTCAATGCGCTGGACTCGCACACTGCAGGTGACCGTGATGACGGTGCTGGCCAGCAGCGCGGCGGTGACCCATGTGCAGGCGCAAGCACCGGGGGAGCGCGCGGCACGCGTGATTCAGGGCGACGTACGCAGCGCCGCGGATTCGGCGACGATTGCCGGCGCAACCATCGAGATCGCCGGTCCGCGATTCACGCGCACCGTGCGATCGGATGAGGCGGGTAAATTCTGGTTCGGCCAGGTGCCGGTGGGCAGTTATCGGTTGCTGGTGATGCGCATCGGATACGAGCCGATTCGGCAGGATGTCGCGGTGGGCGAAAGCAACGCCGACCTGCGCGTCGTGCTCAAGCCGGACGCGCAGGACCTCAATACCATCATCACCCGCGCAAACGTGACGGCGGTGTATGGCGGTATTGGTGCCGTGGGTGCCGCCAAGAATGCGCAGGGTGAGAAGACCATGACGGCGGTGAAGGGCGCCACCGTACAGGTCCTGGGTTCGCGCAAGACGGCGGTGACGGACAGCCTTGGCCGATTCTTCGTCGAGCTCGGCAAGCCCGGACGATACATCATCCGTGTGACGAGTCCCGGTCTGGCCGTGCAGCTGTTCACCGTCGATGTCCCGCGCAACAAGGCGGTCGACGCGTCACGGCTGCTCGATTCCGTGCGCACGGAGGCACCCACGGGACGCGAGTACCTGTGGGGAGAGATGGACCGGCGCATCGGTTGGCGCGCCATGAATTCCGCGCTCGTCAGCGGTGCGGAACTACGCGAACTGGGTGGCAGCCTCACGGATGCGCTGCAACGATCGAAGGGGATGACCCTGCGCGGCATGCGCATCGGTGCGACGACGTGCGTGTTCGTGGACGGGATTCCGAAGCCGAATTGGCCACTCGATGCCTTCCGGATCGAGGAGGTCGAGGCCGTCGAACTGTATGGACCCCGTGGTGATCCGACGAACTTGCTCGCGTCCTCGTGGCCGGCTGGCGCTCCTTGCGCGGCATCGGGCCGATTTGCCCCGTCGCAGAATCGTGCCATTCCAGTGGCGCAATGGGCCGTGATCTGGACGGCACGATGACGCCGCGCTCGATGGCGCGTGACATCGTGTGGGGCGCGCTCGCGTTATGGCTCCTTTCGGGGTGTCAGCGCGCGGGCGGTGCGGCGATTCGCGGCGTGCAGGCGCCGGCGCACCTGAACGTGACGCGCTCGGTGACTTCACGCGGCGATTACCTGCTGTACTTGCCGACGGACTACGACCGTGCCAAGCCGGGCGGATGGCCGCTGCTGGTGTTTTTGCACGGGGCCGGTGAGCGCGGGACCGACCTCAAGGGTCCCGCCGTCCACGGACCCGCGCGTCTGTTGCGCGAAGGCAAGTCACTGCCGTTCATCGTGGTGTCACCGCAAGTCGCGGGATG
>CAZMGX010000009.1:0-25780 GCA_964565915.1 uncultured Gemmatimonas sp.
TGGCATTGGTTCGCGGGAGTGGTCGGGTCGCGTTCACACTGATAGGCCTCAACGGCGTCGCCGCGCGGCAGAAAGGTCAGCGGAAACGTCGTGCCGTCGCGCGTCACCTGCACGGTGATGGTTCGCGCGACGTCGCCCTGCACGGCATCAAGCGCAACCGCGTAGGTGATACGATCACCATTACGCAAGCCGGCTTTTGCCGCTTCCGATTCGGGTTTGAGGCCACGAATGATCTTCTCGGCGCCGAGGATCGAGGCGTTGTCGAAGCCGAGGTCGAACTGTCGGATCCGTTTTGTGATGCGACGGAAACAGGGACCGAAGTCACGCGACTCGGGCAGCATCAGCCCCCCGGCCATCATGGACCGATGTACCGCGGGACCCTCCTCACCGAGTTCAGCGCGGAGCACGTCGAGCCACACGGCTTCGGTCATGGTCTGTCCCGCGCGAGCGCGCATGATCATCGTCTGGATCAGGTCGTCGAGAGATCGCGTGCCGCCGGATGCGCGGCGCACCTTGCCATGCAGCACGGCGAAATACATGGCCCCTCGATCGTAGGGCAGCACCCGAATGCGCGTGTCCTCCCAGAAGCGCGGGACGACTTGGTCTTCGGGCGTGTCTTTCAGCGCATTCGTGTAGTAACGGCTGGCGGTCTTGTTGAGATCCGCTAGGTATTCGTCGGCGGTCATCAGCCCGGCGCGCCACGGCAGCAGCGCCTGGTAGAACACGGCATTGCCTTCGCTATACCACTGTCCGATGCCGTTGGCCGTCCACGTGTGCGTCATCTCGTGGCCAAGGATCGATTTGAGACTTTCACCAGTGACACCGGTGCCGTACGTCACGATGAACGAGCGCGTCAACGCGGCGCCACCGCCGGCGTTCATGGGGTTGTAGCGAAGAAACACGCGATAGGGCGGCTCGGTCTCGTCCTTGAAGTGTCGACTCATGGCCGAGTGCAGCTTTGCCGTCCACTGCATCGCAGGGCGCGGATCAAATGCGGGCTCGCCGACCCACACTGCAGAGAAAGCACCAGCGGCGATTCGCGGTTCGCGTTTCAGGTGGCCCGCCATGTAGACGCCGGTTCCGAGGCGGCTGACGGGGCCGCCGGGCATCTCGACATCGCCGTCGCCGTAGCTCGATACGGCCTCGGCGCCGGGGCCCATGGCTGACAGGTCCCAACGTACGGCAATGCGATACGGCTTGCTGACGTTCGGCGCCATCAGCAGGAATGCTCCCGTCGCTGACACCCCGTCGCCATCGATGCGCACGCCGATCGGTGGACCACCCGCGATGGCGGGAATGTTCTCCGCCACCATTCGATAGCGGATCTCGACATCACCGTCGACGGCGCGCCGGGGCACCCACTTGCCAGGAGGCGCCCCGGGCTCGTTGCCGCTGGCGATCGGAACGGGACCCAGAGCATCACGCACATCAAGCATGCTCACCGTCTGCGCTCGCGCGAGACCGGGCACAAACAGCCCGAGCGAGAGAAACGGTGCCCCGGCGGCGATGTGCATGTCGGGAATCATCATCGTCACATCAATGTCGCCTCGTCCCACCGCTTCGCTCATCGCGCCGGGCTTGATGAGCACGGTCAAACGCGGCGCCTGCTGGCCGGCCGCCGGAGCCGCGACAAGCGCGATGGCGATGAGTGCGGCGCGTGCTCCGACGCCGAGCCGCATCGCGCTCGCCCGCGAGATGCCGGTGCGCAGGAGAGCTACCGGTCGCTCAGGACAAACGCGCGCAGGGGCGCACCACCCACGTTGTTGTCGGCCGCGACGATGGTACGTACCGTGTTTCCGGTGAGCGTGACGGTTGCGTTGATGGCCACGTTCGCGGCGCGACTGGCCGCGGCCGTCCCGGCGGGCACGGCGCGCACCTGATACGTGCCCGCAGCGACACTCAGGTATGCCGACGCCGACTGAAACGCGACATTCGCCAGCGTCGGCGTGGCCGCCGCGAGGTCGGCGTTGGGGGCGGTCACGAACACGTCGACCGCGCCGGCTGTTGGACTCAGATGCACTACGCGCACGCGGGTCTGCGTCGCCGCGGTGGGCAGGGTGTTGTCATCGGTCGTGATGTACGACGTGATCGCGGCCCCGGCGCGTCCTCCGATCGCATACACCGTGCGATCCTGCCCCTCGGTGATCGTCACCGGAATCGTGCTCACGACGGTGCTGGTGTCTGCCGTCCGCTTCAGCACGAGCGTGCGATTGCCGGAGAGGATGGGGGAGTAAAGCGCCGTGGCTGGTGATGGCAACGTAGCGGGCGTGCTGAGCGTGTACGTGAGGTTCACGCCGAACACGACACCCTCGAGGATTGCGTTGACGCGACCGCGGGTGGTGTCGTTGATCAGATTGACGAACCGGATGCGCCCCTGCGTCGTCGACTGCGAGAGGGCATCCGGGGCGGTCGTCGTGCCACACGCGGTCGCCAGCGCTACGGCACCGGCCACGGCGGTCACTACCACACGGCGCATCATGGCAGACGTGTCCCGGGAAGAAGTTGAGTGTGTCATGCGTCGTGGGCTCACGGAGTCGGGCAGGTGGCAGGAAAGGCCGTCGGTTCCGCCGGATCCGGCAACACGGCGAACGTGGCGTTTGGATTGGCGTTGCGATCCCCGACCGAATACGGCAACCAACAGCGCTGGCCGTCCTGCGGAATGTTGGGAGACGATACCGGACCGCGAATGGCACCGCGCCGCCGTGCATCCTCCCAACGCAGCCCGGAACTGAACAGCTCGTACCGTCGCTGCAGGTAGATCTCGTCGAGCAGCTGCGTTTGTGTCAGTGATCCGCTCAGGGCGCTCAGGCACGCCTTCGGATCGTCGAGCCCGCGACCACCCGTGCAGTCCGTGCGCACGGAATCGAGTACGGCCTGTGCCTGTGCCAACGCGTTCGTGCGCGCCAACGCCTCCGCCTTGATCAGCAGTGCCTCGTCGGGAAAGTAGAGGACCAGCGGCGCCGTCGTGCTGGCATAGCGGTTCCAGTTGTCCAACGGGGCCGTGATGCGACCCGTGAGGGTGCTGGACGGAATCACGAAGTACGTGAAGCGCTGGTCACCGGGGGCCATGCTCAGCCGGAAGTTCCGGCGCGGCGCGATGCCATTGACGCCACCGGTGACATTCGCGAACGGGTTGACGTTCGGGGCCGGGAACGTCAGCACGGACAGGGCCGCGGTGCCGGAGCGTGCCACCAGATTCGATGCGGCGATGGCCGTGGCATCGTCATTCGCCATGCGGGCATAACGTGCCCGATAGAGTTGAATGACGTTGGGGAGACTCACCCCCGGTGTCAGGATGCTGGTGTTGAAGAACGCGCTGGTTGGCGTCGCCGCGAGCGTCGCCGCCGCCGAGTCGAGCAAGGCCCGTACGTACGGCAGGGCGACAGCACGGGTCACGTACGTCGGCGCCGTCACGCCGAAGGTGTTGATCGGAATCGTCTGATACGACTGCAACGCCTCGCCGAGTGCCTCGGCCTTGAGTGTCTGCGCCAACGCCCGCAGTCCCGAGCGCGTGCCGGGATCCAGCTGCGCCGACAGAGCATCGGCGCCGTTCAGCAGGTCATCGGCCGTGCGGACGGTGCGATACACCGAGTTGAAGACGTTGTCGGCGATCGCCGTCCCGGACGCAACCGAGCCCTGCTCAGCGTCCGAGATCGAGATCAACGCCGCGCTCGTCGCCGAAAATTCGTCGGTGACGAGCCCCGCCATGTAGGCATAGTTGAAGTACGACGTTGCAAAGCGCGCCTGCAGTCCGGTTGCGAGAGCGATAACACCGTTGACGTCAGTCGTGACCTGCGACTCGGTGGGAGAGTTGGGATTCTCCAGGTCCAGGCTGCAGCCGGCGACGGCGGTGAGGGCGGCGGTGGTGAGCACCACCGCGCACTGTTGCATCATGCGCATGAGTCGTGTGCTCCGCGATCAGTAGGTGAACCGCGCGCTGACCGACCACACGCGTGGGATCGGATAGCCGCCAAAGTCGATGCCGCGATCTGCCGCCGTGGTTTGTCCGGATCCCAAGCCACCGGCGTTCGTTCCGAACAGCGTGATCTCGGGATCGTAACCGGAGTACTTCGTCCACACGGCGAGATTGCGCCCCGACACCGTGAGATCGACCCCATCCTTGAAGACCCGGCGGATGCCCGCGCTGGAAAGGGTGTAACTCGCGGACAGTTCGCGCAGCTTGACGAAGCTGCCGTCCTCGATCCAATACTCGAAGATGCCTTGTGTGCGCGAGTTGAACGTGGGCGGCAACTTGCGGGGATCACCGTACGGCAGCAACTCGCGTTCATATTCCTTCGAGTTGCTGGCCACGCCGGCGTTCTGTGCACGCGTGGAGAGGTTCATGATGTCGTTGCCGAATACGCCGTCCAGCAGCATGCGCACCCGCAGCTTGCCGCCGAGGGTCACTTCGTTGAGCAGCGAGCCCATCCAGCTGGGGTTCGGGTCACCGATCACCTTGTTCAGGGAATCGTTGCAAGTGCCGCCGGAGATGGCACGCGCCTGCGTCTGGTTGCCCATGTCGGCGGTCTGGTTGCTGCGCCGATATCGACCCAGCGAGTCGAGCAGGAACGCGCCGGTCACACAGTTTCTTGCCGCATACGAGCCGTAGAACACACCCGCCGGTTCACCCGCGCGAATGCGGTTCGGGTACCCGCCCGCCGACTGGAAGTCCTGCACGGACAACGACTCGACGAGGTTCTTGTTCTTCGCGTACGTGACCGTGGACTCCCACTTGAAGTTCTTGGTGTCGACATTCGACGTCCGGACCATGAGCTCCACGCCCTTGTTCGACATCGTGCCGATCGGGAAGAACTGCCGTGAGAACCCGGTGCTGGAGGGCAACGGACGGAAGAACAGCAGGTCGTCGACCAGTCGATCATAGTACGTGGCCTCGACCCCGACACGACCAGAGAGCAGCCCGACTTCGGTGCCGACTTCCCACTCGCGCGCGCGCTCGTTGCGGAGGTCGGGGTTGCCGAAGGTCACGTCGTTCACGAAGCCCGGGCGACCGGCAAACGGGAGCTGCGTGTAGCCCACGAACTGCGAGTAGGCATTCACGATCCCCGGCTGACTGCCCGCCCATCCGAGGGCGCCGCGCAGCCGCATGCTGTTCAGCAGGCCAGGGCGGCTCTCGAGGGCGACATAGGAGAGCGAGAACTTCGGAAACACCTGCCACCGTTCCGACGGCGCAAAGGTGCTCGATGCATCGTACCGCACGGCACCGGTGAGGAACAGCCGATCATTCCACGAGAGTTCCTGTTGACCGTAGAAGCCCAACGTGCGCAGCTCGACGTTGGTCTGGCCCGCCGAGAATACCGAGCCGGCGCTGACCAGTTCACCGACGGGGGCAAGCCCGTTGGCCACGGCATTCGTGGTGTTTACCACCTGCTGCGTGTAGTTGAATCCGCCGGTGGTGCGCAGGTCGATCTTGTCGCCGAGCTTCCACGAGTAGGTCGCCACACCGTCCTGATTGATCACGCGGTTGTTCTGCATGACCGACTGTGAACGCCCGGTCGACAGGGCCGCCGTTCCGAGCACCGCACCACGCGGAATGAACTGGCGCTGCTCGAAATTGTAGGCGTCGATTCCGACCGTGTAGTCGAGCAGCAGCGACGGCCGTGGTGTCCAGGTGAACTTCGTCGAGCCGATGAACCGGTTGATTTCCTGCGGGTTCCGAATGCGATCGATGGCCAGCAGCGGATTGGTGCCCAGCGCCGGCGGGAGCGGATAGATCCCGTTGACGGGCCGGAAATCGGTCTGCGTGGGAGCGAAGAACAACGACCCCATGATGCCGTAGTCGTTCTGTTCCCCGAACGCCTGCAGGTCATTGGTGGTCCGCACGTAGTTGCCGGTCACATTGGCAATCAGGTTGGACGCCAGCTGCTGCTGCAGGTTGATGCGGGCGCCCTGCCGGTTGGATCGGGTCGACTTGAGGATCCCCTCGTCATTCGCCACGTTCGCGCTCATGAAGTAGCGCGTCTGGTCGTTGCCGCCTTCCACCGTCAGGTTCTGCTCGATGGTGTTCGAGCGACGGAAGATGTCGTCCTGATAGTTGTACCGGGAGATCGCCAGGCCGTTGACGTCGAACGGATAGAAGTTGAACGGTTGCTGCTCGCGGAGCTCGTTCGACGCGAAGCGGGACGACAGCGTGAAGCGCGGCTTGCCGATGCTGCCACGCTTGGTGAAGATCTGGACCACCCCGTTGTTCGCGCGAGACCCGTACAGGGCCGCCGCGGCGGCGCCACGAATGATCTCGACGCGCTCGATGTCCGACGGATTGATGTCGGCCAGGCGATTCTGTGGATTGGACCGTCCGCCGAGGTCGGTCAGCTGCGACGACCCGTTGTCGATGATCACGCCATCGACGATGTACAGCGGATCCGAGCCGGATATGAACGAGTTGGTACCCCGCAGACGGACCGAGATGCCGCCACCGCCGGGCCCCCCGGAGTTCTGCGAGATCTGCGCACCCGGGACCTTGCCTTGCAACGCCTGGTCGACCGTCACCGCGATCGCGCGCGAGATCGTGGTGGAGTCGACCGATGCGATGCTGGTGCCGATCTTGCGCTTTTCGGTAGGCGCGGCCGATCCCGTCACCAGCACTTCGCTGAGATTCACCGCACTTTCGCGCAACGTGATGTCTGCCGACACGGACCCGTCGGCGGGCACCACGATCGCCTGCGTGGCCGGCTGGAAGCCCAGACGTTTCGCACTCACGACGCGCGGCCCGCTGGGCACCAGCGTGAGGGTGTATTCGCCGTTGGCGTTCGTGAACGCGCCGACGCGCGTACCGATCACCTGCACGGACGCATCAGCGATGCCGCGTCCTGAATTGGCATCCGTCACGCGGCCGCGCACCGTACCGGTCGAGGTCTGTGCAGAGGCAGTGGCGGGCAGCCAGAGCAGCCCGACGAGCGCGAGGCGGCGCCCGAGTTGTGGCCAGGTCATACCTGATCTCTCAGAGGAGGGGCGAGCGCGATGCGGGCAGCACGCTGCTCGCGCGGTTCGACTCCGGCGAACAGATGGCATGCGCACCATGTGGCGCAAACATTGGCCGAAACGGGCTCACTCCGCAACGGGCGCGGGGCCGGGCGAGGCCCGCTGGGACAGCCCCGCTGTGGCGGCCCCGCTGTGGCCGCCCCGCTGTGGCCGCCCCGCTGTGGCCGCCCCGCTGGGGCGCCCCAGTGGGAGCTATCCGCGCGTCAGCTGCATGATCAGCGACAGGACGGTCCCGTCGGCACGGCGGGGCTCCTCCAGGCGCCTGATGACCAAGCCGGCGTCGGCGAATGCACGGTGCCAGCCGGCAAAGGTCCGATAGTACCACGGCATCACGGATTCGAAACCGTCGCCGAATCCGACGAATCGCTCTTCACGCCATCCATCGACGTACCCGGGTTCACCGGCCGCCACAAAGGGGTGCACCGTCTGCACAACGATCCGTCCGTGCAGAGCGAGCCGATCCCGAAGGCCCACGAGCAGCGGCGTCAGGACTTCGTCCAGCAGCGCGAAGTTGCACACGATGAGATCATACGGTCCCGCGTGACGCGCCGACGTCGCCAGCAGGTGGTAGTCGGCCACGTGGAATTGCGCGCCGCCGAGTGCGCGGGCGGCGTCGATCAACGGCGCGCTGCCATCCACACCGGTCACCACCGCGCCTCGGGCGTCGAGCGCACGCGCCAGCCACCCTTCACCGCAGCCGACATCCAGGACGGTCGTGCCGGGCGTGACCGCGCAGGCCTCGATGATCGCGGCATCGGTGCCGAGACGGCGGCTCGCGATCTGCCCCCCGCGAACCGCCGTCGTCCACGCATCGGCGTTGGCAATCCAGCTCCGTTGTTGTTGCTGCTCCACGCTCGGTGTGTTGTCGGTCATCGGCGCCTGCTTCAGTCGTTACCGCACATGTTGCCGGAAAAATGCGATCGTTCGCTCCCACGCCAACTTCGCGGCCGCGGCATCGTAGCGCGGCGTCGTGTCGTTGTTGAAGCCGTGCTGTGTGCCGGGATACAGATGCCGCTCATATGGCACCTTCGCGGCCTTCAGTGCCTCTTCAAATGCGGGCCAGCTGGCGTTGATGCGCGCATCCGTCTCGGCCGACTGAATCATGAGTGGCGCCTTGATCTTCGGAACCTCGGCCAGGTCGGGTGACGAGCCGTAGAAGGCCACTCCCGCCGAGAGGTCTGCCCCGAGCCGCGTCGCCAGAAAGTTCACCATGCCGCCTCCGTAGCAGAAACCGACGGCGCCGATCTTGCCGGTGCATTCCGGGCGCGCCTTGAGAAACGCCGCGCCGGCGACGAAGTCTTCCCGGGTCTTCGGCTGCTCGAGTTTGGGGAATACTTCGCGCGCCTTTTCTTCATCACCCGGATACCCGCCCAACGGGAACAGCGCGTCGGGGGCGAAGGCCACGAAGCCGTCCACGGCGAGACGACGCGTGATGTCTTCGATGTGGGGATTGAGGCCGCGGTTTTCGTGGATCACGAGGATACCGGGGGCCTTGCCGGACACGCCGGACGGACGCGCCAGGTATCCGCGCATCTTGCCGTAGCCGTTCGGTGACGCGTATTCGATGTGCTCCTGTTGGATGCGGTCATCCTCGGGCTTGATGACCTGCGCTTCGAGGAACTTGGGGCTGAGCTGCTCGAGCAGCATGAGCGCGGTCACACCGCCGACGGCGTATTTCGAGGCCTTGTCGAGAAACGTGCGGCGGTCGATGCCGCCGTGCACGTAGGCATCGAACAGAATGAGCAGGTCCTGATCGAAGTCGTGCGCGGTCTTGCGTTCCATGGGGCAGTCACCGGTGGGAAGGTGGGGAGAATCTCGCTCCAGCGAATGTACGACCGGCACGGGCGGATCGCTGGCACCGCTCCGTCAGCGCTTGCCTCATCAGGGCCGCTTCGCGGCCACCTTCGGGCGATACCACTCGCCGCGAATCCAGTCCACCACCATCTCGATCTCGCGATTGGTCAGACTCTTCTCCTTGCCGAACGACGGCATGCGATCATTGTCGCGGCCGAAAAACTTGGGGTGCGCGGGATCATGAACGAACTCGACCATCCACTGGCGCGATCCCCACTCGGTCAGCTCAGGGCTGTCCAAGCCAACGTCCTGGAACTTGTGGCACTGCGCGCAGCCGTTGACGGTGTCACGCATGAACAGCAAGCCGGCGGCGATTCTCGCACTGTCCGCGGCGTCGACCGCCGCTTGCGACGCAAGCCGCGCGCGTGAGGACAGCGCCAGCACGACATTCTCGCGAGTCGCCAGCTGCAGATCCGTCTCCCGTGCGTAGTCGGCCAGCCACGCCGCCATCTCTCCCTCGTTATGCACCGTGCCGCCCCAATACCTGGCCGTGAGGATCGAGTCGGCGTTGAGGAATCCCTTCACCCACGCGCGCGAACCGAACCCATGCAGGTCCGACGCGGAGATCGAGTCCTTCGGCAAGGCGTTGCCCAGCCCATCGTGTCCTTCATACCGATGACACGAACTGCAGTTGCGCGAAAAAATGCGCGGCCCCTGCGTGTACGCGTCGTTGCGCACGAGTGACAACGCGCCGGTGATCGGCACGCCGCCGTTCGCCAGCTCCACCGCCCGTGCTGCATCGCGCGCGGCAACCGCCTTGGCCGCCTGAAACTCGGCGTCGTTGCCGTCTGCGGCCTTGGCCTGCCACGTGAGCAGCGCAATGCCCGCCAGCATGACGCCAAGGAAACCCAGATTGAAGCGGTGGCCAAGCTGCCACTTGCCGAAGATCGGGATGAGGACGATCACCAGCAGGATCACGGACGGCAGCACGATCGCGCCGATGATCTCGGTCTTGCCGGGGAAATACTTGAGCAACTGAAACAGGAACAGGAAATACCATTCGGGGCGCGCGGCGGAGAACTGCTCGGCGGGGTCGGCCGGCGCGCCGAGTGGTGCGCCGTGTTCGCGCACGATGAAGAAGATCACCACGGCCAGCACGGCGAGGCAGGCCACTGCGTCGCGCAACACCTGTTCGGGCCAGAAGCCTTCGTCGGGACCCTTGGGCGGCAACTTGGGCGTGATCCCGTGGCGACGAAACAGATAAACGTGCCCGACGATCAGCACGATGATGAGTCCCGGAATCACGCCGGCGTGCAACGCGAAGAATCGTGTCAGGGTCAGGTGGCCATACGTCAGACCGCCCACGACCAACGGCTGCAGCGCCTGTCCGCCCGGACTCATGCCCACGATGTTCGTGGAGACGGCGGTGGCCCAGTACCCGTTCTGGTCCCACGGCAGCAGATATCCGGTCAGCGAGAGGGCGAGGACGAGCAACAACAACCCTACTCCGAACCAGTAGTTCACCTCACGCGGCGCCTTGTACGCGCCGTCGATGATGACCTGCATGAGGTGCAAGACCAGCAGCACCGTCATCGCCTGTGCGACAAAGTGGTGCAGGCCACGCAGGAACCAGCCCCCCCACATCTGGTGCTGGATGTAGTAGACACTCTCCCACGCCGTCTGGGAACTGGGGCTGTACGACATCCACAGGAACAGGCCGGTGATGACCTGCACGGCGAAGAAGAACGTGAGCGTGCTGCCCCACACGTACCGCCACCGCGCGCCGCCCGGCACATTTTCGAACAGGGCCTCGTGCAGCAGCGACTTGTAGCCAGTGCGTTGGTCCAGCCAATCGTTCAGGTTGGCCATCAGACCGGAATCTTCTCGGGGGAGCCTTTGCGGAAGTTCTGGTACTTCACCCAGACTTCACCATCACGCACGTGGGCTTCGAGTTCATCCATCGCGCGCGGGCTGGGGCTCTTGGGGTCGAGCACCGTCCCATCGACGGCAAAGCTGCTCTTGTGGCACGGGCAAAAGTAGCCGTGCGAGGTGGCGTTGTAGCCGACCGAGCAGCCCAGGTGCGGACACACCGAGTTGAGCACGCGGACCGCGTTCTCGCCCGTCTTCTGCACATAGACCGAACCCACGGGGACGTTCTCGGTCTTGTTCCATGCGTCGACCAATGTATCGAGCACCGGGAACTTGCGCGGTTCGCCGTTCTCCGGCAGCGACGCCAGTGACGTGACCCGCACCATGCCGCGGGTGTCGGCTTTTCGACGCAGCGGATCGAGAAACGTGAACAGCCCGGCGACGGGAGCCACGACGCTAATGAGGCCGCCCACGACAACCGCGGCGGCCTTGGTGACGAAGTTGCGCCGGTCGGGCGCCTGCTGGGTGTCGGTCATGTCCGCTTGGTGAGTCAGACCGGCGCGAGGAGGAGACCGCCGGTGTCCAACGAAGGCAGGGGGGACCGTCGGGGGCTCACGTTCCCTCCGCACGGATCCGCATCGCCCAAAGTACGCAGCGTGCGGAGCTTTCGCTGGTGGACTGTCGGTCCAAGCGGCCGCCATCCGGGGGCGGAACCTCCGACCCGGCGCCGGGGTGTCAGCGCACGACCTGCCTCATGCGTATTCCACATGTAACAGCCTCCGGATGCAGGATCCGGAGGACGGACCCTCCCGCCTTCAAAATCCAGGCTTCCATGCACTTTCGATTCCGCCAACTCGGAGCCCTCTGCGTCCTGACGTTCGCCTTGGCCCGCCCGGCCTTTGGGCAGGACGAGGAGAAGACCCCGCTCGGCAAGAAGATGACCGCCATCAATACGGCCTTCAAAGCGATCGGGCGGCAGATCGAGGATCCGTCGAAGAATGCCAGCACGCTGGAGCAGTTGGCCACGATCGAGACGAATGCGAAGGCGGCGCTGACCCTCGAGCCAGAAAAGAAGGCGCAGGTGCCGGCGGCCGCGCAGGCGAAGTTCGTCGCCGACTACAAGGCCGGCATTCAGGAGTTCCTGACGACGGTCGAGAAGATGCGCGCGGCCCTGAAGGCCGGAAAGAACGCAGACGCCGTGACCATCCTCGACAGCATGAAGGCGCTGCAACGCGAGAGTCACAAGGAGTTCCGGATCAGGAAGCCCGGCGCCGGCGGCTGAGTCACGCCCGCTCGCGACCTGTCGGGCGCGGGCGGTTGGTGTTCTGTTTGTTCGGGTGAGTCGTCAGTATGTTCACAGGTGCAGTCAGGCGCGGGCGCATTCCATGAGGGCGAATCTGGCCCAATGGATGCCCGCGACTGACTGCGACTCGCTTTGCACCCGAACCCGTCGATGCGTCCGTCAAATTTCCCGAAGTGGCCGAGATGGATTGCGCTTGCGGCGGTGATTCTGGTTCCCGTCGTCATTCTGACCTTTCGCTTCGACGTCATTGGCCGGGTGCGCGCCATTGGCATCACCAAGGTGGTCCCCTTGGCGTGGAACCGCGTGCGCCGCAATGGTGTCGTCGCGACGCTGAAGAGCCTCAACTCGTCCGTTGATGCAACCCCGGTTGTAGGCTCGGCACTGACGTACTCGATCTTCGACCCGCGAACGATGCCACCGGTCGAAGATGCGGCGACTCGCCAGGCGATGCCGGAGTACGTCGACGTCCCCGGCGCCAACGTGATGGAGCTGCCCCCCAGCCAGTACGAGGCACGGAAGTTCGACACGTGGTATCGCAGCGGCGGCGATGACGGGTCCAGCAAATATTCCTCGCACGACCAGATCAACGTGCGGAACGTCCGGTTCCTCGAACCGGCCTGGAGCTACACCTCGGGAAGTGTGCTCGGCGACTCGACGAAAACGGGGGGAACCACCGTCGAAACGAACCCGGTGGTCGTCGGGAACCGCATGTTTCTCACCAGCCTCGACGGCGACTTGCTCTCCCTCAACGCGGAGACAGGCAAGGAGGTGTGGCGACTCACGCTGCCGGCACCGGTGGCAAAGCGCGGTTTGGTGTGGGAGCCCAACGCCAACTTTGCCGAGTCCAGGCTTTTTGTGCCGAGCGCCCAGGGGGTGGTCGTCGTCAGTGCGGCAACCGGAAAGGTCCTGAAAGGGTTCGGGAAAGACGGCGCCGTCGGGAGCGGTATGTCGTTGATTGCCCCGCTGATCGTCGACGATCGTTTGATCGTCGCAACCCTCGGCCCGTCGGTCGAAGCGTATGACCGGACCACTGGAGCACTGCTCTGGAACCGACCGCTCCTGGTGCCCGCCGACAGTGCGTCCAGCGCGCTCGCCGGGGGAGCACCGTGGGGCGGCATGTCGGCCGACGTAAAGCGTCACCTGGCCTTTGTCGTGACCGGCAATCCCCGGCCCGCGCTGATCGGCACGGCTCGGCCTGGGAAGAACGACTATTCCTGCAGCGTGATCGCCATTGATACGAGGACGGGTGCAGTCGTCTGGAGTTTTCAGGAAGTGAATCATGACCTGTGGGACTTGGACCTGCCGGCCGCACCCGTCCTCGCGACCATCTCCGTGGGCGGACGACGCGTCGACGTTGTCGCGGTGCCCACCAAGCTCGGCAACACGCTGCTGCTCGATCGCGATCACGGTAAATCGATCTTCGGATATCGCTTGCGTCGTGCGCCCGCGTCGGCCGTGCCGGGCGAACGGACGGCGGCGTATCAACCGGTATTCGCACGACCAGAGCCGTTCGCGATTCAGGTGTTCGAAGCGGACCAGATAACCGACCTCACGGACAGCGCAACGCGGACGGTGTCCCGAAAGCTGCGAGGAGCCAAGTACGGATTCTTCGAGCCTCCGACCCTTGGCGGCAAGGTCGCGTACTACGGCATTCACGGAGGAGCAGAGTGGCCGGGCGGGGCGGTTGATCCGACGCTGGGGATTCTCTATGTCCCGTCGAATCAGGTGCCATGGGTGGTGCGCACGGAGTACACCGACCTGAAGGCGACGCCCGAGAGCGGAGCCGATCTCGCCGGGCACGCGCTGTACAAGGCGAAATGCGCACAGTGTCACGGCGGGGCGCGACGAGGTTCATACCAATGGGAAGGAGACGGTGACGCCTATTTCCCGGCGATGACCGGCATCACGGCCCTGCGCACCAAAGAGCAACTCCGGTCGGTGGCCTACTTCAACGAACGGCACGAGGGAACGACCATTGGCTCGGCCGTGGACGCCAAGGACTTGGCTGCGCTGCAGGAGTACTTCGCCACGCTTGATAGGCGAAGCGACGTACAACGGTCCTTTGCATTAAACGCCTTCTGGCAGCCGGTGCTCGATGATCGCGACAATCCCGGCAGCAAGGCGCCGTGGGGACGGTTGACGGCGATCGACTTGAACACGGGCAAGACGTTGTGGCAAGTGCCCTTTGGACAACTCGAGCGGGCCCGTCAGGACGGCGCACCGGTCCGTGGTCTGCGGAACTCGGGCGGCGTCGCAGTCACAGCGGGGGGCTTGGTGTTCGCGACCGGGACAACCGACAACAAAGTGCGCGCATTCGACGCGGTGACCGGCGGTGAACTCTGGTCGCACCAGCTTCCGGCGGCCGGATCCACGATGCCGACCGTGTACGCCGTCAATGGAACGCAGTACGTCGTGGTCGTGGCCACCGGCGGGGTCTTCCGCGGATTCTCGGGGCGCGCCGATCGCGTGATCGCGTTCAAGGTCCCCACCGCTCGTCGCGGGCAATAAATGGATCGCACCACAGGGGATGCCGACGCCGGCGCCGAGCACGTGGCGTTTGGCAGTGTCACGGAACGAGCGTGGACGCTTGGCCTCGTCGTGCCGTGCTACAACGAGGCGCAGCGACTGGACGTGCCGACCTTTGCGGCGTTTCTTCAGCGGCCCGTGGGTCCGTTCTTGCTGTTCGTCGACGACGGGAGCACGGATGAGACGGCCCAGGTGTTGGCGGACCTGCTGCAGCGCAGTGCCGCGGGCCGTGCCGGGCTACTGCGGCTGGAGGCGAATGCCGGGAAGGCGGAGGCGGTGCGACGAGGGCTTCTGGACCTGCTCACGAGGACGGAGCTGGAGTATGTCGGATTCTGGGACGCAGACCTGGCGACGCCGCTCGAGGAGATCCCCGAATTCCTTGGCGTCTTGCGACGCAATCCGCACACTGGGTGCTGGGTGCGCGCGTCCAGCTTTTGGGGCGCGACATCCGCCGGCGGGCCATCCGTCACTACCTCGGTCGTGTCTTCGCGACGATGGTTTCGCTCACGCTGTCACTGCCGGTGTACGACACACAGTGTGGTGCCAAGGTGTTTCGCGCCTCCGACGCGCTTCGCAACATCGTTGCACGCGCATTCGTGTCGCGCTGGATCTTCGACGTCGAGATGATTGCGCGGCTGATGGCCTTACCCGTCGGCGGTCACGACCCGCGCCGCGGCATCTATGAGCTCCCGCTGAAGCGGTGGGTGGACGTCGGAGGCTCGAAGGTCCGAGCCCGCGACTTCTTTCGTGCTTCTCTGGATCTCCTCCGTATCCGACGGAGCGTCCGATGAGTACATCGCCCCTGCGCGTCGATTCGAGCCGGCAACGTATCATCCTGGCGGTTGTGGTGCTGTTCGGTGCGCTCTTCGTGCTGGCGAACGCCCTGCAACGGGAGATGTGGCTCGACGAATACCACACGTGGCTGGTGTCCGGCATGGCGCTGGACGAGCTCTGGACGTTCGTGCTCGGCGACGTCCATCCACCGGTCTACTTCTTGTTGATGAACGGATGGCGGCGCCTCGTCGGTGACGCCGCCATGGCCCTTCGGCTTCCGTCCTTGCTGGCCTACGTCGCCAGCGTGATCGTCTTCGCCTCGCTGCTGCACCGTTCGCCGAGCACGCCGCTGACCCGTGTCTCCGCCACGTGCTTGTTTGCGTTTGCACCGGCCCTCGTGGTTTACGGTGCGGAAGCCCGAATGTACGCGATCAGTGTGCTCCTGACCTGCGCCATCCTCTGGCTCTGGAACGCGCTGATGGACCGGCAACGTGCTGAGGGTATGGCAACGCACCGACTGACCGTTGCCCTGAGCGCTGTGGCGGTGTTGCTGATCCTCACGCACTACGTGAGCGTGTTCTTCCTCGCCGGTTTCGGTCTGGCCTGGGGGCTGCGGTGTGTTTCGGGCAAGGCGTCGTGGAGGCCTCTCCTGCTGTTCGCCGTGCTGACCGGAATTGGCGGTGGCCTGTGGGCACCGACGGTGCTCTCGCAGCGCGCGAGGAAGGCCGACATCGATCGCCACCGGACGGCGGCGAAAGTCGCGACGGCCCCCGCCTCACCAGGTGCTGAGGCCTCGGCGGCGCCCGACGCGCCGGTGATCGGAGTGGTCCCCAAGACCAAGCAACTCGTGATCAACCTCGCCAGTATCGCCGGCGTGTTCCCCGCTGAGCGTCCGCTGACCTTCGTTCTGTTGCTGCTACCGTTCGCGGCGATTGCCGTCGGCGTCCTGCTGGCGCTTGGTGACCGCGATGAATTGGCACTTTCGATGCTCGTCATCCTTGCCGCTTCGCCCGGCTACCTGTTCCTGAACCTGACGTCGCGTCGATACCTGCTGTTCTTCGCACCAGTGATCTTCTTGCTGGCGTGGCGAGGGCTGGAGGCCCTGCATCGCCGAGCGCCGACCGTCGGATATGCGGGTCTGCTGGCGAGTCTCGTCGCGCTCGCCGGATGTTTCCGCACCGTGGTTCGCGCGCCAGAACAGCAACCCCTTTCCCGGATTGCGGACACCCTCGCGTCCGACACGGCGGCCGTGAAGCCGGTGGTCCTGCTGTCGAACTACGGAGAGATTGCGCTTCGCTACCATCTGCAACGCCGCGGAATGGCGCCGCGCATTGTGGCCTTTCCGATGAACATCGATCGGTGGTGGGCCAGCCAGACGTTCAAGGGTTGGGCCACGGTCCCGGTCAGCCGCGACTCGACGGACCGCTGGACAAGCCAGCTCGACGTTGAGGAAGGTTGGCTGATCCAAGTCGAAGCGTACAGTCAGGACCCGTGGAGGTACTTCGAGCGGAGCCTGGAACGAGACTACGTCAAGACGGAGCTGCTCGAAGCCGAATTGCGGGATTCCGGTTGGCGCCTCTTCCGACTGGCGCGTCGCCCGGCGGTAGCGCGTGCCGACTCGTCGGACTGAGTCGGCGCCGACCATCGCGAGGGCATGGCCGACGCCCATCGCGACTTGACGGACGCGAGGCACGCTGGGAAGCTCAAGCATGGATGCACCGTCCGCCACCCACCATCCGCGTGGTTCGCCGTTGCGCGCCGGCGTCGGCGAAACTGGAGACGCTGAGCCGTTGGACGCGCCATCCGCCCTTGTGCACGCCGAGCTGGATCGACTGCTGCATGGTCCCTTGGCGTCCTCCCCGCAGTTGGCGCGGTTTCTCGAATACGTCGTGCTGGAGACGTTGGCGGGACGTGCAGATCGTTTGAAGGAGTACGGCGTTGCCGTGAAGGCCCTTGGGCGACCCGCGACGTTCGATCCCAGCGACGATGCGTCCGTGCGCGTCGCGGCGCGCCAGCTGCGCTTCAAACTTGCCGCGTACTACGCGACACCGGCTGCCACGTCGCACGGCGGCGTGCAGATCGAACTGCCGAAGGGCACGTACGTTCCGCAGTTTCGCCGGATCGAACCACCGATCGCGCAACGCACGGTGCCGACAGGGGCATTCGGCGTTGGGCCGTTTGTCGCGCTGGCGCTCGCCGCGCTGTCGGTCGTCGGGGCGTTCTTTTGGGCGCGAAGGTCAGGAGGCGTTGCGGATCGAGCGGTACCGGTCGTAGCCGTGTTGCCCTTCGCCAACTTGACCGGCGACTCGACGGTCAATGTGCTCAGCGACGGACTGAGCGTGGAGGTGTCGACGGCGCTGGCGCGCGATTCGCTGCTGCAGGTGATCGCGCGCACGTCGACCTTGGCCTTTCGCGATCGACCCATCGACATCCGGGATATCGGCCGTCAATTGGGGGCGACCCACGTCATCGAAGGCAGTGTTCGCCGCGCCGGGGCGCGGTACCGCATCGCCGTGCAGTTGCATGGCGCCGAGGATGGCGCGCGTCTCTGGGCCGAACAGTATGACCTGGACAGTCTCGCCGCCTTCGCGCTGTATGACATCATCGCGACTGGGGTGCATACCGCCGTTGCGCGCACGCATGCGACGGAGGGCGGCGAGTTGCCGGTGGCGTCTGGTCCGCACGACCCGCGAGTGCCGGCGCTCATGCTCGAGGGCCGGTACTTCTGGAACCAGCGCACGGACAGCTCGATGCGGCGCGCCCGGAGTCGCTTCGAACAGGCGATCGCGCTGGATTCGCAGTACGCACCGTCGTGGGCTGCGTTGTCCGGGGTGTTGGCGACGATGGAGGCCAACCACATCACGCCGCCGGGGCAGTCGGCGGCCGGCGCGCTGCGCGCCGCCGACCGGGCCATCGCGCTCGATCCGCGCAGTGGTGAAGCCTGGGCGGCCATCGGATTGATGCGGGGATTTCACCAATGGCAGTGGACGGCTGCCGACAGCGCCTTCCGCCGGGCGATCGCTGTCGCGCCCAGCTATGCCACGGCGCGTTCGTGGTATTCGAACGTGCTCTTGGCGCAGGGGGATGTCGAGGCAGCGCTCGCGCAGCTGCGCGCCGCCCAGCGATTGGATCCCCTCTCGTTGCCGTTGGCCTACGGCCTCGCGCAGGCCTACTACTACGGGCGGCAGTGGGATGCGGGACTGCGGGCGATCGATCGCGCCCTGCAGATCAATCCCGATTTTTCGTGGACCCGGCTCTTGCAGGGGAAGTTGCTGAAAGGGGCGGGGCGGCGGCGCGAAGCACGGGCGGTCTTCGCGGCGCTCGGTGATTCGATCGAGTTGGCGTTGCTGGATTCTGCGGGCAGGGCCGATCGGATCACGCGTCTGGTTGGTGGCATGCCCAATGAGGTGCGCGCTCGCTCGCAGTTCTGGCTTGCCACGCTGTATGCGCAAGTGGGCATGCCGGATAGCGCGTTTCGATGGTTGGAACGAGCGTATGCGGTTCGCCAGTCGGATCTGTCTTCGATTCTCGTCGATCCGATGATCGACCCGCTGACGGCGGATCCACGGTACGCGGATCTCGTGCGGCGGGTCGGCCTGCGGCCCTCGTCCACACTCTCCGGGGGACGCGCCAAGTAAAGGCCGGCCGGTGTTCTCCGACCCTACGGTCGGATCTGCATCAGTTCGACGTCAATATGCAGGGTCGAGTCCCGCGGCGTGTTGGCGGGGTAGGAGGTCCGCCGACTCAGCGCCGGCGGTACCACAAGCCGACGACGCTCTCCCACGCGCATGCCCGTCACGCCTTCGTCGACCCCTGCAATGACCTGGTTTGCTCCCAGCTGAAAGGTGATCGGTCCGCCGCCCCGACTGGTGTAGATCAGCGTACCGTTCGGAAGTGTCGTGGTTTCGTGAATGGCGACCTTCTGACCTGGCAGCGCCATCGGCCCGGCCCCTTTGGCAATCACCTGAAAAACCAGACCGCTTGGTCGCGTCACGGTGCGTGCACGCGCGACACAGGCGGCACCGAAGATCGCCAGCGCCGCAAACAGAAGAGAACTGGGGGTACTGCGACGCATACCGACTCCAGAGTTGCTGAGGATGCCGGAGTCTAGTGTTGCCGCAGGGTCACCGCCATCGGCACGCGTGTTGCCGACGGGTGCCGGGCTCACTCGCGTGTCATCGCCCCCGCGGTGGCCGACATGCCAGATGCACAGACGCTCACGATCGGATGACGAGGCGACGCCGGATCAGTTTCCACGTGTCCAGGTCCGAGTACTTCTCCTCGCCGGCATGACGCGTCACGTCCCACTCACAGAACTGCCGCAGCTTCTGCAAGAACTCCTCTTCGTCCCGATAGTTGATGTGGTCCGGATCGTCTCCGTAGTCGGAACGGATGAACACGCCGTGGTGCCAATAGATCGTCGTGCCGCCCTCCTTGTGTGATGTCGAGAACGTGCCCCCACGCTGCATCGCGGACACGATGTCGCGTTGAATGGCCGCAACGGAATCGAGGTGGGCTTCGGCGCGAGACGCCGCGTCGCGCAGTTCGCGATATCGATCGAGGAGGTTTTCGGACGGATCGGTCGGCGTCGCCATCATCAAATCGCGAGTCCAATGCCTGAACCAACTGTCGGATGTCTTTCGGTAGTAGTCGATGTGCGTCGCCGGCTGGTTGGCCCATGACGTGTCGACGCGTAGGGAATAGCAGTTTACGTCCGCCAGGGCAGCCTCGAAGCGCAACTCGAAGACATAGGGTGCTCCGATGACGCACGCGTGGGCCGACAAGCGCAGCAGATGGTCGTCCGGAATGGCCCTGAAGAGCACCAGGAGATCGCGCTCCAGCGCAAACTGAACCTCGTGTGGAGGCCGTCGATCCCGAAAGTGCAGCAGGCGACTACTTTCGGTACTCGTTTCGGTGGACGTCAGTGCGCGGGGTGGCGGCTCCGTGGCGCGCATCGGGTCGCGAGCCGTGAACTCGGTGCGCATGGAGCGCGCCACGACCTCGGCCGCCATATGTTCCACGTGCTCTCCCGGTTCCCGCTGGGCGAGCAGCAGGAGCGGGTCCGGCTTGGGGGCAAGCGCGGCACGGATCGCGTCCATGTCCGGCTCCGGCGGCGGAGGGTTTGGTGGTTCCAGGATGAAGTAGATCCGTTTGCTGTCCGTGAGTTCGCCGGAGTAGCTCGAGCTGTTGCGCTCATAGAAGTCGATGCCGCCGCCGGACGCGCGCGCTCGCGTGCTGATGGGATGTGCGAGCTTCACATACGCCCCGACTGGCGGCGCGGGAAAGCTGTGACCGATCTCCACGATCTCGTTGCCCGCGGCGAGTTCGGCGCGCAGCAACTCGCGAAGCACCGGCGGAAAGAGTACGAGTTCGCGTACTTGTTCCGGTGTGAGCGGGAGGTCGGCGAAGATGGGATCTATCACTTGGACGGTGGTTGGTAGCGCCGATCGCCCGTCTGCCAGAGGAGAAAGGCAAACACCTTGGCCGCGACCTCCGGTGCGCCGTTCAGCAGCGGCATGTGACCGCCATCGGCCCGTACCCACACGACGGGACGGGGCGCAAGGCAATCGAAGCCGGCGTCCTGGCATCGCTCGGCACGACGACCACGTCCGTTCCGCCTCGGCCACAGGACGTCAGCAAGGCAAGTGAGACGAACCACCGGAGGTGTCTTTCGGTCATGGCGTAGAGGCTAGCGCCGCGCCCGGTGGCCGCAAGGGGACTCTCCGAGAGCCGACCGCGATTCGACGCGCGGGGTGTCCGCACGCCGGTCCGCGGTGCAAGTTCTTCGCGGGTATCATGCCCATCCGCTGCGGCCGTCACGCCGCCACTCCAGCCCTTCGCGCGCCTCGCGATGTCGCTCGATCTTCGCTACGTCCTCCGCTCCCTGGCGCGTGCCAAGGGATTCGCGATTGCGGTCATCGTCACCCTCGGCCTCGGGATCGGGGCCAACACCGCGATCTTCTCGGCGGTCCGGGGCGTCTTCCTGCGTCCGCTGCCACACGCCGATGGCGACCGCCTGATGTACCTGCGGCATCATGCCGTGAATCAGGGGCAGACGAACGTCGCCTTCTCCGTCCCGGAGATCAACGACTTTCGCGCGCAGTCACGGACGATGCGGCAGATCGCCGAATACTCACCGCTGACGATGTCCCTGATCGAGAAGGCAGACGCGTCGCAGATCGATGTCGGACTCGTAACCGGCAACTACCTGAGCGTCATGGGCCTGTCGCCCATCCTCGGGCGTGCGTTCACGTCGGCGGATGACGGCGCCGGGGCGGCGCCGGTCATCCTTCTCAGCCACGCGTACTGGCTGGCCCATTTCTCGGGCGACCCGGCCATCGTCGGCAAGACCATGCGCATCAGCCAGCGCGCGGTCGAGGTGATCGGCGTGCTCGAACCGGCGCCCTTCTTTCCCGGTCGGATCGATGCGCTGATGAACATGTCCATCAGTGAACATCACGTGAGTGCGATGATGGTGCAGGGACGTACCCATCGCATGACCGAGATGATCGCGCGCTTGGCGCCGGGAAGCACCGTCGAGCAGGCGCGCCAGGAAGTGGCCTTGATCACGCAGCGCATGCACGCGAAGTATCCCGAGGCGTACGACAAGTCCGCCGGCTATACCATCGAGGTGACGCCGTTCAAGGAGGTGCTCGCGCGCGACGCGCGGCTCACGTTGTGGTTGCTGATGGGGGTCGCCGCACTCGTGCTGGTGATCGCCTGCGCCAACGTGGCGAACCTGACCCTGATGCGCGGCGTGCGTCGCGAGCATGAAATGACGGTGCGCGCGGCGCTTGGTGCCGGCACCACGCGCCTTCGCAAGCTGCTGCTGGTGGAGAATCTGGTACTCGCCGGGGGCGGGGCCGCGCTTGGGCTCATGGTAGCGGTCGCGGGTGTCGGTACGCTGTCACGATTTGTCGCCCGGTACTCGCCGCGCGCCGACGAGATCCAGGTCGATTGGATGGTGCTCACGTTTACGGTGTTGCTGGCGGTGATCATCGCCCTCCTGCTGTCGTTTGCGCCGAGAGTGGGCAGTGAGCATTCGCTGGGTGCGAGCCTCGCCGCGGGCAGCCTGAAGACCACGGGGAGTGCGCGCCGCAAGCGACTGCAGCAGGCGTTGGTGGTCACGCAGGTCGCGGTCTCGGTCGTGCTCTTGTCCGGTGCGGGCCTCCTGGTGCGGTCCATGCAGCGACTCGCGGCCGTTGATCCCGGACTGAATCCGAAGAACGTGTTGACGATGGAGGTGCCGCCCGACTACACGGCGGCCGACATCGCGAAGGCCGGTCAGCGTCTGGAGACGATGCAGCGCGAGTTGTCGACGTTGCCGGGCGTCGAGGTCGTCGGGGTTGGGTCCAACATCCCACTGCGCACAACGGGCATCATGCTCGAAGTGAAGGCCGAGGCGCGAACGTTCGACAACGGCCCCACGCCGTCCGCGGAGTATCGCACCGCAGACCCCGGATACTTTCGCGCCTCCGGGATACCGCTCCGCAAAGGGCGGGAGTTCACGGACGCCGATCGACGTACGTCGGAGAAAGTGGTCATCCTGAACCAGACGCTCGCTGACCGGTTGTTCCCGGGCGTGGATCCGATCGGCCGGCGGGTCGCGTGGACCGGCGATGTGCTGCGGTTCATCGGCGTGTCGGATGAATGGCGGACCGTAGTGGGTGTCGTGGGTGATACGAAGGACGGAGGGCTGGAGGCGAAGCCACTCCCCGTCTCCTTCCTGCCACTCACACAGAGCGACTTTCCCGCCGGCGGGCTGGTCATCCGAAGCTCGGTCGATCCGAAGGGTCTGTCCAGCGCAGCCCGCGCGATCGTTCGCTCGATCGCGCCCGAACAGCCGATCGAGAACGTCCTGTCGCTCGAGGCCGTACGCGATGAGAGTGTCGGCCCGCGGCGGCTCAACGCGATGCTGCTGGGTGGCTTTGGCCTGTTGGCGTTGGTAATTGCGTCGATCGGGATCGCGGCGGTGCTCGCCTTCAACGTGAGTGCGCGTACCAACGAGATCGGCGTCCGGATGGCGTTGGGTGCGGCGCCCTCGCAGGTCACCACGATGATTCTGCGTGAAGGTGGCCTGCTGGTGGGGCTCGGTCTCGCCGTCGGGGTCGCGGGCTCGCTGGCACTGTCCCGCTCGATCGAGGGACTGCTGTTCGGCGTCGCGTCGCGCGACCCGATCACGCTGTCTGCGGTGGCGGTGACGATGCTGGCGATCGGGCTGGTGGCGTGCTGGCTTCCGGCGGCGCGGGCGAGCCGTATCGACCCGAGCGAGGCGCTGCGTGCTGGCTGAACCGCGTCAGGCGCGTGCGGCCTGCGCCTTCTTGGCCGCCACCTTCGCGGCCAGTGCGCGCTGAAATGCGCGTCGTTGCTTCGTGATCTCATACAGTACGATGCCCGACGACGTGCCGAGGTTGAGGCTCTCGATGATTCCGAACATCGGGATGTTCACACACAGTACACTGCGCTCGAGCGCCAGCGTGCTGATGCCCGTGCCCTCGCTGCCGAACCACACGGCCAGTTTGGTATACCGGGTGTAGTCGGCTTCATGCAGGATCGCATTCTGTCGTCCCTTGGTATGCGGCGACGTCACCACGGAGACGAATCCGTTCTTCTCGAGGTGCGCCAGGCAGCTTTCGGTATCCTTGAACTTCCGCACGAAGCTCCACTTGATGGCGGACGCCGATATCGCGTTCAGCGAGCCGCGTGTCCGCATCTCCTGCCAGTCGTCGGGCAGCAGGTCACCGTCGGTGACGACATATGCCTTCTCGACACCCAGCGCGTTCACGTTGCGAATGATCGTCCCGATGTTTCGCAGGTCGGTGGGCCGCTCGATGACGGCAATCAGATTCTTGCAGCGGTGATCGCGCACGGAATCCGCGCGTGCACGCAGCGACGGCTTTGATTTCTTCGGAGATTCCATGTGTCCGGCATCCGGCGGTCGACCGTTATGGAAGGCGGCACTCAGGCACCGTCATCGACAGCCAATGTAGAGCGTCCTCGACGGATCCGTCCAGCCGATGGCGTGAAGGCTATTGACGAGGGACGAGTCCTCATGAAGCTTGGCATATGGCATCTCCCATTGTGATGTGGTTCGCTCTGCTGCTTGGCGCCTCAACGATTCGGCCCAATGCCTCGACCGGTATGGCGACTCACGCCAACGACGTGGTGGCGGATTCCGTGGAAGCGCATGCGCGTGCGGTGCTGTCCATCACGGAGTTCTTCATTGCCTGGCAAAGCCTGTGGCGCGAAAGTGAGCAGCGGCGCGCCGGCCTATCGGACCGAACCGAGTCGATGCGCATTCGCGGTCCGTATGTGCACTGCCATCCGCATGTCAGGCCCGGTGACCGGCTCGGTCGAGCACCCGGACAGATAGATGGGATTGGCAGACCCTTCTCGCAGTTCCCGCTGCTGGAAAGTGATCGGTCGTACTTTTCCGCGTGTCCGACGTGGATTCTCGGCCCGGCGATTCCCGAGGCGACCGATGAGTCGGCGTGGCGGGACGGCGCCCTCGTGCCGTCGTTGCGCGCGACCGCCGTCGCGTCACGGGCGCGACTGATCGCGTCGCTTGACAGCGCACTGACGGTCTGGCCAGGTTCGCTGCTGCTGACCGGCCAAGTGGTGCGTTTTCTCATCGACCAGCGCGACCTCGAGGGCGCAGGTCGGGCGGCGCGAAGGTGCCGGGCGACCGCATGGTGGTGCCTCGGTCTGTCCGGGTACGTGACCGCGCGACGCGGGGCCGTCGTGAGCGCCGATTCGGTCTTCGCGCTGATGCGCGCCGCGATGTCGCCCGCGGAACGGTGCCGGTGGATGGATGTCGGTGCCGTGCTGCCGGCGGAAGACACCGTTGGTTTCGGGAAGAAAAGCTGCATTGATCGGGAGCACGATGCGCAACGCCTGTGGTGGCTGTCCGATCCGCTGTACCGCGTGCGCGGCAACGATCGTCTGGTGGTCCATGAAATGCGGCGCATCGACGTTGAGTTGCATCGCGCGCTCGATGCGGACGAGCGTCACCCGTGGTTGCCGTCCCATGGCGGTGACGCGATGGTGAGACTGATCGAGCGTTACGGGCGTCCCACGTATACGGGGTGGGGTGGGGCGGCGACTGACGCCAATCACTCAGGTTACCTCGTGAACTATCGCAGTGTGCCGGTGCCCCCCTACACGACGCTGGAGTACTCGCTCGACCGCGTTCACCTCACGCCGTCCTGGGGGGCCGCCCAATCGCCGTTCCGCATGCAGGCGACCGATTGGATGCTGGCCGGCGAAACCGACGAGGGTGGCATCGATCCACGATGGTGGCCGCACGAGCATGTTCCGAGCACGCGTCGCTTGGTGCAGTTTCCCGACGGGCAGACCGCGATGTTCCGTCGCCAATCACACATCGCGCTGGCGACGGCACACCGAATGCGGCATCCGGCCGTGAGCGCCGATTCGCAGCAGTTCGACGTCATGTTGCTCACGACGACGTCTGCCAGCAACATCGATTCACTGGATCAGCGCATCGTTCGTGGCGGC
>CAZMGX010000009.1:25790-33328 GCA_964565915.1 uncultured Gemmatimonas sp.
ATCCCGGCCAGGGTTGGATGAGCCAGCAGCGCAGCCCGCGAGGTGAGCCGCGATCCGGGCGGCGAAACCGTGGTGCTGCAGTCCGCGATACCGCCAGAGCCGAGACTGGTTGCCGTGGAAGCGCTGGGCGTGGGCCCAACGCGCATCGATGCCCGCACTCGATACGGTATCGAGCCACCACCACCTCTGAGCGCCATGGCGCCAGGCGAGATCGCCATCTCGGACCCGGCGTTGATCGACGCGGGTTCCGGCGACACGCGACCGCCGATGCCGGATGAATCGTTGCTGGACCGGCTGCTGGGTACCGTCACGCTCGGCGCGACGCAGCGACGGGTTGGCCTGTATTGGGAGACCTATGGCGTCGACGCCGGCGACACGGTCACGGTGACGGTGGCCGTCACCAGTGACCAGGACATCGGCACGCTGCGACGCTTGGGCATGACGCTCAATGTTGCCTCCGATCCACGACGCTCGTTGCAGATCCGCTGGACGGAGCCGAGTCCACAGCACAATACGCGGACACTGGTCGGACCGGTGCCTGTGCAGTTGCGGACACTGGTGCTGAATCTGTCGCAGCTCGCGCCCGGTCCCTACCTCTTGACGGTGAGCATCGAGCGTCCCGGACGTGCCTCGGCGAGCAGTCAACGCCGCGTGGTGGTGGCACCGTGACGATGCACGCTTGGACGGTATGCGTGCGCCTTGCCGCGTTGCTGTGCGGCGTGTGGGCGACGCGGGTGCAGGGGCAGGTGCTGAGGGGAGCGTCTGACGAGCCGGCGTCGGTCGAGAAGGACCGTCTCGTGATCCGATTTCCGTTGCCCTACGAGTTGCAGCGCGCCCCCTCGCCTCCGGTGACCGGCTACTTCGTATGGCGGATGACCGTGCCCACGCTGCAGCCCTTCAGCGTGGTCGTGACGTCGGACACGGCGCTGAGTTCAGCGGCCCTCGAGGAGGTCTTGCGAGCCAGCACGGTACGCCTGTGTGCGGATCCGATGGTCGAGTCGGCGCGCGCGTGCACCAACCCCATCAACGCGAGTCTCGCAATCGCAGGTAATCACTTTCGGGTGCTCATCAAGGATACCGCGCTGGTGGCGCGCGTCCGCCGAGAGCGGCCGGCCGTCTACACACGCTACGTCGTCTATCCGGGCGGTCGATACCTGCTGACGCAGCACGGGTTCTCCTATTGACCGCCGCATGCGCGCCGAGCGGCTCAGCCTGGCGCCACGGTGAACGCTTCCACGTGCAAGACGACACGCGCACGCAACCGACGAATGGCCGGCTTGGCGCCGCCACAGTGCATCCGCACGCCGTTTACCCGTACACAGCGGCCAACGTCCAGCACAACGCGCTTCGGAATGTAACGCAGTTGCTCGAGTCCGCGGCGGAGCGCTTGCGCCGTCGTGGAGTCCGTGGCCGCCAACGTTTCGATGCTGCGCAACTCGACGCGACCCGCCGTATCTACGACGAATGCAAAGGTTGCGTCGCCGCCGGCGGACGAGCCGTCCGGGCCCGCTGCCAAATCGCGTATGGACATGACGCGATCCTGAGTGCGGTGATGGCCGAATCGAATGTTCACGACGTGGACGATCTCACTTCCCCGTGGACACCCAGGCCCTGGCGCGTTCGAACAGGCGGGCTTCATCGTCAATCCGTTCGTGCGGTTCGATCGGGCCGCGATACACCTTCCCGTCGCGGTCCAGCACGCGCATCGCCGACAGGGTGAACTCGGCGCCGTCCTTGAGCTTCTGCGGCACCAGCCGGAGCGGCGGAATGCCGCAGGTCGGCACGCCGAAGACGCGTGCGTCACTACGACCTTCGAACGCGATGGCGAGCAGTTCGCCAACCCCCGCCGTTCCGCCATCGACCAGCACGGCGATCCGACGTTTCTTGTTCGCCAACGCGAACTTGCCGATGTCCATCTGCAGCTCCTGACCGTCGGCCTTGATGGACGACTGCGTGGCGTCGAACGGGACGACGGTGTTGGCATACTGCATCTTGAACGCGGTCCCGTCGCCCATGATGGGCGCGAGCCCGACAACCGCAGATGCCAGTGAACCCATGAAGTGTCCGCGCAGGTCGATGATCCAGTGAACGGCCCCGTCGGTGTCGCCCTTCTTCAGTGCCGTCCGCACGGCCACGGCCGCTTCACGTTCCGCGCGGATGCCGCGATTCTGGATCGGTGTCACCTTGAGGTATCCGATGTCGGCGGGCACCGTCGGCGTGCCGGCATTTGACCGGACACAGCGTGGCTGATCGGGGCCTACCACCTGTCCCGACGCCGAACGGTACATCGCCCAGGGATCCTGAATCTCGATGAGCGCCGTGCGAATGGCCGGAAAGGCCGCCGTGATGGACTGCGCGCCGGCCGCCGCCGCCAGCGTTCTGGATTCGACCTGTTTCCAATCGATGTCATCACGTCCGACGCGAAACTCCCGCAGCTTGTCGACGAACTGCTGCAGATACTTCTTGACGTCTGGTGCGATGGCAGCGTCTTGCGCCCCGAGCATACGTGGCGCACTAGTAGCGGCCAGCAGCAGGAGGCCGGCAAGCAGGATTTGACGCGTGATTCGCGGAATTGCCGGGTCTTTGGCCATTGGTGTCATCGACGTCAAAGGAAGGTGGTCACTGTGGTACGCCACAGACGCGCTGCGTCCGAGGCGGCCGTGCGCATATCAGGGTGCGGCGACGGCATCGCTTGGTCCGCGATGCCGTCGCTGCCGAAGCGTCAGCCGACGAGCGGCGTGGACACGCCCAGCTTGAATCCGTCGAGGTCCAGGAACTGGAACATACGAACACCCCACGGGCGATCGGCCGGTTCGTTGAGCAGTGCATGGCCGGTCGCACGAATGCGCGCAGCGGCGGCATCGACGTCGGCCGCACTGGCGACGTTGATCTGCAGGAAGAAGCCCTGTCCCTTTACGCGCTCCCATCCGAGTTTGCCATCGTCCTGATTCAGGACCATTCGGATGTCACCGGAGACCACGACAGCACCGACCAGCTTGCCCTCGCGTTCGAACGTCTGTTCGACACCGAAGCCGATTCCGTCGCGATAGAAGCGCAGCGAGGCGTCGATGTCCTTGCAGGTGATGGAGGCCCCGAGATTGGTGGCGTTGAGCACGGCAGGTGTGGTGGTCATGAGGTTTTCTTAGAGCGGGTGGGGAGGGTGAAGCCGCAACGACGGAGGTCCAACGGCGGAGGCACTCAACGATTGAACGCCATCATCTCAGTATAGTGGAAAATGGCCGATTTGGGCGGCGGATTCCGCGACGTCGCGATCATGGCCCGGGCAATCTGCCCGGCGGTGATCGATCGGAACTTGGCGGGAGTCACGAAGGAAAACAGCGGCAGCAGCTTCTCGAGGAGCCACGGGGTGTGCTGCGAGCCGATGATCATCGACGGGCGGAAAATGCTCACGACGGGCGGACCGCTCGCGAGCACCGCCTCCTCCGCTTCACCCTTGACGCGCGCGTATCGGGGCATCCCCGCCGCGCCTGATCCGGTGACGGCCGCTCCGGGATTTGCGCCCACGGCCGACATGAAGGCGAGGTGCTGCACCCGTCCCGATGCGCGCAGGGCCCGGGCAAAGGCGACGTTCAGTTGCACGTCGATGGCGCGGTGTTGGTCGATGGTGAGCTTCGCGGTGTTGGCGCCGACCCCGAGCACACTCAACCCGACGACGTCGTCGGGCAGGGATGCCATGACCTCGCTCGTGGCTCGCTCCACCGCGACGACATCCATCGTGGGCACGAGAACCTCGCGCAGCTCAACGCCGGCAACGCGAGCGATCTCGAGCTGTTCTGGCTGCGTCCGTCGCACCAGAGTGACGATGGGGCGGAACGAGCCATCGCGCACCAGTTCGTGGATGAGCGCTGTGCCCACCGAACCGGAGGCACCAAGAACGATTGCCGCCCGCGCGTCCGACATGGAATCCCCTTTTGTCACCTGGCCAGGCGTCTCGTGTCCGTCTTCCTGGAGTTTCTGCGTACGTCCTGATGGCTGCGCACCCGTGGCCCACGACAACCATCTCAGGAGGGGAAATGAAGCCTGTACTGGCTGCAGTAGCAATATTCGGCACGATGTGGGTGACCACGTCGGCCGTCGCAGCGCAATCGCTGAGCGTCGGACCATCGGCCAAGGTCACCGTGGCCGTGATCGAATTTACGCCCGGCGCGAACGCCTCGACCATGACCCACGAAGCCAAGCGACAGCTGCAGGCAAGTGTCGCCTTCTCGATGGTACAGAGCGACCGCTTCGATGTTCATGATGTACGACGGACGCGGGAGGCGTCACAAGGCCAGCTGCTGGCCATCAACCACGACAGTTCGACGACGGCTGCGGTGAGGGTCGGAAAGCAGCTCGGTGTCACGTACATCCTGACTGGGACGGTCACGGAATACACCGCACAGGGCGATGGCGGATTCGGCTATGCAACCCTTCGTACGCGACTGGTTGAGGTCGCGACGGGCCGTGTCCGGTACTCGGGCGAGACCATCCAAAAGGGGACGAGCGTCATGCGCACGAGCGGTCATGCAGAGATGCAGACGAAGGTGCTGAAGCCGGCGATCGCACAACTGACCGCGGCGTTGGTGGCGACCCTCTGACCGGCCGAGCTCCAGCGGTGGCCCTCTACCGAGGTCGCTCGAGGACTGCCGCTGGGCTTTGTGCCTTTACGACCAGCTTGGCGCGCGCGCGCGTGGCGTCAGCGGTCCGCCCCGCTGCCTCGTACAAACGCACCAGCGCGCGCACGGCATACTGCGATTGGGGGTCGCCGATGCCGCGCCGCTGTTCAAGGACATTCAGGGCGTCCAGCAGCTGCGGTTCCGCGTCGCGCATGCGACCGAGGGCACCCAACGTCTCCGCAAGATTCACGCGGGCACGCAATACCATGACGCCGTCGGCGCCGTAGTGCGCCGTCAGCTCAGCGATGGCGCGGCGCAAGACGGGCTCGGCGGCCGCGTGATCACCAGCCGCATGGAGCGTCTGACCATATGACACCAGATGCACGGCCGACAGCACATGATCTTTGCCGAGGTAGCGCCGACCCATGTCACTGGCTTCGCGCGCAAACGCGATTGCTTCACGATGGCGATCGGCGGACAACAATCGACCGCTGTAGTTCGACAGCGTGACCGCCAGATCTGGATGTCCGTCAGGATACGAGACGCGCAGTACGGCGAGCGCGTGGCGGAACAGCGAGTCGGCCTCGGTGACGCTGCCACGCTTCCACAGAACCGCCGCCAGGTTCTGCCACGCAAAGGCAAGGTCCGGATTATCCGGCCCCTGCAGCTCCGTCGCTACGCGAATGGACATCCGGTACAATGCAATCGCCCGGTCGAGTGCGACGCTGTCTCCTCGCGCGCCGGCATAGACGAAGTCGGCAAGCACACGCAGCCGTCGGGCGTGGTCGAGGTCAGCGCGCGGAGGGAGCGCCGTCACCCGGGACTCCCACGTCGTGAACAGCGAATCTGCTTCCTTGTAGCGTCCACCGCCGTGCAGCGTCGTGGCCAATTCGAACAGGGTCTCCAACGCCCGCGAGGCCGTGTCGCCAAACGCCCGGCGCTGGTGTGCCCACACGCGGCGAAACCCACCTTCGGCCTCGGCGTACCGCCCTTCGAGCAGGTCGAGGCGCGCCACACTCTGTTCACTCTGCCACGTGGCGGGATGCGAATCCCCAAGCACCCGCCGACGAATGGCGAGCGACTGCATGAGACTGGGGCGAGCATCCGCGAACGCGCCCATCGCGCTCCGCACGCGACCGATGACATCGAGCATCTCGGCCTGCACTTCGGGGGCGTGTTCCAGTGCATTGGCCCGTGTCGCGCCGCGTTCGAGCAGCGTGCGTGCGGTGATGGTATCTCCGCGCTCGCTGCGCGGATCGTTGACCTCGAACAGGCCCATCAGGAAACGGGTCACCTGTTCGGCCTTGGCCCGCTCGACGCGCGCCTCCGCCAGCGCGGCGGCAATACGCTGATTCTGCCGGGAGACCGTCGCCGCATAGCCGATGACGGACAGCAGCGTGACTGCGCCGATCAAGAGGGGGACGGCGTACCGACGCGCACGCCGCCGCCAGCGATAGGCACGATCATCCGCCCGGGCGGATACCGGCTCGTGATCCAACACGCGCTTGATGTCCTCCGCCAGGTCCGCCACCGAGGCGTAGCGCGCGCGCGGGTCCTTGCGCAGTGCCTTGAGGATCACCGCGTCGAGATCTCCACGCAGAATGCTCTGGTGCGTGGACGGCGGGGGCGGATCATCGCGCAGGACGCGGATCTCCAGGGTGTCCGCATGGTGACCACCCGCTCGTTCGAACGGCAAGCGACCGGTGAGCAGCTCATACAGCACCACGCCAAGCTGATAGACGTCGGTGGCGGTCGTGACCGCGGCATGCGTGAACTGTTCGGGGGCGGCGTAGTGGGGCGTCATCCAGCGACGGCGCGTACCGGTGGCCTCGCCATCGCCGTGCCCGGCGGGATCCACGATCTTCGCGATGCCGAAATCGAGCAGACGCGGACGCCCGTCGAGGCCGACGAGGATGTTGGAGGGTTTGAGATCACGATGCACGACCAACTGGCGATGTGCCGACATGATGGCTTCAGCCACGGCCAGAAACAGGCGCAACCGGGCGGGCACATCCAGCGCGTTGCTGTCGCAATATGTGGTGAGTGGCTGCCCCTCGACGTACTCCAGCACCAGAAACGGTCGGCCGTCCGGCGCGATGCCGCCGTCGAGCAATCGGGCGATATACGGATGATCAAGCGACGCCAGTATCTGCCGTTCGATGCGAAAACGCTCGAGGTCTGCGGGCGAGTCGAGGCCGGCGCGGAGGACCTTGATGGCGACGCGCTGATGAAACGCGCCGTCGTCGCGCTGGCCCACGTAGACCCGCGACATGCCGCCGTCGCCGAGGTGGTCCACCACGCGCCACGGTCCAAGCCTCGTACCGGTCAGCCCGACATGGACCGTATTCTCATGGGCCCGAACCGCGTCCGCGATCAGGGCACCCGGACCGGATACCAGCAGGCCCGGCGACCGTTCGTGTTCCGCAAGCAGCAATTCGACCTCGCGGCGCAGCTCCTCGTCGGTGCCGCAGGCCTGCGACACGACGGATGCCCACTCGGAGGGCTCGGTATCGAGCACACGATCGAGCACGCGCTCGATTTCCGGCCAGCGATTGGCGTTCATGGTCCTCCAACCCGAGCGGGTGTCATCACTCGCGTCGCAGCGCGCGCGACAGAAACAGGCGAGCCTTGATCCAGTCACGCCGCACGGTGCGCGACGTGATCGCCAGCACCTCGGCCGTTTCCTCCTCACTCAGCCCGGCGAAGAAGCGCAACTCGACCACGCGCGCCAGACGCTCGTGCAGGGCGCGCAGTTGATCCAGCGCCTCGTCGAGCATCAGCAATTCGTCGACCTGCACTTCGAGCGCGACGTCATTGCCGTCGAAGGTCACCAGTGACCATCCGTCACCACGCTTCGCGGCCTGGCGTCGCCGAGCGTAGTCCACGAGGACCTGACGCATGGCGCGCGCTGCGGATCCGAAA
>CAZMGX010000010.1:0-20210 GCA_964565915.1 uncultured Gemmatimonas sp.
TTCACCTTTGTGGGCGTTTCGATCCACGCCCCTGCGTGAGGGGCGACCTGGAGCACTCCGTTAGCCGCGTTCACATCGACCGTGTTTCGATCCACGCCCCTTCGTGAGGGGCGACGCGGGTGGTTGCGAGTGACGCGCCGTTCCATGTGTTTCGATCCACGCCCCTGCGTGAGGGGCGACCTCGCCACCTTCGTGTCGCCCTCAGAGATCGTTGAGGTTTCCATCCACGCCCCTGCGTGAGGGGCGACCAGCCGCAACTTAGGGAGCGTCGGGCGCATTCAACAGTCTCGATCCACGCCCCTGCGTGAGGGGCGACCGGCCTGGCTGTCGACATCATCAGTGCGTCGAAGTTTCGATCCACGCCCCTGCGTGAGGGGCGACGTCGAGCAGCCACACAGCGGCGCTCGGGGCGCCGTTTCGATCCACGCCCCTGCGTGAGGGGCGACTGAGGCGGACAGCTTTCCGCCGCCGCCAATGGTGCGTTTCGATCCACGCCCCTGCGTGAGGGGCGACGCCATCACCGCGCGCGGGTGCGCGCTTTTACGAGGAGGTTTCGATCCACGCCCCTGCGTGAGGGGCGACGTGTGGTTTACGGTGGAGTTCTACGCCGAGATGTTTCGATCCACGCCCCTGCGTGAGGGCGAGCCGGGCCAGTCGAACGGGACGCTGCAAGCGTGGGTGTTTCGATCCACGCCCCTGCGTGAGGGGCGACGTCCTGGCAACGCAGGCGGAACTGGTGCAGCAGTTTCGATCCACGCCCCTGCGTGAGGGGCGACCTACGGCACGAAGTCGATTCGCTGCTGGTTCCCGGAGTTTCGATCCACGCCCCTGCGTGAGGGGCGACTCCCCACAGTGCAAACGACATCAGAGAAATGACTTACGCGCTCACTTTCGCGAACCCCCTCATGCAGGGCCAGAGTCGGGACGTGGACTTGGAACTAGATGCCGTGTTTCATAGCAGAAACGCTTTGCGCGGACGTCGGTCGGAGACTCCGGGCGCTCCCCTTCGCGCCTCTAGAAGACGAGTGGACCTCGAAGGTCCAGCACGGCCTTAGCGCCAATATGTCCAATACGGGCGTGGCCGTCGCGGCCAAGACGGTAGAATCGCAAGCTGTCCGTCGACGCTTCGATCGCGGCAATGAGTCGGGCGCGAAGCAGCGCCCATTGTGCGGGATCAACCTCACACTCGAATACGGAGTATTGAACACGCTGGCCGAAGTCCTGGCACGCACGCGCCACCTGTCGAAGCCTGCACTTCCCCGCAGACGATTCGGTAGCCACATCACATAAGTGATCAGCATCAGCATGTCACCGCCAGATCAAGGGAGGGTAGCCGTCGAGATCCCCTCGAAGGAATCGTGCGAGCAACTGCGCCTGCAGGTACGGGAAGAGCCCGAGGGGAGCCGACTCCTCAAAGTACGGATGTCGCACCTCCTCCCGCTTGCGTTCCTGCCACGCGACGAGAACCTGCTTGCGCGCGTCGTCGGTGAGGCGGACACCTCCGGCCTCCTTCGACCACGAAGTCGTCGGTGCGCAGCTGCCCACGGTTGATGAGCGAAAGCGCAAGCCGATCGGCCATTACTGGTCGCAAGTCCTCCATGAGATCCAGCGCGAGTCCGGCGCGGCCTGGTTTGTCCTCGTGCAGGTAGCCGACCTGCGGATCCAGTCCGTGCGCCTCCAAGGCCGAGCGGCAGTCATGGCCAAGCATCGCGTAAAGAAACGACAGGAGCGCGTTCACGCGGTCCAGCGGCGGACGACGTGAACGCCCGCCGAAGCGAAGGTCGGCGTCGTCGACCAAGAGCAGCTGATCAAAGGCGGAGAAGTACAGAGAGGGAGCCTCTCCTTCTCGTCCTCGAACCAGGTCTTTCGTTCCAGCGGCAGCCACATCGCGCGCGATTAACACCATCCGCGCGCACGCAGCTTCGATGGCGGCGCGAGCAGTGTCGGCTATCCTGCCAGCATGGTCCCGCAGGAATCTCATCAGCAGGTCCGCTGGTTGGTCGTCTTCGCCGCTACGATAACACGCGCAATCGCGATAGCTCTCTCTGAATCGTCGGCGGCACGATCCTGCTCGCGCCGCAGGAGGACGTCGCCGGATCGAGGGCCCTCCACCCTCGCTAGAAATCGACCGTTCGGCTCCACGAAAGAGATGCTGGTCGCCCGCTCGGCGCACGCGTGCATCAGCACTGGAGAGCACCCGAGTCGACCAAAGGCGACGACGCCGTCCAGCAGGTGCACAGGGACTCGTCCCATCTCGACTCCATCGACGTCGACCACCAGATTCTCGCCGTCCTTTCGAAGCCACGCTCCGTCGGTCGTGACGTAGGCGGTGTTGAGCAGCCGGCGCATCAGGTCTCCTCCAGAGCTCGCCCCATTCTCTCCGAGAGCCACCTAGTCACGGGACGCGCCGTTACGAGCTGTTTGGGCGCGCACAGCGAGTATAGTGAGCAGCGCTTGCAGCTCGGGGCATAAGCGGCCGGCGGCGTTCGAGATTCCTTAAGCATGAGTCTTACCTCGGCGGCCACGTGCGCGGTCAGCGCACTTAGATCCTCATCGAACGACACCAAATGTCGACGGCGATCGGATCCGTAGAATAGTGCTCCCGATGGGACTACGATGTCCAGCATCTCTTCGAGGCACATGGCTTGTGCACACAACTGCACCTCGTCAGCGCGGTGTATTTTGGCCTTGCCACGCTTGTACTCGATCGGAAACACTGCTCGACCTCGGTCGCGAAACTCGACAGCGTCGGCACGACCCACAAGCCCGAGGGATCGCGAGTGTAGTGCGATGCCTCGGGAGATGCGAGCGCCGCCGCGCTTCTCGCCAACCCCGGCGTCCACGACCTCATGCAGCAGACGCCCTTCCATCGTCGCGACATCCTCAGCCCAAAGACGCTCGATGTAAATGAGAGCGCACTGACGAGGACAAAAATGAAGTGCTGCAATGCGGAGATGGGCACGAGTTCGTCGTCGTTAACGCCAGCCATAGCATGCTCCATTGCGAGGCTCGGAACTGCTATCCCAAGGCACGCACCTCGTCATCGACGAATACTTCCACGCCGCTAGGGAGGTCTGCACGATCGATTGAGAGGAGATAGTCGCTGAATGCGCGCGCCGGTCGGCCTTGCTGCGCCTCCGCCACTGAAACCTCTCGACCATCCAGCACCCGCGCGTGCGTCACTCGTGCGAACAGCTCGTCCGCGTGTGCGTTGCCAAGTGCAGTTTCATGACGGAATACGACCAGCTTCCGGGTTGCCATGGCACCGCGTGCCGCCGATCGATCGTGCTCGAACATCTCCCGCAGTGCACGAAAGAGGAGGGCGAGATCGTCGTCCGCGAACCCAGTTCCCTTGATCGAGTGCGAGGCAAGTGGAGCGGAGATGTAGCCATGTGCGCGGTACAGTCCATATGGGATGATGTGTTTGCGACCCATCGTTCGTGCATCACCGCGCTTGCCATCGTCGGCGTCGCCCTCGTCACGCTTCTTCTTCTCGGCCTCGTTGGTAGCGGCCATGCGCGTGATCGATACCTCGAGCGGAAGCACGGGTTCGACGGACCTGGCGAAGTTGAGCTGAACCGGACCTCTCACCTGTCCGGCGTTGACGCCGGTCGACATGACCGCACCAAATGTCCGCACATCAAAGAAGTTATCGCACATGAAGCGGCGTACCTGAGCCGCAGCATCATCGCTCTTTGGAGTGAGCTTGGCGTCCTTGTTGACGTTGCCTTTCGTCGCATCCGGGTGCGCCCGGTAGGCTTCCCGATGTTTTTCATTCAGAATGGCCCCCTCCGTAACGTAGATGCGATAGCGGGGGGCATCCTCCATTGCCAACTCGACGTAATTGCGAATCTTTCGTTTAAGGCAGACGTCCGTAACGAGTCCGTGCCCCGTCTCAGGGTCAATGCGCGGCATGTTACCAGCATCGGGGTCACCGTTCGGGTTGCCGTCCGAAACATCGAAGTAGAGAACGAAGTCATGGCGACGCTGCAGCGGCTTGGGAAACGTCATGGTGGGTTCTCCAGTCAAGTGTAGAAGGTGATCACTGCGCTTCAGTTGAATCGGCGACTTCCACGTCCGACGGCTGTGCCTTCCCACGAAACGCACGCTCGTGATAGTAGCCCACCGCGAACCGCCCTTGATCTTCCAGTCTCAGGACTCGGGGAAGGTCGGGTTGTATCCTGTCGACAATGGAGTTCAGGCGACTCTCGATCCAGTAGCCCGCATCGCGCTTCTTCAGATCCGCGATGTGGTGTCGCGCGCCACGCAGCAGGGATGGAAAGACTCTTGCGGGCGTAGCGGAAGCCGAAGCGTAGTAGCGGTCTGCGATGGTTGAGTTGACCCTCAAGCCCAATGCCGATCGCTGGGCGGTCTCGAGTAAGGCGAACAGGCGACCGAGCTGATACGCTTCGCTGGGATTGTCCGGATCAAGTGCCACTGGCAAATCCTCCTCGTTGGGGTCACGGTTGATGCATGCTTTGATTGCGGCTGCGTGCCATCCGGTGTCCTTGTCATCTCGGCCGTTGTGGGGGTCGCCAGCTCGCAATCGCATGACCACCGTCGCCAACCACGTGCGCGGATAAGGCCGTGCCGTCAGCACGGAGCGCATAACTTCACCGGCCAACTGCGGCGGTACGTTATCGAATTTCTCGAGCACCGCGGTCGTCTTGACCAACAGGCGCCAAACGGCAGGCGGTCCCTTGCTTGCTGCCCAGAATCGCGGCAGCGGTTTAATCGCGAGGTCCTCCATGTGCAGCAGCAGGGCCTGCGCAAGATGCCCTACTGTACCGGAGAACCAGAAGCGGACAGCAAGTCGAGCCGAATTGGGGGCGAGGCCGAGCACGTGAAACTCAGTCGAGCTCGGGAGGGTCGGTGCGCGCTTCTGCGGCCTGCCGTCTGCTATCGCCGCCAGCACATCGCGCACTTTCGCGGCGTCAACCGCATCGGAACTCAGATCGCTGTGCTGCGCGTCATCTGACGAGGCGGATGCGGTTCCGAAGATCGCCAAGAAGGGATCCACGGCATCGCCGTTCGTGCTGTCTTCAGCGGAACCGAGCAGCGTTGAGAACAGTCGCTCGGTGTTGGCTGCTCCCTCCTCCTGTTGCGGCAGAGACGCATCCGCCCAGAACACAACGGTCGCATCGCCAATGCTTCTTCCGAGACGATTCTGTCCACGTCGCGCGAGGAGTGCATTGAGCGCGGCCCCATATCGCTCGGCCGCCTCGCGTGACACGGGCGCATTGGCACCTTGATCCTGGCCGTAACTCTTGAACGCATCGAGATTGAAAGAGACCAACGATGCTCCTGATGACTGCGCGCCGTCGACACCCTTGATGACAGGATGGAGGCGCACTGCTGGCGCTCGTCGGCCCGTGATCAGACACATTTCCGATTCTGCCAGATCGACCGGAGTCGCGGTCTTTTTGAGGCGGGTTCTGGCGGCGGGCCGCTCGTGGATGTAGCCGCGCTCACTCTCCAAGCGGAACACAACATTGCCGTCGAGCATGTCTATGCGAAATGGAGCGTGATCGAACCGCTCGGGTTTCCACTTTTCGAGGAATCGTCGCAAGGCGCGAAGCCCAGCGTCCTGATCGTCAGCGATCAACTGGAGATTTGCTTTCTTGAACGCTGCGTGTGCTTCAGCAGTTCTGGTGGTCGCGGTCGCCGTCCTTCCCAGCGCATAGGCGGTCTTGTCCCAGAGGAGGTTGGACTTAACGCCTGATGTCCGTGTGCCCACGGATGGAACCGAAAGGCTCTGTGGGCGCGGCTTCCTTCCGGTCAAATCCTGAAGCGGGCGGACGGCGACGGGCTCTCCCCCAGCTGACAAGTCGATACACCAGCTGATCTGGGCCCGCACCCATCCCGGCTCAGTAGCCTCACCACGGGCTGCCATGCGGTCGTAGTATCGATTGAGCGCCTCAAGGATCATGTCGTGACTCCTCCGTTGGCGAGACACGCCTGAACATCGATGATTCCGTCGTTCAAAAAAGCGCGGAAGAAGCGCGATTGCCTCGCCGATCCGTCGGCGTTGAATTCGATATCGTGGAGCATCCAGCCAAGCTCCTTGTTGCGTTGCTCGGCGGGCAGACTGCTCGGCGGCAGAACGGCATCTGCCGCGATCAGGCGGAACGTGGCAGGGAACTCGCGTGCGCCGAGGCATGGTCGGTGAAAGCATTGGCCCTTAGCCGCCCGCCGTTGGAACATGGCAAGGTGCTTCGCAGCGTCATCTTCGGGGCCCGCTCTATCGGTCATTTCGAAGTGCGCTTCGATGACATACTCAACATCTATCAGCAACATCGTCGCGCGCTGTTGTCGAACGGTTGAGTCGTCGACGACAAGGCCCAAGTCATTGACATCGCCGCGCTTCATCGCTGATCTCGCCAGCTGGCCGCTTGCCTTTGCGCCGACTTCGTTTCGTCTGACGGATTGGAAACGGATTGGCCGGAGCACGTGAATGCGGTCAACGATCCATCGGATTGCAGGTTTCCAGTGGATAGCTTCGAGTATTCCTCGTGCAGCCGATGGCGTCATGACATCATACGAAACTCTTTCGACTTTCATCTCTGGTCTCGTGAAGCAGGCGCGTTCGCCAGCTACGTGAAGCCGAATGCCGAATGCCATGCCTGACTCTCCGAAGGATCATGTGAGCGTCTCGTCTTGGTCCGGGTGGCGCTGCCGACCATCCCGATCCGGGCGGGATAGTCGGCAGAGGATCCGCTGGGACCACACTATTTCGACCCACGACAGCGCCAACCTGTCAGACAATACGCGCACGGTCTGACACCGCCGACTTCCAAAGTCCATCTCCATCTATTTCTGTATTCCGCACAGGCTACACTGAACTAAAGTATGTTGCTCACCGAATCCCGCAAATCCGGCGTTTTCAGGTCGATTCCTGAATCGCTTCGGTAGTGTGCCAAGTCCTGAAACACCAACAAGCTGTCTTTAAGCGACGCATGAACGGGCCGCAGCACGCCTGCGGCCAGCCACCCGTTTCGATGACTGCGAGGAATCGCCACCGAGTACTGCTGCAGTGTTCTCAGGTCGCTTTGCCGTGGCCGCTCCATGGCGGCGATTCTGCGCAAGGTGTTGATGGCCCCCTGATCGAGTGGTACGATGACCGTTGCTTGAGCGTCGTCAATCACCCGAAATGCACGAGCTATCGATTCGAAGTCAAAGGTCGCCTCAAGCGTCCGGGTGTCGAAACGATCGTGAATCGACTTGAGGATCGGCCACGGAGCGTTATCGAGGGTCGGCGCATCCATCGACTCCGCTCCTCGTTCCCAATAAAGCTCCCTGAAGAACATCGCAACGCCTTCGATGGACAGTGGATCCAGGTTGTGTCGAAAGACGGTGTCGGCTGCATGGATGGCCGGAACGAAGTCGGGTGGTGACTTGCGATTCGCCGGCTCGAAAACGACGACGCGACCCATTTCGCGCTTCCCTTCACGATTACAGCGTCCTGCGGCCTGCGCGATCGAATCCAGCCCGGCGACCGCCCGCCATACCTCGGGAAAGTCCACGTCCACCCCCGCTTCCATCAGTGAGGTCGACACCAGTCGTACCGGGGCACCGGCCTGCAGTCGATCCCGCACCTCTGCGAGCACGGCTCGTCGATGCTTCGGGCACATAAGCGTCGTGAGGTGAAACGCGCCGTCTACCGTGCGCGGATCACTCTTGAGGAGATCAAACAGCTCACGTGCATGGGCGCGAGCATTGACGATGCAGAGCATCTGCGTCAGCTCGGCAAAGCGCGCAATGATGACGTCATCCTCGATAGGGGCCGACAGTCGCACGACATCCACGCGCTTGAGCGTGCGTGCCAGTTTATCTGGGTCGGGCGCGATCTCACGGTCATCATCGATCGCGAAGCCGATCTTCCGAAAGGATCTGGCGCCTGTCTCGGAAGTCTCCGAGAACCCGTCGCAGACTCGGAGGGCAGGCTGTGTCGCGGTGCAAAGTACGACTGACGTCGAGTAATTGGCAGCCAGTTCTTCAATCGCCGCCATGCAGGGCAGGAGGAGTCGCAGCGGCAGTGTCTGCGCCTCGTCCAAAACCACCACGGACTTGGCGATGTTGTGAAGCTTTCGGCAGCGGGAGGAGCGGTTTGCATGGAGACTTTCGAAGAACTGGACGGCAGTGGTAACGACAATCGGGGCGTCCCAGTTCTCCGAGGCCCGACGAAGCATTTTGATGCCGTTAACGCCTTCGTCATCCGAATCAGCGACGGCCTGATCGGAGTTCTTGAGCTTTGGATCGGCCGCGCCGCGGCCCTCCCAGTCGAAGCTGGCATGATGTTCGAGTATGTCATCTGCAGTACCAAGTGCCTCGCGAAATACTGCAGCCGTCTGCTCGATGATCGACGTATAGGGGATGACATAGATGATCCGGCGCAGTCCATGCAGGCGAGCATGCTCCATCGCAAACGCGAGGGAGGTCAGTGTCTTGCCACCTCCAGTCGGCGCGGTCAGGGTGAACAAGCCGGGCGGCAGAGTCGCGCGGGAGACGGCATGTGCGAGAATCCGGCTTCGCAGGACGTTCAGCGGTGAGTCGTCACGCTGCTTCGCTCCCAGAAAGGCAACCAGTCGGGCCTGCAGAGTATCCAGCTGCGTAAACTGTCCACGCGGTACCGAGCCGTAGAAGCGTTCAGTCTCAATGAAATCCGCGTCAACGAGGCAGGAGAACAGCATCCTCGCGAGAAACGCGATCGAATACCCCTGACGCTGATTGACTTTGAACGGCCCGCTTGGCATGAGAGAAGGCCTTGATGGAACGCCCGCGATGTGATCGGTCCAGCCTTGACAATCTTCGATGGCGTTTGTCGCCAAACGCTCGCCTAGTGGTTCGTGGTCTGAAAGGCCTGCGTGATGGCCGGCAATGACGTAAGCGAGCAGTCGTCCCGGGAACACGCCGTAGAGGCGAAGAGCTTCCCGCGCTCCCGCTGTCGAGTGGTCTGGGCCCTTTCGACCCGATGGAGGTGATGCGATATAGTCTTGGAACGTCGTCGACGCCTTGCCAATGTCGTGCAGGAGGCCTGCGGCGTACGCCGCCATTCCCCAACCGAACACCTCGGCGCTGCGCCGAGCGGCATTGGCGACCGCAATGCTGTGGGCGCTGAGTGACTCCCATTCGGATGTCGGCCGATCCTTCAAGGAGTGTGCATACATTGCGTCAACTCCTGTCCAAGTCTAGTAAATGCAGCTTTGCGGGCGAAACCCGCAAGCAACCGTGTGCTCTCCAGATTGCAGCGCACGCTAGCGCCCTGCAGACAGTCTCCTGCGTGGCGTGGAGTGACGCAAGAGCGAGCAGGCGGACGTCCGAGAGCGTGATGCTTCTCCTGTGACGCCTACAACTATGGTTCAGTCTGTCTTGCCGAAGGAAGACGACATGCGGCACCAAAATGTCTCGATACGAAGTTGACCGTCTTTCCGAGGTCGACCATGAAGACGAAAACGCCCAATCCATGCGATGCAGCGCACAGCTTCAAGTGACTGCTTCCTGCCCTCACTATACTGCGCCAGGCTACCCAAGCCTCACCGTCGCCTGCAGGGCCACCTTTCCATCGGGCCCGATCACCTCGCACGCCACCTCATCATTGACCAGCATCGCCGACAGCCGAAACGGCGCCAGATCGAACACCGGCGCGATACCGCGAAAGCTGAATGCCGCGATGGGCCGCGTGGTATGCTGCCGAACCAGATTGGCCAGCAACATCGCGTTCAGCGGTCCGTGCACCACCAGACCGGGATACCCCTCCTCGCGCATCGCATACTCCCGATCGTAGTGAATGCGATGCGCGTTGAACGTCAACGCCGAAAAACGGAACAGGATGCGGGAGTCGGGCGTGACGTCACGCGTCCAACTATTCGGTGCAGGAGGAGGGAACTCGCGCGCTGTCGGCGCGGCCACCGGCGACCCCGGCTCGCGATAGACGATATCCTGCTCCTCTTCCACACAAAGCTGTCCGTCTTGCCGGATGGCGTAGCCCACCGTCACGAACGCGAGCCGCCCCGACTTTCCGTCCTTGATGACCACGTTCCGGATGGTGCCTTCACGCTCGGCCGGCACGCCCAGCCGCAGCGGCGCATGAAAGACGACCCGCGACCCCGCGAACATACGCCGCGGCAGCGGGACCGGCGGCATGAACGTGCCGCGCTCCGGGTGACCATCGTCTGACAGGCGGGACTGGGGGGCCGTGGGCAGGAAATAGAACCAATGCCACAGCGGTGGGAGCGAATCCGACCCCGGCCGCGTTAGACTGTCTTCGTCAAACAACGCAGCGGCCGCCGTCGCCTGCGAGCGAGCCAGATCGTCGGTCACCGTTTCTGTTCGGCCGATCCAATCGGCGAAATCCACCGTCGTCATCGCGTTTCCGTTCCCGTTTCGGAGCAGCCCACGTGAGTTCTCCCCAAGGTTCTCCCGAATCTGTATCTGCGTCTGCCGAGGCTGCACCGACAGCGTTGCCGCTGACCGGGGTACGGGTGGTCGACGTCGGCAATTTTCTGGCGGGTCCGTATGCGGCGTCGATCCTGGGTGAATTTGGGGCCGAGGTTCTGAAGGTGGAGCATCCCATCGCCGGCGACCCGATGCGAAGGTTCGGGACACCATCGCCGCGCGCTGATGCCACGCTCAAGTGGCTCAGTGAAGGGCGAAACCGCAAGTCCGTCACCATCGATCTGCGACAGCCCGAAGGGGTGCAGCTGTTTCTGCGGCTGCTGGCCAAATCCGACGTGCTGATCGAAAACTTCCGTCCGGGCACGATGGAAGAGTGGGGATTGAGCTGGGCCGCCATTCGCGAAGCGAACCCGCGCCTCGTCATGTTGCGCGTGTCGGGCTATGGACAAACGGGGCCTTATCGTCGGCGTTCCGGCTTCGCCCACATCGCCCAGGCATTCGGTGGCTTGAACTACCTGGCCGGATTTCCCGGCGAAACCCCAGTGCTGCCAGGCACGGTGCCGCTCGGTGATTACATCGCCAGCTTGTTCGGTGCGATCGGGATCCTGATCGCGCTGCGGCACAGCGAAGCGACGGGGCACGGGCAGGTGATTGACGTCGGTATCTACGAGTCGGTGTTCCGCGTGCTGGAGGAGATTGCGGCAGCGTACGGCGCCAGCGGGAAGATTCGTGAGCGTGAAGGGTCGGGCAGTTTCGTCGCCTGTCCTCACGGCCACTTCCGCACGCAGGACGACAAGTGGATCGCGATTGCGTGCACCACCGACAAGATGTTCGAACGCCTGTCCGTCGCGATGGGTCAGCCGCACCTGTCGTCCAGCAGTCTGTTCGGTGATCAACGCAAGCGGCTTGCCGCGCGCGATCAGGTGAACCAGATCGTGATCGAGTGGGTCGGATCCCGCACGCGTGATGAAGTCCTTCGACTGTGCCTGCAGGAGGAAGTGCCCGTCGGGAAGGTGAACAGCATCGCTGACATCTTCGAGGACGAGCAGTTTGCCTACAGCGGCAACCTGGCACACATCGTGGAGGAGGAAACCGGCGACGTGGTCGTTCCCGGCGTCGTACCGACGCTCTCGGCGACACCCGGCCGGATCACCAACCTCGGGCCAACGCTGGGCAACGCGACCGATCAGGTGATGCGCGAACTGCTGGGACTCGCCGACGCCGAGCTGCGTCGACTGCACGCACAGAAGATCATCTGACGGCCCCATTCACGCGACTGACGACCGATCTCCATGCCAATTGCGCCCGAAGCAACCACCACGCCGCTTCCGCTGGCCGGCATCCGTGTCATGGATGTGGCTACGGTTATCGCCGCCCCGTTCTGCGCCACGATGCTGGGTGAGTTTGGCGCGGACGTGCTGAAGATCGAGCATCCTATCGGCGGTGATGCGCTTCGGCGCTTCGGCACACCATCGCAGCGCGGCGACACCTACACGTGGCTGAGCGAATCGCGCAACAAACGCTCCGTCACGCTCGATCTGCGAATGCCGGAAGGTGTGGAGGTCTTCAAGCAGCTGATCGAGAAAACCGACGTGCTGTGCGAGAACTTCCGGACAGGCACCCTGGAGAAGTGGGGGCTGGGTTGGGACGTGCTGCACAAGATCAACCCGCGCCTCGTGATGTTGCGCGTGACCGGATACGGTCAGACCGGACCATACAAGGATCGCCCGGGCTTTGCGCGCGTGGCACATGCGGTGGGCGGCATCGCGTATCTGGCCGGCATGCCGAAGGGCACGCCGGTGACGCCCGGATCGACCACGCTGGGCGACTATATGACGGGCTTGTACGGGTGCATCGGTGTGTTGCTGGCGCTCCGCCATCGCGACCTCACCGGTGAAGGCCAGTACGTTGATGCCGCGCTGTACGAGTCAGTCTTTCGTTGCACCGAAGAGCTGGCGCCCGCGTTCGGCATGTATGGGACGGTGCGCGAACGCTTGGGCTCTTCGCATAACGACTTCGCGTGCCCGCACGGACACTTTGCCACGAAAGACGGCAAGTGGGTCGCCATCTCTTGCGCGACTGACAAGCTGTTCATGCGCCTGGCGATGGCGATGGGACGACCGGAGCTGGCATCGTCCAGCACGTATGGCGAGCAGAAGACGCGACTCGCCCATCGTCACGATGTCAACGAGATCGTGCGTGACTGGTGCGGCTCGTTGTCGCGCGAAGAAGTGCTCGAGCGCTGTTATGCCACCGACACACCGGCCGGCCCGCTGAACAACATCGCCGACATTTTCGGTGATCGGCAATTCCATGCGCGTCGCAACCTGGTCGCCGTCGACGAACCGAAGACGGGCGAGGCGATCGTGGTGCCGTCGCCGGTGCCGCAGTTGTCCGACACGCCGGCACGAATCCGCAGCCTCGGGCCCGAGCTTGGCCAACACACGGACGAAGTGCTGCGCGAAGTGCTGGGCATGGACGATGCGCAGATCAACACGCTGCGTCAGCAGCGGGTGATCTGACCGCAGGATGCCGGGAATCCTGGAGGGGCTGCGCATCGTGGAGGGCTCGGCGTTTGTGGCCGCGCCGTTGGGCGGCATGACACTGGCCCAGCTTGGCGCAGACGTGATCCGCTTCGACCCGATCGGCGGTGGGCTCGATCATCATCGATGGCCCGTCACCGCCGACGGTGCGAGTCTGTTCTGGGCCGGCCTCAACAAAGGCAAGCGGTCGATCGCCGTCGATATTCGCTCACCACGGGGACAAGAGCTGCTGACGCAGCTCATCACGTTGCCCGGTGCCGATGGCGGCATCTTCAGTACGAACTTTCCGGCACGCGGTTGGCTGTCGTATGACGCGCTGCGGGCGCATCGCGATGACCTGATCATGGTCAACCTGACGGGTCGCCGGGACGGAGGCTCCGAGGTGGACTACACGGTAAACCCGGCGCTCGGCTTTCCGAACATCACCGGTGATGCCGACAGTGTGCACCCGGTGAATCATGTGATGCCCGCGTGGGACGCCATCGCGGGTAACATGCTGGCCGTCGCGATGCTGGCTGCCGAGCGACATCGTGCGCGCGCTGGGGCCGGTCAGCTGGTGACGCTGGCGCTCAAGGATGTCGGACTGGCGATGCTGGGTCACCTCGGTATGCTGGCCGAGGTGGCGATCAACGATCAGGATCGGGCGCGCTATGGCAATTACTTGTTCGGCGCATTCGGCCGCGACTTCGTGACGAATGATGGGCGGCGCGTCATGGTGGTCGGTCTCACTGACCTGCAATGGAGCACACTTTGCAAGGCCACTGGCATCGGTGACGCGATCACGGCGCTGGGGTCGCGCCTTGGTCGCGATCTCTCGCGTGAGGGTGAGCGATTCGAAGCGCGCGAGGAGATTGCCGCGCTGCTGGTGCCGTGGTTTGCGGCGCGATCGTATGCCGAGGTCGCGGCGGCGCTCGATGCCCATCGCGTGACGTGGGGGCCGTACCGTTCGGTGCGCGAGGCGATGGCGCAAGATGTCGATCTCTCGACGGACAACCCCATGTTCGCGGATGTTGAGCAGCCAGGCATCGGTCGCTACATCGCGCCCGGTTCGCCGCTGGCGTTTGGCGCCGTCGATCGCGTGCCGGTGCGAGCCGCGCCGCGGTTGGGCGAGCATACGGATGAAATTCTGCTTGGGCTACTCGGCTTGTCCGAGTCCGCGATCGGCGCGTTGCATGATGACGGCGTCGTTGCGGGCGCTGAAGGTTGATCGCAACAACAAACAACAAGAAAAGCAACAGCAACGGCAGTATCGAACCACAAAGGTCACAAAGGTCACAAAGAGTGTGCGTCGCAGAAATCCGCGCAGATCCAAATATTCAAGTTTTCTTGGATGTCGCATCGAGGAGATGGTCGCAGCACGCACCCTTCGTGACCTTTGTGACCTTCGTGGTTCAAAATAGCCGTTAGCGATCCAGCAGCATGCGCGCTCCATCAGCCACGCACCAATCACCACTCGCACCTGCCCGACATGAAACTGCCCAACAATTTCTACAAGGCACTCGCCATCGGCGCGCCCCAGCCGTTTCGCGAACGCCCGGTGCGCCCCGAGCGCATGATCCACTTCTTCCCGCCGCACATCGAGAAGATCAGGGCGCGCGTGCCGGAGATGATCAAGCAGGTGGACGTGTTGTGCGGCAACCTGGAAGACGCCATTCCCGTGGCCGACAAGGACGCCGCGCGGGCCGGGTTCATCGAGGTCGCTACGCAAAACGACTTCGGTGGCACGGCGCTGTGGGTACGCGTGAACTGCCTCAACAGCCCGTGGATCCTGGACGATCTCGAACACATCGTCCGCGACGCCGGAAACGCCGTGGATGCCGTGATGATCCCCAAGGTCGAAGGGCCGTGGGACATTCATTTCGTCGACCAGTACCTCGCATTGCTCGAGGCCCGCTACGGCGTCACACGCCCCATCATGATTCACGCGCTGCTCGAAACGGCCGAGGGTGTGAAGAACGTGGAGCAGATCGCGCAGGCCAGCCCGCGGATGCACGGCATGAGCCTTGGCCCGGCCGACTTGGCCGCGTCGCGCGGCATGAAGACCACGCGCGTGGGTGGCGGGCACCCGCACTATGGCGTCTTGGCCGACCCCGCCGACGGCGGCGCCGCCCGTGCGTTCGCGCAGCAGGACCTCTGGCACTACACACTCGGTCGTATGATTGATGCGTGCGCCGCGAGCGGGCTGCGCGCGTTCTACGGCCCGTTCGGAGATCTCAAGGACGAAGCCGGGTGCGAAGCGCAGTTCCGCAACGCCTTCATCATGGGCTGCAGCGGCGCGTGGTCACTGGCGCCGAACCAGATCGACATCGCGCGCCGCGTATTCAGCCCCGATGTGAAGGAAGTGCTGTTCGCGAAGCGCATCCTCGAGGCGATGCCCGATGGCAACGGTGTGGCGATGATCGACGGCAAGATGCAGGACGACGCCACCTGGAAGCAGGCGAAGGTGGTGGTGGATCTGGCGCGCCTCGTGGCCCAGCGTGACCCCGAACTCGCCACCGCGTACGAGTTCTGATGACGAGCCCGCACACCAAGACACACCCCGGACGTTTCTTCGAAGACTTCACCGTCGGCGAAGAAATCGTGCATGCCACGCCGCGCACGGTCACCGACGGTGACGTGGCCGTATACACCGCCCTGTACGGCGGACGGTTCGCCGTGCACTCCTCGACACCGTTCGCACAATCCGTCGGATTCGACCGCGCACCCGTCGACTCGATGCTGGTCTTTCATATCGTATTCGGAAAGACGGTACCCGATGTCTCGCTCAACGCCATCGCCAACCTCGGCTACGCCAACGGCCGGTTCGGCGCGCCGGTCTACCCGGTCGACACACTGTCCACCGTGTCACGCGTGATCGGAGTGAAACAGAACCGCGACGGCGCGACCGGCGTGGTGTACGTGCACTCGGTTGGGCGCAACCAGCACGGCGCGATGGTGCTGGACTATGTACGGTGGGTGATGGTGCGGAAGCGCGATGCGGCCAGCGCTGCCCCGGAGGTCGTGGTTCCCGACCTGCCGGAGTCGGTGCCGGCCGATTCGCTGCTCGTTCCGCCGGCCATTCGCACGGCTGGCTACGACATGCACGCCGGTGGCAGTCCGTACCTTTGGGATGACTACGCCGTCGGTGAGCGAATCGATCACGTCGACGGGATCACGATCGAAGAAGCCGATCACATGTCAGCCGCGCGGCTCTTTCAGAACACGGCGCGCGTACACTTCAACCAGCATGTCGAACGCGAGGGACGATTTGGCCGCCGCATCGTGTACGGCGGCCACATCATCAGTCTGAGTCGTGCGCTATCGTTCAATGGACTCGCGAACGCGCTGGGCATCGCGGCCATTCATGGTGGTCGGCACACCAATCCGACCTTTGCGGGCGATACGATCTATGCCTGGTCGGAAATCCTCTCCGTCGATGCACTCCCCGGTCGCCACGACATCGGCGCCCTGCGGTTGCGTACCGTGGCCCTCAAGGACCGACCCGGATCCGGCTTCACCTACCGCGCTGCCGACGGTTCGTACGACCCGGCCGTCGTACTGGACTTCGACTATTCCGTGCTGATGCCGCGGCGATAGTTCGCGCATCAGGCCGGTCGGCGCAGCGGTGTCCGATCGGTTGCCGAACACTACGGCGGCTCCATTACGGGGCACTTACCGCCTCGGCGCTTACCGCGCCGCGGCGCCCGTTGTCAGACCGGGTCGCCCGAACGGATGCGTTGCGCGAGCTTCTCCGTCGCACGATCCGGAGTGCTGTCGATTTCCTTCACCAGCAGGTCGATGAGCTGCTGGTAGATGCGCAGGGCCTGGGTGCGCTCGCCACCTCGCGCATGAGCGGTCATGATGCGCCGCCATGCGTCCTCGTCGAGCGTGTCGGACGCCAGAATACGTCGACTGGTGGCAATCGCGTCCGCGTAGTCGCCCGCCTCGAGCTGCAGCGACGAGAGCGCCTGCAGCCCGTCGAAGTACAGCCGCTGCAGCCGATCGTGCAGCGACACGTGCCAGTCACCGACCGATTCACCCACGAGCAGGTCCTGCGTGTACAGCGACAGCGCGGCGCTCAGCGTCTCCGACGCATTGGCGCCGCGGCGCTTGGCATTGCGCAGCGCGTCGGATATGGCCGACTCGAACTGAATCGCGTCACAGTCGATGGTTAGCGACGGATCGAGTCGATAGCGGTCCTGCTGCACCGTGATCCACTCGGCGCGCCCCAGCGCCTTCCGCAATCGATGAAGCGTGACGTGAAAGGTGTTGCGTACCTGCGCCGCGGACGCATCCGGCCAGAAGGCGAGGCCGACCTGCTCCTTGGTGACACCCGACGGATGAAAGACGAGATACAGCAGCAGCTCGCGAGAACGTGCAGAGCCCCACGCGCCGCGGTCGACCGACTGCCCGCACACGAGAATCTCGAGTGGGGCCAGGGCCCGGACGCACAGATCGGCGGAGGTGGCGTCGCCACACACCGTTTCGATGGGCGGCACGACAATCGCGGCGGCCGCCGCGTCGACCGTGACGTCGCTCGGCGCCTGCGTGGCGGGCGCGGGCTCTTCCGTCGCGCGTGTGGCCGACGTCTCCGTCCCCCCGTGCCCGGCCGCCTCCGGCCACGGCGTTTCGATGGCGAGGGCGGTTGCGGCCTCTCGCGACATCGCGTGACCGGTGCCCCACAGGTCTTCGAAGCGACGGGCGAGCGTGCGTTCGAGCAGTCGACGCGCGGCGTGTATGCGCTCGCGATCACCCGGCAAATGCGGAGCGGCGATGCGTTCGCGCAGCGCCGTGGCCGCCCCCAGCAGTACCGCGGCCGTGTCGAATAGCTGCGCCGACAGCAAGGCACACGCGACGCCTTCCAGTCCGTGCGCCACGCCCCAGACATCGCCGATCGCCGTGAGGACCTGCAGCGCGTCGACGAACGTCGCGTGTGCACGCTGTGGTTGCTCGCGGCGCAGGGCCAGCAGGCCCACCATCAGCTGGTTGTGTCCCTTGGCCGGCCGATTGTGGATCCGACGGCCGATGCCGGCGGCCTCGGAGAATGCCCGCTCGGCGGCGTCCAGTTCGTCCGATTCGAGATGCAGGCGACCGATCCAGTAGTAGATGATCGAGCCAAGCACGTGGTCGGGCAGCGTGTGAATCCGCGTGGCGGCCGTCGACAAGGCCGCAGTTGCGCGAACACGGTCGCCGAGCATGTAGTGCGCGGCCCCAACACCCGCGAAGGCGTAGGCAATCGGAAACGGCTCACCGGTTGCTTCCAGCAAGTCACAGCCTTGCTGCATGCACGTCAGCGCATCCTGCGGGTTTCCCTGCCACACGTGGATGTGGCCCAGGGCGACCATCGACAGGCCGCGCAGCCGAACCGGCAATGCCGGATTCGCCGCATGGCGCTGCGCGAGACGCAACCGCAGGCGTCCTTCCTCAAACTGCCCGCGCGCAAACCAGAACCAGTGCAGACCGTAGGCGCCGCGCAGATGCCACTCCACACGGGCCGGGTCCTCCTCGCACCACTCGAACGCCGCCCGCAGGTTGCCGGCATCCTTGGCGATGGCCGCCACGAGCATCGGATCGTCCGCGCCGCCGAAGAGCCTCGGCTCGGCACGTTCGGCCAGTTCCAGAAAGTGGTGCGCGTGTCGCTCCCGCAACGCGGCGTATTCGGACGTGGCGCGCAATCGCTCGTCGGCATACTGCCGCACCGTTTCCAGGAGCCGATACCGGGCATCATCCCCGTCGACTTCCATGACCACCAGCGACTTGTCGACGAGGCCGGAGAGTTCGTCCAGCACGGACGCGTCGTCCAGTGGCGCCCCGGTGCAGATCGACTCGACGGCATCGATGGAGAACGTGCCCGAAAACACGGACAGTCGCAGCAGCAGTTGCTGCTCATGTGCAGTGAGGAGCGCGAAGCTCCAATCAATCGTGCCGCGCAGGGTCCGTTGGCGGGCCAGCGCGGTGCGACTGCCACCACCCAATACGGCGAAGGCGTCGGACAGTCGCTCGGCGATCTGTTGGGGTGAGAGGACCCGCACACGCGCCGCGGCCAGCTCGATCGCCAGCGGAATGCCATCGAGGCGGCGGCAGATGTCCTGCACCGCGCTTTGGTTGGCGACGGTCAGGGAAAACGAAGGGAGCACCGACTGCGCTCGTTCGACGAACAGCTGCACGGCCTCATCTTCGCGCATCGGCGGAACAAGCCACGCCGTTTCGCCGGGCACCCCCAGGGCTTCGCGCGAAGTGGCGAGGATGGTCAGTCGCGGACACTGTCGCAGGAGGGACTCGGCGATGCCGGCGCAGATATCGACGACGTGCTCACAGTTGTCGAGGACGACGAGGACGGCGCGATCGGCGACCGCGTCGATGATCGACTCGATGGTGGGGCTGTCGGCACGCGCCTGCACGCCGATGGCCGCGGCAATCGCCGGCAGAATTCGCGAGGCCTCATGGATTGGTGCGAGGTCCGCCCACGCGACGTGATCGAATGCATTCGGCGCGCGACCCATTGCTTCGCCCGCGAGTCGGGTCTTGCCGCTGCCACCCGCGCCGGTGAGGGTCAACAGGCGTGTGGTCGGCACGAGCCGCGCAAGTTCGGCGAGTTCGCGATCGCGACCGACGAACCGCGTGAGTGATACCGGCGCCGCGTTGCTGGGTGTCGACATCAGCCGACGGCGCTGCTCCGTTCCCGCAAGTACGCCACCGTCCGTTCGACGACCTCGTAGATGTCATCACCGGCGACCACGCGCGCGATCTTCACCGGCGGGTGCACATCGGGCGCGAAAGACGCCGCGAATCGAGCCATCGCATCGGAGTCATCGAGAACCACCAGCATCGACAGCCAGTCCGGATCGAGGAGGCCAGCATCAGCACAACACCGACCGAAATGTGCATCCGAAACCACGCGAACGGTGCCCAGCCCCAGGCCGTCAAGGAACGCGCGGAACCATGGGCCGAACTCGCCACCGGGTGGCGCATGTTCCGGAACGATGGCGCGGAAGGATTGGCTGACTTCGCCCAGGACGATGCCCCAGAGCGCATCGGCATGCTGGGCGCGGCGCAGCAGCACCACGGGCTCACCGCGGCCGGTGCGCAGGTACGCCGTCACGGAGTTTCCCGCGCGCACCATGGCCTGGAACGAGCCTGAGCGCTGCGGCAGGTCGGGGTTTCGGTCGTTGGTCACGGGGAGAAGTTCGCTGGAGTCGCTTACGTGCTGCTTACCGGCGGGGGGCCCCCGGGCCCCCCCCCGGGGCCCCCCCGCCGGGACCCGGGGGTTTGGGCGGGGCCCCGCCTGGGGGG
>CAZMGX010000010.1:20220-32346 GCA_964565915.1 uncultured Gemmatimonas sp.
GGGGGTTTCGGTGGTTGGTCACGGGGAGATGTTCGCGGGAGTGGGTTCCGTGCGGCTACCGGGCGGGCCCCACGGGCGCTACCCGGGGGGCACCGCTCGAGCTCAGAGGGGTTTCTGGCCGATCACGATCGTGGGCGTCGGATTGACCGTACTGGAAGGCGCGGTGGCTCCGTTGCCGACCTGGCCGAAGTCATTGCGTCCCCAGCAGTAGGTGGTCAGACGGTCCTTGGACACGGCGCACGTGAACCCGCCCGATCCCGTCCCAATTCCCGCGACCGCGACCTCGGCGGCCTTCAGCGCGCCGCCCGCCCGCACCGGCGAGGTCGCCGTGTTGCCGGCTACACCGAGCTGGCCGTAGCCGTTGCTGCCCCAGCAGTAGACGTCGTTCTGCACGGTCACGGCGCAGCTATGTCCCGAGCCGGAAGACAGCTGGATGTAGGTGCGACCACCCGCGACCGGCCGCGGCGCCGACGCGTCGGCGGTGGTGCCATCACCCAGCTTGCCGCCGTTGCTGCCCCAGCAGTACGCGCTGCCGTTCGTCGTCAAGCCGCAGGCAAAGGCGTACCCGAGCGACAGCGAGGCGAAGGACAGGTTGCCCACAACGGGGGCCGGGGTGTTGCGGAACGTGTTGCCATACGAGATCTGCGTGCCTTCGCCGGTCTGTCCGGCGCCGTTCACCCCCCAGCAGTAGGCCGCGCCGTTCATCGCGATGCCGCAGCTGTACGCAGGGCCTGCTTCGATCGATTGCAGCTGCAGGCCGTTGGCGGCCAGCACCGGCGTGGTTGCCATGCCGGTGTTGCCGATCCCGAACTGCCCCCAGTCGTTATGTCCCCAGCAGTACGTCGCGTTGGCGGTCGTCAGGCCGCACGCATGGTCGATGCCGGCCGAGAGCTTGACGAAGTTGTGATTGCCGGCGACGGCCAGCGGCGTGGCGGAGTAGCCCACGTTCGAACCGGCACCCAGCGCACCCCATCCATTGTTGCCCCAGCACAGCGCCTTCTGATCGATGCGCAGTCCGCACGTGAACCGGGCGAACGTGACCAGTTGCGTGAAGCGATGCTCACCCGGCACGCGAACCGGATTGGCACTGTACACGCCATCACCCACCTGCGCCGATCCCAGCCGCGCATCGGTTCCGTTCAATCCCCAGCACCAGGCGAAGCCACCGCTGGACAGGTTGCAGGCGTGCGTGGTGCCCAAGGCGAGCGAGCGATACTTGACGACGATGACGCGGGTGACCGTCTGGCTCTTTCCGCCGGATTGTGCGGTGATCGACACCGTGCCGCGGTTGATGCCGGTCAGCTTACCCGTGGCGCCGTCAATCGAAGCGATGTTCGGATCCGACGACGTCCAGGTGATGTCGGCGCCGGGGATCGGCTGCCCCGCGACATCACGCGCGACGGCAACGAGGGGGCGTTCGTCGTAGGCTTCAAGCGTGTCGAGTCCATTGGCGATTTCGACCGACGCGACCACGGCGCGCACAACGATGAGGGCATCGGCCGACTTGCCTTCGCTCGTGGCGGTGATGCGCGCCTGGCCGGCGCTGATGCCGGTGACGAGCCCCGCGTCTGAGACCGTGGCCACAGCGGCGGCACTCGAGGCAAAGGTGACCGCACGTCCCGTCAGGACGTTGTTCTGCGCGTCGCGCATGGTCACCGTGAGGGTGCGGGTGGCGCCGATGTCGATGGCATCAGCAGCCGGCGTGAGCTGCACGGTGGCGACCGCGGCCGGACCCGGATTCGGGTTGGGTGTTGGCGTGGGAGTCGGGGCGGTGGTGCTGTCGCTGCTGCTGCAGGCGGAGGCGACGACCAACACGCTCGCCAGAACGAAGGTGCGGAGGACGGACATGGAGAGTTCCTCGGGAATGCGGGCCGGAGCCCGCGAGAGTCAGTGTGGTGGGCAGCGATCATGCGATCACGTGCTGTGGCCGACTCTACGCAGCTTGGATTACCGGCTGCTTTCTCCCTGGCGCGGTGTTTGCTTACCGCGACTTACCAATGACCGGACATTGCGGGTCAAACGACCCGGTTCACGACCCGCGCTCGATCAGCGCGTTGGTGCCTGATTGGTTGCGGGCGAGGAAACCATCGCGGGCGCTCCGCTCTCGCGCCGATCGTCCTGCGAGAGGGCTCCGCGTACCATCCATACCGTCACCGCCGCCAGCAGCAACGGAATGGTCGCGAGGATGGCAGTCGACAGGCGTTCATGCCGTGGCTGCCGGGGGAAATGCACGGTGGATAGCAGGGGCTGACTGTTCATGAATTCGAAGGTAGCGTGAGCCGACGACATGATCTGTGACGGCAGCCACCAACCGCGGGAAGCGAGTGCCAACCGATCTCCGGTTGGTTCGGCGAACGGCCGGGTGCTTGTGCAAACGAGCCCAGCCGCGCAGTATCGCAAAATGCAAGACTTCGAGATCGGGACAAGTTGTGTCCGCAAGCAACTGGAGATGTCATGACCCAGGTCGTTCGCGCCGCGGTGATGCCCGCGCCCCATGTGCCGATAGAAGTTCGCGAACTGCCATGGCCGACGATGACCCAGGGCAGCGCGATGATGCGCACGTTGTACTCGGAGGTTTGTGGTACGGACGTCCATCTGCACCACGGTCGTCTGGCCGGTGTCCCTTATCCGATCGTCCCCGGGCACGTGTCCATCGGCCACCTTGCTTCGATTCACGGCACGATCACGGACATCTTCGGCGAACGCTTTCGCGAAGGGGATCTCGTCACCTTTCTCGACGTGCACGAGACCTGTGGCGCCTGCTACGAGTGCCTGGTGACGAAGCAGACCACGCGATGTCCGCACCGGCGCGTGTACGGGATCACGTATGGAGTTGCGGATGGTCCATTGGGCGGATGGGCCGATCACATCCTCATGAAGCCGGGCGTGAAGCTCCTGCGCATTCCTTCCAGCGTCGATCCGGCACAGTTCATCGCCGGCGGATGTGGTCTCGTCACCGCCATGCATGCGGTCGAGCGCGCGGGTGTCCGGTTAGGCGCGTCCGTCGCGGTGCTGGGGGTGGGGCCGGTCGGACAGGCGGCCATCGCACTCTCGGCGACGGCCGGGGCGCAGCGTGTCATTGCCGTTGGCGGGCCGGAGGCGCGGCTCACGTTTGCGAGACAGATGGGTGCAACGGCCACGGTCTCGTTGGATCTGCCGCCGGAGGAGCGCACGAGTGCCGTGCGTGCCGCCAATGGTGGACGCGGCGTGGACATCGTCATCGAAGCGGCTGGTGACCCCTCGGCGGTCGGTCAGGCCCTCGACCTGGTGCGCGACGGCGGCGTGGTGGTCGTGGCCGGGCAGTACACCGATGCCGGCACCGTCACGATCAATCCCCACACGCAGATCAACCGCAAACACGCGGAGATCCGTGGCTGCTGGGGGTGCGACTATTCACACTTTCATCGTGCGGTGGAGTTTCTCGCGCATCAGGGCGGTGCGCTGCCGTGGCTGGATGCGCTGTCGGCGCGCTACTCGCTGGACCAGGCAAACGACGCACTCGCCGCCGTGGCCGCGCGCTCGGTCGTGAAGGCGTTGATCGTTCCCGGGGCGTAGCACCCCGGCCGTACTACATCGGCGTCTGCGCCCCGCACCAGCGGGGCAAAACGGACGAATCTATGGAGTACCGGCTCGTGCCCGCAGCGCCGCCGACAGTGTCACCCCGTCCACGCGTTCCATGGGCTTCACGCCGACCAGTTCGGCCAGCGTGGGCGCGAGGTCGACCGTGCGAACGAACTGCTTGAAGGTGCCAGCCTGAATGCCGAATCCCGAAAGGATCAGCGGGACGCGAGAGTCGTAGTCGTACGCGGAGCCGTGCGACGCGACGTTGCCGCCCCACGTGCTCATCGGCGACAAGTTGATGATCAACTCGACGTTGACGTCGGCGGGAAACTGGTGGGCCCATCGCCGGGCGAACACGTCCGTGGCAGTGTCGGCCAGCAGCGTCTTGAAGCGATCCACGCGCGCCACACCGGGTTCCTTCCGCGCGAGTCCGGCGAAGTAGGCGAGCAGCGAATCCGGATCCAGCGCTTTTTTGCGAAACGCCGTGCGGTCCAGCAACACGATCGCCTGATCCATGACGAACGCCATCGTGTCGATTCCCGCGGCGCGAAGTTTCGCCCGCACGGGCGGCAGCAGGTTGTCGAGCGACACGCGCCGTGCCCCCGGCGTGCCCATGCGCGCCGCCAACTCCGGGATGCGGCCGACGCCGTGATCCGACGTCAGCACGACGGTGATCGTCGACGAGTCGCGGATCGCATACAGCGAGTCGAGCAACCGCCCGATGGTGCGATCGACGCGCAACACTTGATCGTGGATCTCGCGGGAGTCGGGGCCGAACGCGTGTCCGACGACGTCCGTCGCGGACAGGGAGATGGCCAGCAGGTCCGTGCGCGTCGTCGCACCCAGCTCCAGCGCGCGTACCCCGCTGAGCGCAAACTCGGCCACGATGTCATCCATGAACGGCGTGGCCCGCACCAGGTTCACTGCATCGAACGCATCATCCGGCAGCGGATACGGAAACTGGAAGTTTCGTCCACCCCGTTCGATGTCGACACTGTCCGGCTCATGATAGGCACTGTCCGGCAACAACAGCGTCCACGTTTTGCCCGCGTAGGACGCCGGGACCTGGCGCTCGTTGAATGCGCGAACCCATGGCGGGAGCGCCTTGTTGAAATAGCTGCTGGTGACGAAGCGACCGTCCGGAGAATACCAGTAGACTTCGCCGGTCGACTTGCCGTTCGGAAGAATCGCACCGCGATCCTTCATCGAGACCGAGAGCACGCGGGTCTTGCTGTTGTCCCGACGCATCCAATCCACAAGCGTCGTGCCGATGAATCGGCGCGGAGACGCCCCATTGCCGTAGCCGTTGGCCAGCAGTGGCGCCTGGTCATCGTCGACCCCGATGCTGTTCATCATGATGCCCGTCGACCGCGGGAACCGGCCCGAGAGCAGTGTTGCGTGTCCCGGCGCGGTCTCCGTGATCGCGTGGTCGTGATGCGCGTCCGTGAACCAGGCACCGCCACGCATCAGCCGCGCAATACCGCCGGTCATCTGCGCGCCGAAGCGCTGCAGGTACTCGGCGCTGAACTGATCGATCGTGATCAGGACGATCAACGATGGTGCGGGTGCGACGGTCGTTGGCGGCGAGTTCGCCGGCGGCGTTGCGGCCGCACTGGCCGTCGCGGTCCGACAGGTCCAGGAGACCAAGGCGAACGTGAGGACCGCGGCGAGGCCGGAGGCACGAAGAGTCAGGCGCGTCATACGCCGAAATTGGGTCATCGCGGGAATGTCAGCAAGGCAAAAACCCTCACCCGATCATGGCGGGAAGTCGGGGACGACACGATACTTGTCGAGCCCGGCCGCAATTCCGAGGAGTCGGGCGAAGGTCCTGGATCCATGCCGGAGATCGTGCGTGTCGAATTCGACGTCTCAGGGAAGCGACGCTGCATCGCGCTTGATTGTGCGGGCCATCGTGTACTACGTCGTGCTGATCGGTGCGACCGCAGCGGCATGGCGGTGGGTGCCGCACAACAACGCGGCGATCCCGGCCTCCCTCGAAGCGCTGTTCGGTGGCGCGGAAGAGGTAACGGCAAAAGGCATCCCGGTTGTCCAGCTCGATGAAGGCACGCTCGCCATCAGCGTGGGAGTTGCGATCCTCACCGCCGTCCTGCTGTCGCTGCCGGTGGCCTGGGTGTATCAGCTGACCCGCGCGAAACGCGGGTACCAGCAGTCGGTGGTGCAATTGCTGGTGACCCTGCCGGCCGTTGTCGCCGGCATCGTGCTGCTGGTGAAATACAGTGTGACGCTGGCGTTCAGTCTGGCCGGCATCGTGGCCGCCGTGCGGTTCCGCAACACCCTCGACGACAGCAAGGACGCCGTCTACGTATTTCTTGCCACCGCGATCGGACTGGCATCGGCGGTGAACCTGCCCGTTGCGACGGTGATGTCGATCGGCTTCAACATCGTCTCGCTGGCGCTCTGGTACACCGACTTCGGCAGCGCCCCGATCGAACTGGATGGTCGCATCGCCGAGAAGCGACTGAAGCGCGCGAAACAACTGGCGCGAACGGGCACGTTCGTGGCGCGTATCGACGACGAGGTGTTCAAGAACATGTCGCGTGAACAGCTGGAGGGGGTCGCCGAGCGGGCGTGGCGTCGCGCCAACGCAGTCGACGAAGACGCGGCCGTGGCGCCGAGCCCGGAGATGCGCTTGCGGATCACGACCACGGATCAGGCTGCCATGCGTCGTGCGATAGAGCTACGATTGCAGGAGTACACGAAGCAATGGCGGGTCGGGACGATCGAACAGACCGATGGCCTCACCACGGTCGAATACCAGGTGCAGCTACGCAAGAAGACCTCACCCGAGGAACTGCTGATGCTCGTCAGGACAGCGGGTTCCGTACATGTCACGTCGGCGGAGTTGCTATGATGCGCCACCTTCCGAGAATACTGATCCGCGTGTGGCGGAGTTCCGTCGCCATCGTTGCCGTTGCCAACGTCGCTTTGGCGCAGGGGGCGAAACCGGCCAGAGCGGCCGGTGGCGACAAGAAGGCGAAAGCGGCCGATAGTACGCCCAAGGCACCCAAGCTGCCGGACTCGCCGCTCTTTCGGGGGACGTCGGTGCTCGATGTCACCTTCACCACCAACCTCAAGGCGCTGAAGAAGGACAAGGGCGACAAGGCCCCATGGCATGCCGCCACACTGGCGTATGCCGACAGCACCGCACCGCAGGGGCAACGGGTGGTGCCGGTGCGCGCGCGCACGCGAGGCATCTGGCGCCTGAAGAACTGCGACTTCCCGCCCGTGCGGCTCAACTTCGCCAACAAGGAAGTGAAGGGGAGCGTGTGGCACGACCTCGACGAGCCCAAGCTGGTCAGCTACTGCAAGGGTGCCCCGTCGTACGAGCAGTACGTACTGCAGGAGTACCAGTTGTATCGCATCTATCGGCTGCTGACGCCGGCCAGTCATCAGGTGCGCCTGCTGCGGATGACCTATGCCGACAGTGCGACGGGCAAGGTGGAGACCACCAAGTACGCGTTCGTCATCGAGGACCCGGCGCACCTTGCTTCGCGACTCGGCGGCAAGGTACTCAAGGCGCAAGGGGCGACCCCGGACGATCTCGACCCGCAGGTCGCGACGATCTCGTACCTGTTCCAGTACATGATCGGCAACACCGATTTCTCGGTGAGTGGTCTGCACAACGCCGAGCTGGTGGCGATGCCGACGGGGACCAACCTGCCGATCGCGTATGACTTCGACTACTCGGGCGCCGTCGACGCCTCGTATGCGGCTCCGGATCCGTCGCTGCCGATCAGCTCCGTGCGGCAGCGGCTGTACCGCGGATTCTGCCAGCAGAACTCGCTGGTACCCGGCACGGTGCAGCTGTTTCAGCAGAAGAAGGTGGAGATCTACGCCCTGTATAGCGACGCGATCGGCGCGCTCATGAACCCGCGGACGGTCAAGTCGACCTTGTCGTATTTCGATGATTTTTACGCGACGATTTCGAACCCGAAGGACTTGGAGCGCCGGGTGATCAAGGAGTGTCGCGAGATGAAGTAGAAGGAGGCGGAGAGCGGTGCCTCGCCGCTCTCCACCTCTTCGCCGTGCCTGAGGCCCCACAGCCTCCTGCGTGCCTCTTAGCCGGCGAGCGTCGCCATATCGATCACGAACCGATATCGCACATCACTCTTCAACATGCGCTCGTAGGCGTCGTTGATCTGGTCGGCACGGATGAGCTCGATATCGGCGGCGAGCCCGTGCTCGGCGCAGAAGTCGAGCATTTCCTGGGTTTCGGCGATGCCGCCGATCAGCGAGCCGGACAGCGTGCGTCGCTTCATGATGAACGTGAAGGCACCGGGGGCCGGGTGCGGCTGAGGCGATCCTCCAAGCAGTACAAGCGCACCATCGAGACGTAACAGCGCCAATTCGGCCTCAATGTTGTGCGGCGTGCCAACGGTATCGATGATCAGGTCCAGCGTGCTGCCCAGGGCTTTCATGGCGGCCTTGTCGTTGGACAGGACCACTTCATGGGCGCCGAGTCGCTTGGCGTCGTCGGACTTGCCGGGGGAGGTCGTCAGCACAACCACGTGTGCACCCATGGCGCGGGCCAGCTTCACGGCCATGTGGCCAAGGCCGCCGATACCGACGACCGCCACCCGCTTGCCGGGGCCGGCGTTCCAGTGGCGGAGCGGCGAGTACGTGGTGATGCCGGCGCAGAGCAGGGGCGCCGCCGCCGCCGGGTCCATGCCGTCGGGCACGCGCAGCACGAAGCGCTCGTCGACCACGATATCGCGCGAGTAGCCGCCCTGGGTCGGCCGACCGGTTTCCTTCTCTGTCCCGCCGTATGTCCCACCGACCATCCCACTCTCACAGTACTGCTCGAGCCCCTGGGTGCAGCTGGCACAGTGCAGGCAGCTGTCGACCAGACACCCGACGCCCACCAGGTCCCCGGTTGCGTATCGGGTGACCTCGGAACCGGTGGCGCGCACGCGGCCCACGATCTCGTGGCCGGGGACCTGCGGATAGGCGATCGGCCCCCACTCACCACGAACGGTATGCAGGTCCGAGTGGCAGATCCCGCAAAAGAGGATCTCGATGTGGACGTCGCGAGCGCCGATGGCGCGGCGCTCAAATTGCCAGGGGGCGAGTGGTCCGGTGGCGTCGTAGGCGGCATAGCCGCTGGTTGGAATGGTCATGGGGTTAAACGTCGCGGAGGGGGTCGCCGTTTCCTATTATCTGGCGTCACGCGGTGACGTCACGATTTGTGGTTGCCTCGTGCAGTCCCCTCCACGCCCGGATTCATGTCACCCTCCCGTTTCACCTCGCTCGCGGGCGGACTCGCGCTCGTCTTGGCCCAAACGGCGACTGCGGCCGTTGCCGGTGCGCAGACGCTCGACTCCGCTACGGTCGCCGGCATGCGTTGGCGTTCCGTCGGCCCTGCCAACTTCATGGGACGTCTGTCCGATGTGGTGGGCATCCCCGGTCCGTCCAAGACGCTGTTCATCGCTGCGGCGGCCGGCGGTATCTGGAAGTCCACCAACAACGGCATCACGTGGCGCCCCACGTTCGACGACAAGCGTGTGATCTCGATGGGCATGCTGGCGATCGCCCCGTCGGACACGCAACAGGTCTGGGCCGGTACCGGTGAGCCCAACTCGCGCAACTCGATCGATCCGGGTGGCGGCATCTACAAGTCAACCGACGGCGGCATCACGTGGACGCTGAAGGGCCTCGAAAAGACCGAGGCCATTGGCCGCATCGTGGTCCACCCGACCAACCCGAACATCGTGTTCGTGGCGGCGCTGGGCGCGACGTGGAAGAGCAATCCCGACCGCGGGCTCTATCGCACGACCGACGGCGGCAACACCTGGCAGCAAGTGAAGTTCGTCAGCGACAAGGCCGGCTTCATCGATGTCGCGATCAACACGAAGAACCCGAACATCCTGTTCGCGGCCAGCTGGGAGCGCTATCGCACCCCCTATTCATTGAAGAGCGGCGGGCCCGGCTCAGCCCTGTGGAAGAGCACCGATGGGGGCACCACGTGGACCGAGGTGAAGGGCGGTGGCTGGCCGGACGGCATCAAGGGGCGCATCGGGCTCGACATCAATCAGAGCAATCCGAACGTCATCTACGCGATGCTCGAAGGCACGGGCCTCGATGCCAAGGGTGAGTACCAGCCCTCGCGCACGCCGCGTGACAACGGCCTGTGGCGCTCGACCGATGGCGGGGCCACGTGGACGAAGATGAACAGCATCAACGTCCGCCCGTTCTACTACTCGCAGGTGCGCTCGGACCCGAAGAATCCGGATCGGGTGTACTTCAGCAGCACGGAGTTGCAGGTGTCGGATGACGGCGGGAAGACGTCCCGTGGCGCGGCGCAGGGTGTGCACATCGACGACCACGGCTTGTGGATCGATCCGAGCGACCCGGAGCGCTGGGTGATCGCCAACGACGGTGGGCTTGGCATCACTTTCGACCGCGGCGGCAACTTCATTCAGATGCAGAATCTGGCGATCGGCCAGTTCTACGAAGTGGCATTCGACATGCAGGTGCCATACAACATCTGCGGCGGTGCGCAGGACAATGGCACCTGGTGTGGTCCCAGCAAACGTCGCGCCGGTCAGACGACACTCGGCTACTGGTATACCATTGCCGGCGGCGACGGCTTCTACGCGGCGATGGATCCGACCGATCCGAACATCGTGTACGGCGAGTCGCAAGGTGGCAACGCCTCGCGCGTGAATCTCAAGACGGGTGAACGCGCCGCGTTCAACAAGCCGAGTTGGCAGGCGAAGTACCGAGAGTGGGAAGATTCGATTGCGGTGGTGCGCGGTGATCCGTTGTCCCCGATCACCAGGGCGCAAACCGCGGCGATCGCCGCGCTGCGCGTGAAGCAACAGCAGGATTCAGTCGATCTCGACATGCGTTTCAACTGGAATTCGCCGTTCTTCATCTCGCCGCACAATCCGGCCGTGATCTACTTTGCCGGCAACCGGATGCTCAAGTCGGTCAAGCGCGGCGAAGAGATGCAGCTGATCTCGCCCGACTTGTCCAAGAAGCTGGCCGCGAAGATCGACACGTCGGTGCGACTGACGGGTGGCATCACGATCGACGCGACGGGTGCCGAGACGTATGGCACGATCGTGGCGATCGAAGAAAGCCCGGCGCGGGCCGGCCTGCTGTTTGCGGGTACGGACGATGGCAACGTCTGGAAGTCGGCCAACGATGGTGGCACGTGGGAGAACCTCACGCCGAAGCTCCTGCCGATGTTGCCGAACGGCGGCGAAGTGTATGTCTCGCGCATCGAGGCCTCGAAGTTCGATACGGAGACGTTCTACGTCACCTTCGACAACCATCGGTGGGGCGACTTCAAGCCGTACCTGTTCGTCACCAACGATGGCGGCAAGTCGTTCAAGTCGCTGGTCAACAACCTGCCGACTGGTGCGCCAGGAGACTTCCTGCACGTGGTGCGCGAAGATCCGCACAACCGCGACCTGCTGTTCGTCGGGTCGTCGCTCGGCGTGTACGCGTCGATCGATCGTGGCAAGACGTGGACGAAGTTCACGGCCAATCTGCCGAGTGTGCCGGTGTACGACCTGCAGATCCATCCGCGCGATCACGAGTTGATCGCCGCCACCCATGGTCGCAGCTTCTGGATCGTGGACATTGCGCCGCTCGAGCAGATGAGCGCGCCCGTGGTGGCGAAGGCCGTGCATCTCTTCGAGCCGAAGCCGGCGTTTCAGTGGGGCGAAGCGCCCACGTTGGGCGCCTCCGGGAACGGCAACGCGCAGGCCTTCTTTGCGACGCCGAACCCGGCGTACGGCGCGTCGATCTCGTATCGCGTGACCGGAACCGGTGGGCAGAATGCGCGCATCAGCATCATCGATGCCTCGGGCGACACGCTGCAGACGTTGACCGGTCCCGGCACACCGGGCTTGCACACGGTGAACTGGGGCTACGGCATTACCCCGCGGCCGCAGCCACGTGCGGCGCTGTCTCCCAGCGAAAAGCGGGATTCGATCCTGCGCGCGGTGCGTGGCCCCGTCGTCCTCGATTCACTCGCCAAGGCCAAGTATGACAGTGCCGCACTGGCGCAGGCGCGCGTGTTGCTGAACCCGCCGACCGGCGGTCCCGGCCCCGGCGGCTTCGGTGGTGGTGGCGGCGGTGGTGGTCGTGGCGGCGGCGCATCCTGCGAGCGTCCGTTCACCCAGTGGGAGCCGTTCTGCGCCCGCCCGGGTGAGGCGGCCCCGCAAACCGGCCGCGGTGGTGGTGGTGGCGGCCGCGGTGGCGGCGCTGCGCCGACACCCGCTGTCCTCAAGGTCTTCCAGCTCATCGGCGTCTCGGCGCCCGCTGGCTTTGGTGGCCGTGGTGGCGGCGGCGGGTTCGGCGGCGGTGGCCGTTCCGCCTCCACCGGCGACTATCTGGTCGTACTGCAGCTGGGTGGGCAGACCATCAAGCAGACCTTGAGGGTCGAGGATCGCACGAACCGCTGAGGTCTGAGGCGGGAGCACGAGAGGTACTAGTCTACCGAAGGCGCCAGGCCTGAGGTCGAGCGACGAGGGTGGAGGCTGCCGAAAGAGATCAGGAGCTGTGAGACGGTTCGCCCCCGTCCTCAGTGCTCCT
>CAZMGX010000011.1:0-31626 GCA_964565915.1 uncultured Gemmatimonas sp.
CTCGTCACGATCTATGAGAAACGGTCGCAGAACAAGAACGGGTTCGTGAACCCGAGCGAAACGCAGACCCCCAGCGCGCGCATGTACACCAGCCGCGGCTACATCGTGCTGGACCCGGACATCGTCTACAAGATCAACGATCCGGGCATGTCGGCGGTGTGGAGTGTCGTGCCGGCCGTAAAGGCCGCCATCGCCACCGGGAACGTAGACGCCGCCAACGTCGGCCTGTGGGGACATTCGTGGGGTGGCTACCAGACCGCCTTCCTCGTCACACAGACCAACATCTTCAAGTCGGCCATCGCCGGCGCCGCGCTCACCGACATGGTCAGCATGTACAGCTCGGTGTACTGGAACACGGGAGGCAGCAACCAGGCGATCTTCGAGTCGAGCCAGGGCCGGTTCAAGGGCAACTTCATCGACAACTACGACGCCTACATCCGCAACTCGCCGGCATTCCACGCCAACAAGCAGAAGACGCCGCTGATCCTGCTGCACAACGACAAGGATGGCGCGGTCGACTTCAATCAGGGCATCACCCACTTCAACACGCTGCGGCAACTCGGCAAGGATGTCATTCTGCTCGAGTACGTCGGCGAGAACCACGGCCTCGCGCGCCCGGTAAACCAGAAGGATTACGCGCAGCGTCAGGCCGAGTGGTTCGATCACTACCTGATGGGCAAGCCGGCACCGGAGTGGATGGTGAACGGCATCCCGCGCCTGCAGATGGCGGATCACCTGGCCAGCCGAAAGGATTCGACCGCGGCGAGCGGGCGGGTCATCGTGCCGTAGGGGATATACACGTCGGCTACAGGCCGTATGCGGGCCTGACCACCATGGCGGTCAGGCCCGTTTTGCTTCATCGAACTCGTCTCTTCTGCCTACACGTGAAACATGGTCGCGCCGAGCGTGTGAAAGGATTGGTGCAGCAGTGGTACCGTGATCGCGCGCGAACGGTGTTCGCGGACGTGCTGGATTCAGGTCTGCTCCGTTTCAGTGGTGTGGAGCCGCCCCGTTTGGCGTTGCGGGCGATGAAGACACGTTGGGGAAGTCTCTCACCGGCCGGGACCATGACTTTGAACGTCGACCTTATCCGGGCCCCGCAGCGCTGTATCGAGTACGTGGTGTGCCGCGAGCTGTGTCACACGGCACACCGGGATCATGATGTGCGGTTCTATCGTCTGCTCGGGCGCGTGATGCCTGACTGGGAGAAGCGGAAGGAGCAGCTCGAGGATGCGCTACTGTGAGTGAGCGGGCGACGACAAAGAGTCTTGCTGGAGGAAGGAGTGACTACTGAATTCCGACGAGTACCGTTTCTGGAAGAACGCCGCGGCAATGAGTTCAACGAAGCCTTCACGAAGGCCATCGGTGCGATTGTGCGCAGCAAAAGCGAAGAGCTGATTCCGGCGGAGAACCACGGTCGCTTCTACCATGGTCTCGAGTGGGAGATTCCCAGAGGTGACGGCATGCTTTCGCGCTCCGCACTCCAGCAAGCGTCGGTCGGCGGCGAAATTGCGTTTGCTGAGCTTATGGAATGTCGATTCGCTGCGCTGCCGGAATGTGTTGCGAGCATTTCCAAGAGGATGGGCGACGCCATGGAAAGAGCGCTGTTTGAACGCGTCGCGGAGGACGCGGCCGCCGTTGGGAACACGGCCAGCGCCAGCGGCAAGCAGACGCCCGAAGCATTGCTGGAGATGCTTCGCAAGATTGAGTTTTCGGTGGATCGCACCGGGCGTATCAGCCGTCCTTCGATACACGTGTCGCCAGAGGGCGCGGACAAGCTCCGCTCGGCGCTTGCCGCCGCCGGGCCGTCGTTCCACGCAGAAGTCGCGGAGATTATGGAACGAAAGGACGCTGATGCCCTCCAACGTGAGCGGGAGAGACTCAACCGCTTTAAGGTGAGGTGATGAACGATCTCAAGCGTATCGTTGTCGCGATCGGCTGCAACAGCTACGAGGCGACCGACACCCTACCTTGCCTTGGGGCGGCAGAAAGAGACGCCGACGGAGTCTATCAACAACTTACGGCACGCGGCGGCGACTACGACCTCCCCCACTCCGCTCTATTGCTGTCGCCAACGCTGGCCGAGGTAAGTGGCGCACTCGCTGCGCTTCCATTTGGAGCTGACGATGTTGAGAGCATCACGATCTATTTTGCGGGGCACGGCTGGTCAAAGTCGGGCACGTTCTACCTATGCGTTCGTGACTCTGACCCATCGCGTCTCTCGACATCCTCACTCTCGGTTCTAGCCCTTCTGTCGGTCATCGCTGAACTAAAGCCGCGCCAAGCGAATCTGATAATCGATGCGTGCGAAAGCGGGGGCGCACTGATAGACTCTGCCAGCATTCTTCGCGCGGATGCATTGGGCCTTCATTCAACGAGTTCACTAGGTATTGCGTTCCTCGCGGCCTGCGGGGCGTCGCAGGAAGCCTTCGAAACCGACGAAGGTGGCATGCTTACAAGCCTAGTATTGCAGTACCTTCGCGGCGAGAAGGTGCTGCAAACTACGAGACCATATCTAGATCTGATTGACCTTGGACGCAGAATCTCCGCTGAGATGCTGGAAGTCGGCGATGTTCAGATACCCGTAACCTGGGGCGTAAACCTCACGGGTGAGGGGCGCTTTGCTCCGAATCCTAGCTTCCAAGATATGTCGGGCGGCGGTGGCATCCCGATGCCTGGGTCAACACTCTTGGGAGAGTCAGCTTCTGCGGCTACTACGGAGGTGCTGCGCGCTCACGCGCTGGGACTTTGGAACGAACACCAGCGTGTTGAGACATCTTTGGATGTCGAGTCTTTGCTTGCCACGCTGCGCCGACTTACGCGCGAGCTCACGGATAATCCCGCTGAGCTGCAGAGCTTGGTGCGCGGTCTATCGACATCACTTCGCGCCAGCGCCGCGAAGTCGCGGGATCCCTTTGCGGAACCGATAGTACTCGCGGCGTGCGCAATACAGCTACTCCAACTTCACGGGGTTGTCGACACATCAAGGCTCGCCAGCGAGCTGATCGATGAGTTCTTGGAAGCGCTTTCGCTCACTCGCCGAACATTACGCGAGCAACTCAACGAGGATCGATTTGCTCTCCTCAGCGATCGACATGGAATTGCGAACCTGTTTTTCTTGCCGGTTCGTGTTTCAAGGATTTTGGGTTGGCTTGCTGTGGGGATTCGGCTCTCTTCCCGCGACCACCATCGTAGGGCAGACGTAATTGAGGAGACCAATGCGATTCTCAATTTGATTGTCGCAGAGAATGTTACGGCTCTGTCGACGGTCTCGGACGAGCAGGCTCCGTACCTTCTCATATTGTCTTCAGTCCTCACTGAAGTGGGTTGGCACACGCTGAATGAACTCGTGCTTTCGTGCTACTATTGCTCGATTATCGAATGTCGAGGAGCCGTGGCGCGGCCCGCTGCGACAGGAGAAGATGCATTTCACTACACAATGGCTCTCGGCTTGCATCCCGAAAGCATTGAGCATTCTCTCAGGGCAAGTCCGTCGCAGCTCTTGGCGGTCCTTCTCTTTTGTGGCGCCCGAGCAGAACTTGATGATGTTTGGGATCTCGACCTTGCGCTGCTCGATCATCAGGAAGGGTATGTGTTCTTGCCTTCGAACTATCAGTCTTTTGCGCAAACGACCGTTGAGACTGGAACCAACAAGGTTCTATCGGTCGGAAGAAACGTGTTCTGCTTGCACGATGTCAGAGAGTTCGAGCTGTCGGCTGTCAGACCAGATCTCGAGGAAGCAACGAAAGATCTGGACGTGACGAGCTCGGCGCTGGCACTTTTCGCCGCTCTTCTGATGCCAGATAGGGTGCCCCTTCACATGCTCGACACGCACGCGGTACTTGTGCCCGGCGACGAGTGAAGCACCTCGCTACGTCTAGTAGTGCTCCACGCCGATGAAGAAGCCTGCTTGCGTTGGGCCCTAGTATCGGCCGTCAGAGCACGTAAGTGTCGACCACGAGGAAACGATGGACCGATCCGATTTGCAGTCGCTAGGGACGTCTACTGCTGCGAGTGCTCGGCGCTCCGAGCACTCGTGGGGCCGAGTCTCATGCAGCAACTTCAGCAGGCACCAGCAACAGGACGACCATGGGTGGCGCCACTGGTCGCATCGACCATCGTGTCAGCGATGGCGGTGAATGTCGTCTTCACAGTCCGCACAACCTTGGCACCGGCGCTCCTGCAGCGCGCGCGTGGTACGGTCGCAATCGGCTTGGGTGTGGGATTCCGCTGAAGTCGTCCGGCCCTTCAGCTCTCCGGTCAGCTGGCCGCGAGCATCACGTCAAGCGCACGCACCAATCCCACCATCGATTGAACCAGCGTCCGCGCCACCTCGACGGGCGGAGCGCTCCCCGCCATCTGCACGTGTACGCCGTGATCGTCGATCCAGCTCCGCGGTTGCTCCACCAGCAAGCCACGGATGGAGCGACGCAGTTCCGGATCGCGAAGGGACGCTGATACGCGCTCCGGGGACGTCGCGCGCACAAACACGTCACGCGAAAAGTCGTCATCGCCGGTTGCCAGATCCTGCGCCTGTCGACCTGGTTGCAGCACGTGATCCATCCCATGCTCACGGCCGATCGCAAGTCCGACGCCCCAGGACGACGAGGGTTGAGCGTTGAACTCCATGAGCCGTTGCTGACCACTCTGTCCGCGTCGTTCGGCGCCGACGGACAGGGTGACCCGCACGCCATCCACGATGCCGACAAAGAGGGTATGCTGTACGCCGGGCAGCTTCTCCAACAGCTCGGCCCCGACTCGACCCGTCGCGCTGGCCTGAAGCCTCGCTCGATCCGCTGCGGCCATGCTGTCGGCGACGCGTGACGGTTGCTCTGCCAGCGAAAGCGCGCGAGCCAGGTCACCGAGTTCGCCCGTCGCGCGTTCGCGTCCCTTGAGCTTGCTGCGAATCACCAGAATGATCATGGCGATCGCCACAATGTTCAGCACGATGGTGGACAGGGTGCCTTTCACCAGCGCGAATATACGGCGCACTGCGTTCCGCCGGAATTCCGCGCTGCTGGTCCCGGCGGAGCGCCGGGCTCGGCTGCACCCCCATTCGGTTCGGTTGCAAATGCCGGACACCGGCGTGAACATTGACGTCTATGCCGCTTGGCCCAGTCGACGATTCGCTTCGCGCGGCGTTTGCCCCGCGGTTCCAGCTCCTCTCGGTGCTGGGGCGTGGGGCCATGGCCACCGTCTATCTCGCGCACGAAACACCACGTGATCGCTACGTGGCCCTCAAGGTGCTGGCCGAGCCGTACCACGGGACACTCGAGGCGGATCGTTTTCGGCGCGAGGCGCGCGTACTGACCACCCTGCGTCACCCGAACATCCTGCGTGCCTTCGACGTCGGCAGTCAGGGGCCACACGTGTGGTACTCGATGCCGTTCGTCGCCGGAGAGTCCTTGCGCGAACGTCTGGACCGCGAGCGGCGCCTGCCGATCGATGAAGCCTGTCAATTGGCCATCGACGTGCTCGCCGCCCTCGCCCACTCGCACGCCTTCGAGATTGTGCATCGCGACGTCAAGCCCGACAACGTCCTGCTGGGTGGCTCGCGGGCGCTGCTGGCCGACTTCGGCATCGCACGCCGTGTCGAAGTGCCGGACGCACGCGAGCCAACCGTCGCCACCGCACACGGCGTGGCCCTCGGCACACCCGCGTACATGAGCCCGGAACAGATCGCCGCGGAACGCTCCATCGACGGACGCAGCGATGTGTACAGCACGGCGGTCATGCTGTACGAGTGCCTCTCGGGGACACTGCCGATCACCGGGAAGTCGGCCCGCGACTTCATGGCGCGCCACATGACCGAAGCGCCGGTGCCGCTGTCGTGGCTGGCACCCGACGTCCCCACCCCGATCGCGCACGCCGTGCAGCGGGGCCTCGCCAAAGCGCCGTCGGATCGCTTCGACTCCGCCACCACGTTTCGCAACGCGTTGCTCGATGGTTTGAAGGAATCAGCAACAGGACAGGCCTCAGGCTTCGGCGTGCCGGCCATCTCCGTTCTGCCACTCGCGTTCACGGGACTACCGCAGGACCGTTGGATCGCCCTCGGCATTCAGGAGGCGATCATCGGGGGACTACGCGATGGCAAGGCGCGTGTCATGAACGAGTCCACGCCCGACGGGCGCCCGGTCGGACGATGGGCCATCGGTGGCTCCTGCGCGGTGACGAACGCAAATGTGCGCCTCACGCTGTCGGTCGTGGACCGGGTGCGCGGGACATCACAAGCTCTCGAACCGATCCTTGGTCACGCCACCGACCTGCTGGTCCTCGAACACGCGGCCGCCCGTCAGGTTCGACGTGCGCTGGCTCGTGATGGCCTGCTCAGCGACCAGCTCACCGACGTCGTTGAGGAGCGCTCGGCGCTCGCGGAGGCCCTGTATCTTCGCGGATGCGTCGTGATGCGCGACGCCGCACCGAATGCGATGACCTCCGCCGCTTCGCTGTTCGAACGCGCCCTGCAGCACGAACCCCACCACGTCCGCGCCATCGAGGCCAAAGCCGGCGTGCTGCTTCAGCTGGCGTCGCCCGATGATCCGGGTGCGCTGCAGGACGCGATTACGTGTGCCGAACGTGCGTTGGCCATCGATCCGACGGCGCCGGCGGCGCTGTATCACAAAGGCATGGCGCTCGCCAACCTCGGGGCGTGGACCGATGCGATCGAGTGGATGGAGCGCGCCGTTGCGGCGAATCCGGAACACTACGAAACGCACTATGCGCTTGGCCGGTGCCGCCTGATGCAGGCGCTGTGTACGCCGGTCTGGGAACACCTTGGCCGAGCCGTGCGCCCCCTGTCGCGAGCGATTGCACTCGCCCCCGGACACCTGCCTTCGTATCGCGAGTTGGCGGCCGCATACCTGTACGCCAATGATGATGACGAGGCCAACGCGGTCCTGCGCGCGGCGAACGTCGCAGCGCAGTCGCTCCCGGCCGAGCAGTGCACCGCGGCGTCCGGTCTCGACCGACTGGCCGGCCTCGTGTACAGCGACCGTGGGCGTACCGATACCGCAGTCTTGCTGCTCTGGTCACTGCTTGAGGGCGACGACAGGGAACGCAGCCAACGCGGACTGCCGTTTTCGACGCGGGTCTGCTGCGCCGTCGGTCTGGCCGCCGACCGCCCGTCAGCGCGAAAGGCCGCCAGCTACCAGTACCACGCGGCGCTCAGCATCAGCGGTGCGAATCACTTCGGTCCCGACTGACGACGGCTGACTTCTTACGGCTACGCGTTGCGGCTCACGCCGGGCCGCCACCGTGCACGAGGTACGCCTCGACCATGATCAGATTGCGGTCGCCGGACATCCGAATGACGCTCAACAGCCGGTCCATCTTGTTGACTTCTTCCAGCTGCTCATCGATGAACCACTGCAGGAACCCCTGCGCCAGGTAGTCGTTGTCGGCGCTGGCGATGTCCATCAGGTGACGGATCTGTCCCGTCACTTCGATCTCCCATGCCAACGCGGCCTCGACCGCCGCCTCGGCCGACGGGAACGTATGCACCGGTTCGCGCACGGCCGGAATGCGCAGCTCGCCTTTCGTGTCGAGGACGTAGTGCAGCAGCTTCTCCGCATGCTGTCGCTCCTCGTCCGCCTGCGCGAAGAACAGCTTGGCCAGCAGCATGAGATTCGCGCGCTGGAAGTGCGCGGCGATGGACTGGTATTGCAGACTGGCCGCGTATTCGTTGCCGATCTGGGTGTTGATCGCCTGGGCCAGCTGGGTGCTGATGAGCATCGTGTCTCCGTCAAAGGTCGCTGATCAATCTACGTTTACGACCGTCGTCGAGCCACTGACATTCCTCGTCACCGCGAGCTGGCGCCCGGTCGATCTCGCACCTACCGCTTCGTGTGCGTCGCGCTTGCGAGCGTCGTCACTTCCGCCTCTACTTTGGCGGAGGCCACCATCGCGCCAACGGCAAAGGCGACTGCGACGACGCCCATCGCGACGCGGGCTCCTCGTTCCCCGAGCAACGCACGCAGTACCTACCCCATCGCATTCCACAACAGGCGCCAGTTGCCGACCGCAGCCAGCAACAAACAGAGTGAACTGCCGAGCGCGGCGACCACCCACCACCCGCCGTTTTGTCCCATATCCGCGCCGGCGATGAGCACGGAGAGCGTCAGGATCGCCGTCAGCGTCACACCCAGAACGACGCGAAGTGCGCGCGCAAGAGTGGAAGTCGGGGTGGATGACGGCGCGTTCATGATCAGGGTCCTCGGCGAAAGTGATTGTGCTGGAAGCAGAAGAGCTTCCTACCAATACACGCGCAAGGACGGCGACAAATGGCTCACGCCGCGTGGTCCGAAACCCGCCAGCGTGCGGTCCTTCGGCAGTTGGACCCGCTCGACGATGCTACCCGTCCGATCAACGAACAATGCGGAATCACCGATTTACGTCAGCAGGGAGCCGGCGGTCGGGCGAAGTCCGTAGCTGTTCGGCGAGTTGGAGGACGTGTCCGAGATGATCCGGTGACGCGTCAGCGTCGAGTCGAACACCACGAGCTGCCGCTTCTTCACGTCATTCACGATGACACCACCGGTGCGGAGGTGGCGTACGTTGGCCACGCCCATCAACACCGTGGATCCGGCGGCCTGCAGATTCGCCAGCACCCGTATGGGAATGCCGGGTCGTGGTGCGGATTCCCGGTCGTCCTGCGCGCTCGCCGGGGCTGGCAGCAGCACGCTCGGCACGAGGATGGCCAGCGCCAACAAAGAGTGTAACGCATCCCCGGTCCCTCAGAAGAGGAACAAGGTGTTGCCACATATCGAAACGGTGACGCAAGATGGCGTTGCGTGGTTGCCCTCGCATGCCCTCCGCGTCCGACATCGCCTGCCGCGCCGGTGCGCTCGCTCGCACGTACCTCCGCGTCGTTGGCATCGCGCTGCCGCTGCTCGTCGGCTGTGATGGGTCCGGCAGCCTCGGCCCTGCCAGTGACATATCCGTGGTCAACCTGACGGCCGATACCATTGCGGTGCAGCTGTGGGAACGGGAGTCGTCGTACCTCGTCGACCCGATGCCCGAACGCCCGGCGTCGTCTGAAGGCGACCGGATCGTCTATCCCCGTGGCCGTCGCCTGGTCCCCACATCCGATATTCCGGAGTATCAAGCCGGAAAAGACGTAGTGGTCTTTGTGTATCGGATTCGCGGAACACGGTCTGCGTTCGCGGCGTTGGAGCGTGTGTCCGCTGTCAGGCTGCGCCAGCGCGGATATGTGCTGGAGATTCCGGCCTCGACCTTTCGCGAACCCTGATCCGTTCCGGCTGCATCGTCGGGCACCACGGCTCACGCGGGGGAAGTGATCAGCCGATGCGCTCGCGCGATCACCGTCGCCGCGCTCAGCACCAACGTCACGACTAACCACCAGGCCAGATCCGGTGAGCCGCGAAACATCTCGGGCCAGGTGATGCCGGCCATCCGCGGCAGCCACAGCACCGCGAACAACACCCACGCCACGTCCAGCACCGTGGAGCGCATCTCGCGTCCGCGCGCCGCGGTCGACGGTCCGCGTCCGCGAAATCGCCACAGGCCACGAAACTGTGAGAGCAGGATCAGCACGGTGCCCGTCAGCAATCCCCAGTGGACAATCCGGAATCGCGACGAGCCGTCATCGAGTGGCGCACCGACCAGGTAGCCGGCGACGGCGTCGGCGATCCGATGACTGGTTGGAACGAGTGGCAGCGGCAGAGACGACGACGCGTTGGTGAGCACCACCACGCCCCACCCCGAATCGGGCAGCATGACCATCTTGCCGCGGTAGTTGGGCACGATTCCGCCATGGTGCACGGCGCGGACCCCGTGCAGTCGACTGATGCGCCAGCCGAAAGCGTAGGCGAAGCCGTCCGCGTCGACACCGCCGGTCTGCATCGCCGACAGTCCGGCCTGCGACAGCACCCTGCGGTCGGCGCGGGCGATGTCGACACGCTGGGCGATCAGAAAACGCGCAAGGTCAGCAGCACTGCTGATCAGCGCCGCCGTCGGCAGGCGGTCAAATTCGTGCGGCAACGTTGCCGCCAGCGGGAAGCCAAACCAGTAGCGATGCCCGGTCGCCAGGCCGGCCGCCATCGCTTCGTCCTGCTCGGTGAAGCTGTGCGTCATGCCGAGCGGTGTGAGGATCCGCCGCTGCACATAGTCCGCGTACGGCATGCCCGAAACCGCTTCGATCACAGCGCCGAGCACGAGATAGTTTGGACTGGCGTACTCGTGTGCCGAACCCGGTGTCCGCGCGAGGGACGCGTGGTGCAACGCACGGACCTGCCCCTCGATCGACGGCCGCGCGTCCGTGGCGCGCGCGGCGCTGGGACGGATGCCGCTCGTATGCAGCAGGAGGTGCCGAATCGTGATCGCCTGCGACGCCGCCGGATCAGCGACGCGGAACCACGACAGGTAGCGTTGCACCGGCGCATCAAGTTCAAGGCGACCCTGCTCGACCAGTTGCATGATCGCCAGTGCGGTGAACGACTTGCTCATCGAGCCGATGACGAAGGGTGTGTCCCCCGTGATCAACTGCCCGCTGGCGATCGCTCCCATGCCACGCACGTGCACCAGCGAGTCCCCATGCACGATGGCCCACGCTGCACCGGGCACACGATCGGCTCGCAGCGCCGCCGTCACATAGGCGTCGATGGTCGCGAAGCGGACCGAGTCCCGCGCCTGCGCGCCCGCAACGGGCACCGCTACCAGGGCAGCGAATGCACCAGCGGCCAGGAACCCGGCAACGAGGGGGTCCCGCACATATCGCCCGCGTTTCCGCGGGTCACCCAGTTTCTGGACGTTCATCATCACTGCTACGAGGCGCCCATGCGCCGGTTTCAGTCGGCCGCCTGACCGGACGCCATGTCGTACCCACCAAGTGTGCCGGCCCTTTCGCGTGGCACGCAGGATGCGGTAGGGCGACTCGTGCGCCATCATATACGCGCGCGGGTCGGCCACGCGGTGCGGGCTCGACGCGAAGTTCGGACTCACGCCGGCCACATTCCTCCAGACGAAAGAGTACGCGATGGACATGCAAGACCCCTCTTCATCGGCTCAGCCCGCCAGCGCGGTCCCCGAGAGCCTCGAAGCCGTTCGCGACATTCTGTTCGGGGCGCAGATGCGCTCCGTCGAGTCTCGGCTGCAGGCCATGGAAGAACGGCTCCTGCGTGAACAGAACCAACTTCGTACCGACCTCATCCGCAAAATCGACGACCTCGAATCGCGGACCCGCGACGAATTCCGTGCGGCCAGCGAGCGTATGACGGCTGACCGCTCACGCGGCAGCGAAGAAACGCGCGCACTGGGTGCAGAACTCACGCAGGCCCATCGCGATCTCGAGCAGCGGCACCTGCGTCTGCAGGAAGCCACCAGCCTGGCCGACGCAGAGATCCGTGATCAGCTGCTCATGCACGCCAGCGCCACCTCGTCCGAATTCGCGCGGACGAGGCAGGCACTCACCGCGGACATGGCCGGCAAGCATCAGGAGTTGATGACGAAGAAGACGGATCGCGTCGCGCTCGCCCGCATGCTCGCCGAAGTGGCCCGGCGACTGGACGACCCCGGCTCCGCAGTCGACAGCGAAGGCGATACGCAGGGCTGAGTCGTGGCGGACGATCCCGCATTGCGGGACACCCCGGACGACGCGACCGGTTCCGACGCGAAGGCCGAACAGGACCTGGCGCAGCTGCGCACGATTCTGGTCGGGCGCGAGCAGCGCGAGCTCGCGCAATTGCGCGCGCGTATCGATCAGGTCGGCTTCACGCCCGAACGTCTCGCCGACGAACTCCCGGAAGCCATCTTCCGTCGCACCGATCGCGGGGACCGCCAACTCGCGATCGCGCTGGCGCCGTCCGTCGAAAAGGCGCTGGCGGAGTCGGTGCGTAAACACCCCACCGCCATCGCCAGCGCGATTTTCCCGGTGCTCGGCCCGGCGATCCGCAAGGCGATCGGCGAGGCGCTGGCCGGACTCGTTGCCTCCGTCAACGCCGGCATCGGACAGAGTCTCTCGCTGCGCGGACTGCAGTGGCGCTTCGAAGCGTGGCGCACCGGCGTGCCCTATGCCCAAGTCGTCATCCGCCACTCGCTGCTCTATCGCGTCGAGCAGGTGCTGCTGATTCACGCCGAGACCGGGTTACTGCTGGCGCATGTGTCGTCGCCGGACTTGGCGACGACCGACGGGGATCTGATCTCGGGCATGCTGACGGCGATCCGTGATTTTGTCGGCGATTCGTTCGCGCAAGAGCGCGAGGTTGGCGGTCTGACCAGCTTCAAGGTCGGCGAACTGGGCGTGATCGTGGAGCCGGGCCCACAGGCGATTCTCGCCGCCGTCGTGCGTGGACCGGTGCCCGAGTCGCTCAAGGGCAAACTGCGCGAAACGATCGAGTCGATTCATCTCCGCTTCGCCGATCCGCTGGCCGGATTCTCGGGCGACGCCACCCCGTTCGAACCCGCGCGCGAATTGCTGTCCGACTGCCTCGAGACCGTGTTGCAGACGGATCGCGCGCGGCAACGCGGCGTGGCGTGGTGGCCGTGGCTGCTGTTGTTCGTTGTGCTGGCGTCGCTGATCGGCGTACTGCTCTATCGGCGCGCGGCGGCGTGGCAACGGGCGACTGCGCGGCTGGAGTCGGAACCCGGCATCGTGCTGGTGCGCGCAGAGCACGGGTGGCGGCGATCGCGGCTGTCCGGACTGCGTGATCCTTTGGCCGCCACACCTGCCGCAGTGCTTGCATCCGTCGGCGCCGACACGACGCGTATCGACGGTCGGTGGCAGCCGTACATCTCGCTGGACTCGCCCATGGTGGTGGAACGGGCGCGTCGCCAACTGGGTGCACCGCCGTCGGTTGTGCTGAGGCTTACTGGTGATACCCTGCGAGCGAGCGGCTCGGCACCCATGGCGTGGGTGGAGAATATCAACGCGCTGCGGGTCCTTCCGGCGGGAGTCGGCGTCCTCGATCTCGACAGCGTCCAGACGCCGCTGTCACCAGAACTGGCAACCGCCATCGCCGCCATCGAGCAACGGCGCGTGCTGTTCGCCGTCGCCTCCGCTCGGCTTTCCCCGCTCGCACTCGTGATCATCGACTCGACCGCGCGACAGGTGAACGCCGTCATCGCCACGCTCGGCCACGTAGGTCGGCATCTCGAAATCGAGCTGGCCGGCCGAGCCGACCCGACGGGGATGGACTCCACGAATCAGTCATTGAGCGCCGACCGCGCGGCAGCGGTGCGTGCGGCCCTGGTGCGCGCGGGCGTCCCGGAGACCTCACTCTCCACACAGGCGCTCGGGGCCACGTCTTTGCTCTCGGCCGACGATCCGTCGGTTCGCGCCCGGCTGAATCGCAGCGTATCGTTTGTCGTGCGGGTGGTCCGCCAGGAACGGGCAACAACACCAGATCGATGATCCAGAAGAAAGTGTGCATGATCGGCGTCTTCGGCGCCGGCAAGACCAGCCTGGTGCAGCAGTTCGTGCATTCCAGATTTTCCGAGAAGTATCACTCCACCGTCGGCGTGAAGATCGACCGGAAAAGTGTGGAGGTCGACCAGCAGCCGGTGACGCTCGTACTCTGGGACATCGCCGGGAAAGAAGCCGACGAGGACATCCCGCCCAGCTACGTCCGCGGGGCGCACGGCGTGATTTTTGTCGTCGACCTGACCCGACGCGAGACGTGGGAAGAGCTGCCCGCGCTCAATTCCCTCGTGCAGGGGGCCGCCGGCATCGTCCCCACGGTCGTTGCACTGAACAAGGCCGACTTACCCGAGCAGTGGGTCATGCGCGCCGATGAGCAGCAATCGCTCGCGGCCTTGTGGAACACGGTTGAGACCAGCGCCAAGACGGGACAGGGCGTCGAGGAGATCTTCCAGCGCATCGCGCGTGGCATGCTCACGGCGCCGGAGGCCATGCCATGAGCACCAGTGCGGTGAACACGAGCGCCTACGCGGGGGCGGAAGTGTACGGCATCAGTCATGTCGGCCAGGTACGCACGGAGAATGAGGATCGGTTCGCCGTCGCCGCCCTCCGGAAGACGCTGACGCTCATGCACTCCAACGTCGATGGCGCGGCGCAGATCGAGCGTGATGCCTACTTCGAGGCGCTGTTGATGCTGGTCGCCGACGGCGTCGGCGGCAACGAAGGGGGCGAGGAAGCCTCGCATGAGGCCGCGACGACGATGATGACCTACATGGCGTCTGCGTCCGCCTGCTTCAACAGCCTCGACGCCAATAGCGAACACCAGTTCATGGAGCAGTTGGAGGCGGGCGTCCAGCGCGCGCATGAGCGCGTGACTGAAGCGGCGGCCCATCGGCGTCGCCCGCCGGCGACGACGTTGACCATGGCTCTGCTGGTCGGTGCCCGCGCCTATGTGGTACACGTCGGTGATAGTCGTGCCATGTACCTGCGCAACGGGCGTTTGCGTGTCCTGACGCGCGACCAGACGATGGCCGAAGAGCTGCTCGATATGGGCGCCATCAGCGAAGAGCAGGCCATGCGTTCGTCGCTCACGCATCAGCTGACCAGTGCCGTCGGTGGGTCGTTCATGACACCATCACTCGGGCTCGTGGACCTCAAGCCGCGCGATATGTTCCTGCTCTGCTCCGACGGCCTGACGAAGCACGTCACGGACGAACGGATCACGCTGATCCTCAGTCAGCCATGGACGGTGGAGCAGATCGGCATTCAGCTGTGCAACGATGCACTCGCGGGTGGTGGGACGGACAATATTTCGTTGGTGGTGGCGCGCATTCCCGGGTAAGGCGCATCGTGGCATGACTGATGCCGCCACCCAACATCGACGAGGCGCGACCTGTCGCAGAATGTCACGCAGTCACTCAGCAGGCATACAGAAGGCCATCACTCCCGGAGCCCATTCATGTCGCGTCGTTCGCCGTGGTCTACCGCATGGCTGGTGATCGCCGTTCCCGTCACGCTGTCCGCACAGACACCTGCCAAGCGCGCACTGCAGGTTGAGGACTACTATCGCGTCAAGACCGTCGGCGCGCCGGCCTTCTCCGCCGACGAACTCTGGGTGACGTTCAACATCACCACACGCGTCGAGGAAACCAACGGTAATGTCGTCGAACGGTGGCGTGTGCCCGTGGACGGTTCGCGTGCCGCCGAGCGCGTCACCAACGAGCCCAATACACCCGGTGGTCGTGGTGGCGGCGCGCCGATACCAAGTCCCGACGGACAATGGATCGCTTCGGTGCGCAATGTCGACTTCGCGCGGAAGCCCAGACCCGCGCTCACCGACTTCGAAAAGCGCCACGAAGAGCGCTTCAAGGGCGCGCAGTTCGACTGGATGGATTTTCATCGCGATGGCGCGCCTTTCCCCACACCGAATGCCAAGGATCCGGAGATCAACCCGCCGCAGGAAATCTATCTGCAGCCCGCGGGGGGAACCGCCTCGGCCATCACGAAGCTCGGCCTGCGGCCCACCGGCGTGCAGTGGCTGCCGGACAACAGCGGTCTCATCTTCAGCGCAGACTCCACCTATCGCGATGAACTTTCGTACGGGCGCACCGATATCTGGAGTGTCACACGCGACGGGAGCCTTCGTCGGCTGACGCCGAACAGCGAGTACGACTACAACGGCGCGCGTCTCTCTCCGAATGGGACTGTGGTTCTGGCCACTCGGCAGTTCACACGCGACCACGTGATTGCGAAGAAGCTCAACCATGGTGGGGCCGTGGACATCGTTGTCATGTCGCCGAGTGGTGGCGGAGAGAAGAATGTCACCGAGACATGGGACTATCTGCCGTCGAATGTGCAGTGGAGTCCTGATGGCCGGTACATCTACTTCGAAGGTGGGGTGGGTGGCACAACACAGTTGTTTCGTGTATCGCCGAATGGAGGTGCGGTGGAACAGCTCACCCGGGGCCAACGCACGCACAGCGGCATCACGTTCAACAAGGCGTTCACCAGGATCGTGTACACCGTGGGCACGTTTGAAAAGCCGTCCGATGTGTTCATTGCAAATGTCGATGGCAGCGGCGAGCAGCAGCTCACGAACGTGCACGAGGCGTTCCTTAGTGAAGTGGCGCTTGGCAAGTCGGACCGGCTCCTGTTCAAGAGTGCAGACGGTACGGAAATCGAAGGGTGGATTCTCTACCCGTACAACTATCGTCCGAATGCTGGACCGTATCCGCTGATCGTGAGCAGCCACGGAGGGCCACACGCGGCTACCACCTACAATTTCAACTTCAAGCATCAGTATTTCGCGGCGAACGGATACTTCGTGCTGGAAACGAACTTCCGGAGCTCCACCAACTACGGCGAGAAGTTTCTGTGGGCCACGTGGGGGGCGTGGGGTACCAAGGATGGTCAGGATGTCATGGCCGGAGTCGACCACGCCATCGCCAGGTATCCTATCGACCGCTCGAAGGTCGCCACTATCGGCCACTCGTATGGCGGCTTCATGACGAACTGGCTCATCGGTCAGTATCCCGATCGGTTTGCCGCAGCCGCCTCAGGCGCCGGCATCGTGAACTGGACCAGCGACTATGCGAACTCCGATATCCCCGTGACCAAGGAGATGGAGTTCTGGGGCGCACCGTGGGATGCGAAAGCGCGCGAGACGATGATCCGGCAGTCGCCGATGACGTACGCCAATCGCGTGAAGGCGCCGACGCTGTTCATCAATGGTGAGGTGGATCAGCGTGTCCCATATTCAGAGAATCAGCAATACTACGTGGCGCTCAAGAAGAACAACGTGCCGACCAGGATGATTCAATATGCGGACCAACCACACGGCATTGCGGGATCATGGAACGCCGTGCATCGCATGCTGAATGAGCGCCGGTGGTTCGACCTGTATTTGAAGCCGGCAGCGCTTCGACCGTAATCGGCCATATCGCCACGGAGTTACAACTGCCCGGCCAGCCTCCCCCACCCGTCCACGATGCTCGCGTATGCCGGATCGTCAAATCGCGACGGCAGGAACGCCTTGGCATAGTCGGGCATCGTGGAGTCGGTGACATGCAGCGCGAGCAGCTCGCCGGCCGCGTGTGACGCCATGATGCCGATGCCAGACAGAGCGCCGAGGACGTACGCGCCATCGACCGGCAGCGGACCAATGAGCGGACGATTGTCGGGCGCTTTGCAGTAGTAGCCACCATCGGTCACTCCGAACGTACGGTGGTTTGCATACACCGACATGCCCGGTATCATGTCTGCCAATCCACGAACGCAGTTCGCACCATAGTCGCTGTCGAAGGCCGGTGGCCAGACGGGCCAACACGGTTCCGTGTGATACGTCCAGATGGCAAAGATCTCGTTGCCGCGAGGCCCATCGAATGGCCGGACATGCACACCGGCCGGCAGCTGATGTGCACCCAACATCACGGGGTCGTTCCAGATCGTGAACGGCGCCCACCGTGGAATCACCTGCTGCGTATCGGCAAAGGTGACTTTGGCATGCAACTCGTGATGCAACGGAAGGTCGATGCCGAGCATGCGACCCGCGCCGTGCAAGAGCGGTCCGGCTGCGAGGACCACGCGGCTTGCATCAAGGTACGTTCCCGAGGCGCACTGCACACGGCGCACACGACCACCCGCGGCGTCGATGCCAACCACGCGGTCTTTGAGGTACGTGACACCCGCGCCAACCGCTTGCCTCAACATCCAACTGCCCATCGCGGGCGCGTTCATCCACCCGGCGCGCCGCACATGCAGCACGGCGCGCGTCGCTGGCGACAGAAACGGAAACGCGGCATGCGCCGCTTCATCCAACAGCAAGTCGGCGCCATCGGGTTGATCGACAAAGCCCTCGGCCGGCGCGGCCGCGTACGTGTCGCGGGTACGGTGTTCGCGCACCGCACCCATGCCGAACGACGACACGCGTGCGGCCGCGGTGCGCAAGTCGCGCACACCGGATTCCGTCGCGGTGCCAAAGAGGTATCCACGCCGATTGAGCCGGAATCCGTTGTGGCTTTCGTGCGCGGCCTGCTCCATCAGGTCGATGCTGCGCGATACGAACCGCAGCATGGTGTCGTCGGGACCGGGCCACCAGTTGCGGTAGCCCTGCGTCCCCTTGTCGCTCGTGAGCGTGAGCGGATCGCGTTCGTCGACGAGCACGACATTGGCGACACCGTGACGCGCCGCGAGGTAGTACGCTGCACTCACGCCCGCAATGCCGGCGCCGACGATGACCAAGGTATCAGACATGTGGGAACTGACGGTGTGATGTTGGAAAGGTCAATGGTCGGATCGCCGCGGGTGCCTTCACCCCAGCAGCGTGGAACGGACCGCTGCGCGGCTCACCTTGCCGGCCGCATTACGCGCGAGCGCCGACACGAACCATACCTGCTTTGGCGCCTTCACCGATCCCAGTTCCGACTTCACCCACGCGATCAGCTCCTCGGCCGTCGCCGCGTCGCCCTCGCGCAACACGACCGCCGCATTCACCGCCTCTCCCCACTTGGCGTCGCTCACCCCAAACACGGCGCATTCGGCGACGGCGGCGTGGCGCGCCAGGCAGGCCTCGACGTCGCCAGGAAAGATCTTGAATCCACCGCTGTTGATCAGCTCGCGCAGGCGGCCGCGGATGTACAGATAGCCACGCTGGTCCAGCACCCCGAGGTCGCCCGTGTGCAACCAGCCATCCTTGAGCGCACTCGCCGTCTCGGCCTCGCGATCGAGATACCCGCTCATCAGCAGCGGTCCGCGGACTACGATCTCACCCACAGTGTCGGCCGGCAGCAGGGTCCCATCCGGCGCCATGATGCCGACCGTCACGACCGACGATGGACGGCCGACCGACTCGAGGTTTGCGTCGTCCAGCAACTCATGCGCACGCATGGCCGAGATGATCTGCGGCGCCTCCACCTGACCGTATGCCGTCTCGACGACGGGGCCGAAGAACCGCTGACACGCGCGAATGCGTTCGGGGGTCATCGGTGCGGCCGAGTAGATCACATGCCGAAGCGACTGCCGTGACGGCGTCGGTTCCCCGGCGCCCATGAGCGCGTAGAGCAGCGTTGGCGGCGCGTACATCGTGGTCACGCCATGGCGTTCGATCGCGGCCAACACCGTCGAGGGCGCCGTGCTGTCGAGCAGGATATGTCGACCGCCACGCTCGAGGATCGGCAGCACGAAGCAGGACGCACCGTGCGTGAGCGGCGCGACGATGAGGTTCACATCGTCGGCCTGAAAATCGAAGAAGTCTCGCAGACCATCGGCCTGCGCATGCAGGCAGCGGACGGACTGCACGACCGGTTTCGGGGTCCCGGTACTTCCGCCGCTGAACTTGATGATCTGTGCGTCGTCCATCGACCGCTCGGTCACGCGCGGGATGTGTCCGTGATAGCGCTGCGCCAGCGTCCGCAGGGTTGGTGGTTCCTCCGGATTCCTCGCATCACCTGGGACAACCTCGTCATCGGCCAGCACCAGCGGCACGTCACGCAGCGCATCCGTGATCGAGAATCGCTCCCGGCTGGCACGGTCCGTCACTATGATGCTGGGCCGCGTTGCCGCGATCATCGCGTCGAGATCGCTTCGTCCGTTCCGCGGGCTCAGTGGCACCCAGACTTTCCCGGCGGCGTATGTGGCCAGCAGCGCGATGAGATGGTGGGTCGTGTTCCGCGCACAGATACCCACGCGACTGCCCGGGGATGCGTCCAGCTGCTGCAGCACACAGGCAACTGCGTCTACTTCGACTCGCAACGCCGCATAGGTGAGATCACCGTTGGGGCCGGACACGGCGACGGCGTCCGGATGGGCAGCAGCACGGCGATAGAAACGATGAATCGGCACGGAGCTTCCGGTGGCAAGGCGTGAGCTCTGACAGTATGGCGAGAGCCACGACCCCGCTACACCTTTCACGCATGGAACCTCATGCCAATCAACCCGTGGTCTACGCCGGTGCGCCGCTCGATGGCGCCGATGCCCTGCTCATCATGGTGCATGGGCGCAACGCCGCACCCAAGAACATCCTCGAACTGATCGAGCGCTTTGATCGCCCGCGCATCGCCTGTGCGGCGCCCGCCGCCGCCGGCGGGACCTGGTACCCGAACGGTTTCATGACGCCGCGTGCGGGCAATGAACCTGGACTGAGCTCCGCGCTCGCGATGCTCGACGCGCTGGTCGAGTCATCGATCGCGCGCGGCATGCCCGCGCACCGCATCGTCCTCTTGGGATTCTCACAAGGTGCCTGCCTCACCTCCGAATTTGTCCTGCGCCATCCACGACGGTATGGCGGTGCAGTGCTGTTCAGTGGTGGTCTCATTGGCCCACCGGGCACAACATGGGACGACGTGACCGCTGACTACAACGCGATGCCCGTGTTCCTCGGCTGCAGTGACGTCGACGGGCACATCCCCAAGGAACGCGTCCTCGACACCGCAGCGGTGTTCCAACGCCTTGGTGCAGCCGTCACCTGCACGTTGTATCCCGGCATGGGGCATCTGGTCAATGACGATGAAATCACGCAGCTGCAGAAGATTCTGGATGCGGCCAGTGTCGCCTGACCGTTCTCATCGGCACGGCCTTTCGTCATCACGCCCCACATGACCAATACGTCGCTCTCCTTTGCCGTGATCATCGCCGGTGGCGCGATGATCTCCTTGCAGGGGCCAATCAATGCCACACTCGGCCGCGCGGTCGGCTCACCCGTCAACGCCGCCCTGATCTCGTTTCTCGTCGGCACCGTGGCGCTCACGATTGTGGCCAGCGTACAACGGGTTGCCGGCGACGGCGCGCTGTTGCGTACGCTCCCGTGGTGGGCGTGGGTCGGTGGCCTATGTGGTGCCGTGTTCGTGACTGCGGCAACCTACGCCGCCCCGCGCATTGGCGTGGCCAACATGCTCACGCTCGCGATCGCCAGTCAGCTGCTGACGGCCGTCGCCATCGACCACGCGGGCGTGCTCGGCGTGCCGCATCGCGCCATCTCGGGTGGTCGAGTCGCCGGCATTCTATTGGTGGTGATGGGGGCGCTCTTGGTGCGAAAGTACTAAGGGCGACACCCCCGCGGCATCATGTCCTCGCGCCGCCGAGGTCCACGGCGATGGCTTCTGTGCCGTCGGGGAATACGTTGAACATGCGAACGCTGAACTTGTCCGGGTCGGCCCAGTCCAGTTCGATGCGCCAGCCCCAATCCGGCGATCCGTCACCGGCCGGATAAGTAGTGAAGAGCAGCAGCCTGCTGGCCTGCATATGTCCGTGCGCCACGAGACCAGCGGCCGCGTGAAACGTGTCGGTGAAGTCAGCGCGACACGATGACGCTGGGCCACGAAGTGTGAGTGTTCCGTGTTTCGGGGTCCCCTCGTGAGCCCACGTGATGGACACCACGTCCGCCGCGACCTCGAGGGTGCCGTCAGAGACGTGAGCGGGGGTGCCCGGCATGAACCAGAGGCGGTTGGGGCCGGCGAAATGCCCGTGGTGCGAAGCGGGAATCAGGCCCATGCTGCGCTTTCCTTCCGGGTGGCGGTGAATAATCCGGCCCGGGGTTGAGGTCGGATCTGTCAGGTTGTGCTGCCCGGCGCGCGCAGGGATTAGCGCTGTGCAGATCACGCATAAGTGTACGTGACAGGCGACCAACCGACTATACCGGTATCCTGACGATAGCAGCCGGTCACGGACGGCCAAGCTCTGCGAACGGCGGTCGACTGAAGACAACACCGTGACCGTTTCGTGGAGCAACCGGGACCGAATCGCCATCACAGCTGAACCTGAGACAGGGATGTTGTCGCGTCCGTCGCTCCGACGACGGTTCGCCGCATCTTCAACCCCGTGTCTCATGCGATTCGATTTGTCTCACTCCCAGCTCGCACAGGTAGCGGCCGCGTCGTCGCTCCTCCTCCTGTCCGCGACAAGCGTGGCGGCCCAGCAGGCCGGCACGCGTGACTCCGCGCAGGCCCTCGGCAAGATCGTCGTGACCGGCGTGACCGGGCGTGGCAGCTCGCGGGCCGCCTCCGCCGTCGACAGTGCCACACTGAAACAGACGGCGCCCGGCACCAGCGCACTCAAGGTGATCGAGCGCGTACCCGGCGTGAACGTGCAGTCGGCCGACGGCTTCGGCATGTACGAGTGGTCCAACCGCATCACCATGCGCGGGTTCCAGTCTGCCCAGATCGGACAGACCATGGACGGCATTCCGTTGGGCGACATGTCCTACGGCAATTGGAATGGCCTTGGCGTGGGGCGCGCGGTCGACGCCGCCAATCTCGAATCGGCGTCCGTGACGCAGGGAACCGGTGCACTCGGCACGGCATCGGCCAACAACCTCGGCGGTGTCGTGCAGTACGCCTCGGCGGACCCCGCTGGGCGGCAGAAGTTCACGCTGCAGCAGATGGGCGGACAGTACTCGTCTCGCCGCACCATGCTGCGCTACGACATGGGTCTCAAGACGTTCGGCGGCAGCAACGGCCTCTCGGCGTTCGCGTCGTTCTCCCGCTTCGACACCGATAAGTGGAAAGGGGGCGGTGATCGCTTCTCCAACTTCCCCGGTGAACAGAACCTGCTGTTCGGCCAGAGCGGCTTGTTCGGCGCGGGTGAAACGTGGCACGAGCAACTGAACCTGAAAGCCAACCTGTTCGTCGGATCCAGCAAGTTCACTGCGTTCTACAACTACGCGAACCGCAAGGAAAGCGACTTCATGGATCTGTCGCTCTCCGTCTTCAACAGCACGGCGCCCGGTTCCAACACCTTTGGCTTTGGTCCGTACTTCGACTACCTGACGGACTGGAACACGGCGAAGCAGTTCGCGCAGGCCAGCATCCCGACATACACCGAGTTGACCGACGCGTCGTACTTCAGCTCGGCCCAAGGCGCGCGCATGGATCACCTGGCGTACGTGAAGGGTGAGTTCAAGCCAACGGCCACGACCCGCATTGAAGTGCAGCCGTACCTGCACCTCAATCGCGGCGGCGGCGACTGGCACGCCCCAAGCTACGGGGCGAGCTATAGCCCCGACCCAATCATGTTCCGTCAGACGCAGTACAAGGCCAATCGCTCCGGCCTGATGGCCAAGGGTACCGCGTCGTTCATGCTCGGCAGCGTGAGCAATCAGCTCGAGGTGGGTGGATGGTACGAGATGAATGAGTCCAGCAATCGCCGTCCGCGCTGGGGGCTCGTGAACTATCAGCAAGGACCCGAAGTGGACTTCAACCGGGTGCTGCGGCTGGACTACGATCGCACGGCCGACGTGACCACGACGTTGCTGTACCTGCAGAACACCAGCCGCCTGCTGGATGAGCGTTTCACGCTTACCTATGGCGCCAAGTTCCTCAGTGTCACCGCAGACTTCCGCAACAACGGCAACACGCCGACGAACGGGATCGTCGCCCCAATCTTCGCAGATCAGGGGCGCCCGTCGCTCACCATCGAGATGGATGGCGAGCTGCTGCCGCAGGTCGGCGCCGTCTTCAAGGTCAACAACAACAACGAGCTGTTCGCGAACTGGTCCGAGAACGTCAACCAGTTTCCGCTGAATCCCGCGGGTGGTGTGTACAACACGGCCGTCACGACCTTCGATTTCTTCAAGAACACGGCCAAGCCTGAGCGCGCCACGACGCTGGAGCTTGGTGCCCGCACCCGTCGCGGTCAGGTCGAAGCGGGGCTGACTGCGTACACCATCGACTATCGCAATCGCCTGCTCGGCGTCGCGCTGTGCCCGCAGACCGTGACGTGTGCCTCCGGCTTCGGCAACGTCGGTTCCGTCAACACGATGGGACTCGAGGGTGTGCTCAACGCGGATCTGTCGCGCGGTTTCCGCGGCTTCGTCTCGGCCACGTTCAACAGCTCGAAGTTCGGCGAAGACTACCGCACCAACCCGACCGATCCGAACTCGCTGGTGAACACGAAGGACAAGTTCGTGCAGGATGCACCGCAGCAGATGCTCAATGCCTCACTGTCGTACACGCGCTCCAAGCTGAGCCTTTCGCTGGGCGGTCGTTATGTGGGCGAGCGCTTCTTCACCTACACCAACGACCTGGCGACGGCTGGCGACGGCAAGGGCAAGGTGCCGGGGTACTTCGTGTCCGATTTCTCGGCGCGCTATCGCCTCGGCCAGATCGGCGCGGTGAAGTCGCTGGAACTGCAGCTGAACGCCAACAATCTGCTCGACGAGCGCTACATCGCGACGATGGGCAGCGGCGGGTTCGTGGCCCGTGGTGACTTGCCGACGTTCCTGACGGGTGCGCCGCGTCAGGTGTTCTTCACGGTGAGCACGACTTTCTAAATCGCGTACCACGCGACCTTCTGGTCACGTTCGGAACGGCCGCGGGCAGTATCAGGAATTTCCTGGTACTGCCCGCTTGGTCACGGACGATCTTCGGCGTCAGGATCGCTGTCGTCGGGATGCTCGGCATAGCTGGCCGCCGCCGTCTCCGAAAACCGTCGCGCCAGCCGGATTTGCCACGCCGGATCTCGCTGGAGCGCTGCCGGCAGCGGCGCGGTGGCATGGTTCGCGTCGGCGAGCACGTCGGCAGTCAGCTCCTTGCCGTCCATGAACAGCAGGGTATCGGCGTGCAAGCCCGAAAACACCTGAACATCGTCGACGCTGATGATGTACGCCAGCACAAACTCGGTGGGCGACAGATCGTGCGTGAGATCGGGCTCGTGTACGAAGTACGTGATGTCGCTGAGGTGATCGGTGACCGTCGCGCCGACGCCCGCCTCCACCGTCTCGATGGCCCAGAGTCCAAGCGGTGCGCGCAGCGCCGCACTCACGAGCGCGCGGGTGTCCGCATCACTGCGCCGGCCGGCTGCGTCATCGAGCCACGCGGCCGCGACCGGACGACCCAGTGAACCCGGTTCGAAGTTGAACAGCGACCAGGTCGTGAAGAGGTCCGACACGGCCTCGTCGACATCTTCATCCTCGTTCACCCCCCACGCGTCCAGCGCCGCATCGATCCAGTCGGCGGTCATCTTTTTCTCGGCCCAGTCGAGCAGTTCCTGCCCTACGCGTCGTTGACGCTGCAGCACGGCATCACCGCGCAGCCACTCGGCGCGCGCGTCGGCGGGGAGTGCGGCCGCTTCAGGCGGTACGGCGGCCCCGTGGCATTTCTTGTACTTCTTGCCGGACCCGCAAAAGCACGGCGCGTTGCGATCCACGTTACGCCTCGGTCGTGGATTGTCGTGGTGGTCGCAGCGAGCGCGCCACGAGACCGATGCCGCCGGCCAGCAGCCCGAGGATGAGCAGCGTGTCGTACAGAGACGCAGGGCCGAAGTAGACGCGCAGGTTGGCGATGATGCCCACCACGATCACGAGCAGGCCGCCACCGGTCAGCAGGCGCCCGATGACCGACTTGCCGTTGAAGAACAACATGCCGATGCCAACCAGGAGCGGCAGCAATGTGAGGCCGAACGCACTTCGTCCTCCGTACTCCCAAAAGCCGCTGCTGACCGTGACGCGCTGCATAAAGAGGTAGCCGCCGGCGATCACCATGGCGAGACCGCCGAAGAACAGCCCGAGCCCACCCTCGGTTCCACCGGCACCTTTCATCTGTGTCTCCCGAACCCACCAGAGGGAATGGCGCGGCCGCCCGCGTCGGCCGCACGAACGGGAGAATAGTAGCGATCGCACGGCCCATCGGCGCCCGCCACCGCGCGGCGTCGGCGAGATTGTCGATTGGATGACGGCTGGGCCGACATCAGGGCACGAGACGCTCACCACGGGCGTTTCTCCTTCCCGACACCAGGAGCCGACCATGAAGTACGCCATCATCGTCTACGAAAACCCGGCCGAACTTGCCGCGCGTGAAGACCCGGCGCGCGCCGGGTCCTACTGGGCTGCCTATACCGCCTACTCGAACGCCCTTGGTCAGGCCGGTGTGGCTGCGGGCGGCGCTGGCCTGCAACCGCCGTCCATGGCGACCACCGTACGCCTTCGTGGTGGCGCACGTCAGGTGCAGGACGGCCCGTTTGCCGACACGAAGGAGCTGCTCGGTGGATTTTTCGTGATCGACGTGGCAGACCTCGATGCCGCGCTGGAATGGGCCGCGCGGTGTCCCGCGGCGACCACGGGTTCGGTCGAAGTGCGTCCGCTGCTGCCTCCGCCGCCGAACGTGTGACGACGCCAGACGGCGAGGCAAAGCGAGAGGCCGTTCATGCCGTCGAAGTGGCCGCCCGTACGTCGTACGGGCGGTTGGTGGCGCTATTGGCCGCGCGCTCTCGCGATCTGTCGGCTGCCGAGGATGCGCTCAGCGAGGCGTTCGTGCATGCCCTGCAGCAGTGGCCAACACAGGGCGTTCCGTCCGCGCCCGACGCGTGGCTGATGGCGGTGGCGCGGCGACGACTGCTCGACGCGCAACGCCACGACTCCGTGCAGACCCGCACACTGCCGGCGCTTACCCACGCACAGACAGAACTGCTCGCGCTTGGCGCCGACGTTCCGAACGGTGAGCGCGTCCTCCCCGATCGGCGACTGGAGCTGTTGTTCGCGTGTGCCCACCCGGCGATCGACGTATCGATTCGCACGCCGCTCATGCTGCAGGCCGTGCTCGGTCTCGAGGCCGTCGACATCGCGGGGGTGTTCCTGACCGCGCCCGCCACCATGGCGCAGCGCCTGGTGCGTGCGAAGCGCAAGATTCGCGACGCGGGTGTGCCACTCGAGCGTCCGTCACCCGAGGAACTCCCGGCGCGCTTGGAAGCGGTGCTCGAGGCGATCTATGCGGCATTCGGAACGGGGTGGGACGCCGCCGACGGCAGCGACCTGCTGCGGGCAGACCTCGCCGACGAAGCCATCTTTCTCGCGCGCGTGGTCGTCGATGCCCTCCCGGACGAGCCCGAGGCCTCGGGCCTGCTCGCGCTGATGTTGTATTGCCAGTCGCGCAAGGGGGCGCGTCGCAACGCGGATGGGGCGTACGTGCCCCTGTCGATGCAACCCGTGACCGACTGGAATACGGGAATGATCGCCGAGGCCGAGTCGGTCCTGCAGGCCGCGGCACGGATTGGTCGACCGGGGCGCTTTCAGTTGGAGGCCGCCATTCAGTCGGCGCACATCGCTCGCGCGCGCGATGTGCGCCGCGGTGGTGCGCGCCAAAGCGGTGACCGTGACAACGGCGTCGCCATCGTCGCGCTCTACGACAGTCTACTGCAGTACGCCCCGACGGTCGGCGCGCTGGTGGGTCGGGCTGCGGCAGTCGGTGAGGCCTTCGGTCCGGCGGCCGGGCTGCAGGCTGCCGACGCGATTGTCGAGATCGTTGACGCCGCCGTGCTGCATGTCTATCAGCCGTGGTGGGCGCTGCGCGCGCATCTGCTGCAGCGCCTGTTGCACGAGGATGCGTCGCGCGCCCACGAAGCGCGAACGGCGCGTGTGCGGGCGGCGGGGCTCACGCAGGATGCGGCGGTTCGCGCGTATCTCCTTCGGGACGACTAGACCATCCTCCGCACGGACACGGGTGGAGCGCGCCGACGTTGTCGATTGCGATGGGTCCGGCGCGACATGAGACGAAACGGACGACGCAACCCACGCAGGGTGTTGCCGGCACCGTTTGCCTCGTTTGTTCCCGGAGCTCGACCATGTGGACCACCGTTGCCCCTCTCGCGAAGCACGTCGCGCAGCACGTCGCGCAGCACGTCACGCGGCACGTCTCACGGCGCATCCCAACGCACTTCCTGCTGTCCGTGCGCTCCCTCCTGCTGGCGATCGCCGTCGGCACGATCACCTCGGCCGTCACGCCATCAGCCGCCCTCGCGCAATCGTCACCCGCACCGAAGGCCTCCTCTGAATTCACGATCCTGATCTACGAAAGCGCCGCGGTGATGGAACGGCGCAATGATCCGCGTCTGGCCGATGCGTATTGGTCGAGCTACGACCGGTTCGCGGCCGAGCTGATGAAGGCCGGTGTGCTGCGCGGCGGCACAGCGTTGGACGAACGGGGATCGGGCAACGTTCGCGGACCCGGGTCGCCCGGTCGAGGGGCTCGACTCAGTGGCTATTTCGTCATCGCCGCGCCCGATCTGGAAACGGCGCGACGCTTGGCCCGGCAGGCGCCTACTGAGGCAGTTGCCGTCGAGGTGCGCGCGCATCGCGCGAATCCGCACATGTCGGCACCGGGCCCCCAACGCCCCTAGCGACCGCTGACGCGGCCCGGGTTGGCCGCGCGCGCGCCGGAATGACGCGTATCGGACAGCCAGTTTCGCCAACGCGGGACTGGCTGCGGTTCACGTTCACCGTTTTGCGCCGAGACTCCCATGCGACGCGTTCGTTTTGGCCTCCGGAATCCGTTGACGGCCGTGTTGGCTGCCCTGGTGTCATTCGCCGTGAGTGCGTGTGGAGGCGGCGGCGACACGCCGGCCGGACCGGATCCCGCGATCGTCACCTCGGTCACGCTCGATCAATCGGCCGTGTCGTTGACCGCCATTGGTGCCACCGCCACCCTCGCGGCCACCGCACGCAATGCCAGCAGCGCCGTGGTCGCGGCGGCGACGTACTCGTGGGCGACGTCGGCGCCGAATGTCGCGACGGTGAGCAACGGCGTGATCACCAGTGTGGGCACAGGTACGGCCGTGGTCACGGTGACGGCGTCGCCGTCTGCCAGCGGCACGACGGTCAGTGCACAGGCCACGGTCACCGTCACGCAGGCGCCGGCAACGATGACGCTGACGCCCACGACGGCCACCGTGGTGCGCGGCGCCACACAAGCGCTGACGGTGGCGGTGGCAGACGCGCGTGGCACCGCCATTCCGTCGCCAGCGATTGCGTGGACGACGAGCGCTGCGTCCATCGCCACGGTCAGCACCGCCGGCGTGGTCACTGGTGTTGCGGTCGGCTCGGCGACCGTAACCGCCACCCTCGGCACCCTCGTGCGAACGGCGGCCATCACCGTGGTGCATCCTGATCTCGTGCTCACGCGGGACACCACCCTGAGTGGCAGCTACACGTTCCGCACGCTCACGATTCCGGCCAATCGTACATTGACGGCCAGCGGACCGTTGGTCCTGCGGTCCACCGGACTCACCAGCATCGCCGGCACGATCACGGGGTCGTGTGTTTCGATCGACGTCGGTTCCGACACCGCCCTCGTGGTGAATGGCGGTCAGGTGCACAACGGATGTGCCGCCGGCACTGGAGGCGACCTGCGGCTGGCCGCGAGCGGCGAACTGTTGTTGACGAACGCGACGATCACGAGCTCCGGCGATATCGCGCTCACCAACGACTCCACACTCACCGAGGCGGGGTTTCCGGCCATACGCGCGCCAGGTGCGACGTCGCAACCGGGCGGCATTCCGTTCACGCGCGTCGAAAACAGCACCGTTCGGTATCACGGTGGGGGGACGGGTCCGAACCCCGCGGCCAACGGCACCGACGGCACCAATGGTGGCAACGGCGCCAACGGCCGACGGGTGCGCATGCTACTGAACGGCAACGCGATCTTCGCGGGTGGTACACTGCTGTGGGCGCAGGATGGCGGCAACGGCGGCACCGGTACCAACACGTCGAATGCCAATCTCTCGGTCACGGGCGGCAACGGCGGCACCGGCGGTGACATTCGGGTGTTCATCGGCGGCACGCTCACGTACAGTGGCGCGAACAATACCGTGCGCAGCGGGCGCGGTGGCAACGGTGGCGCGGCCAACGCCACGACGACGCAGAATGCCGCACTCGCTTCTGCGCCTTCGGCAACCGCGACGGGAGGCCGTGGCGGCGCGCCGGGACTCATCGACGTGCGCGCGAGCGGTGGCATCGCAGGCGCCAGCGCGTTGACCCTCGACGTGCCAAAGGGTGGTGACGGCGGCAACGCAACCGCGACGGCGGCGACCGGCGTGGATGCACTCGTCGCCGGCGCGAATGCACCGGCGCAACCCGGCGGCACCGCGACGGCAACCGGTGGCGCCGGTGGCAGCACGCCCAACGCGCGTCTGTCCGCAAGCGGTGTGACGGGTGGTGCACCGACCGTCGCGGTAGCCGGCGGCGGAGCGGGCGGCAACGCACAGGCAACAGCTGGTGATGGAGGACGCGGCGCGAAGCCGCAGAAAGCCGGCGCGATTGGCGGATCGATCGTGGCGACCGGTGGCGCCGGTGGTGACTCGCGACTGCGCAATCTTGCGAACGTGCTAGTCGGCGCCGGTGGCAATGGCGGCAACGGCGCGTGGATCGGCGGGAACGGCGGCGCGGGGTGGAACGATTGTCAGCCCAACCAACTCGAGATCGGCGGCAACGGTGGTGCGGGTGGCTCGGCATCCGGCGCGCGCGGCATCGGCGGTACGGGTGCGGCAGGGCTGAATGGCACCGACGGCACCACGCGGTTTGCCACCGTCGGCAATGGCGGACGCGGCGGTGATGGCGCGCCGCCGGGCACCCCTGGCGCGGCTGGCGGCAACGGTGTCGCCGGAGCGATCGGCATGACCACGGCGCCCATCTTCCAGCCCGGTGCCAATGGCACCAACTGCACACCTCCGGTTCCACCGCAAATCTTCCTGCGCATCGGGGGCATTCAGAACACCAACGGGGTCGTCGACGGAGGAACGCAGAACGTGCCGGTCGAAGTGGATGGTGTGATCCGCGGGTTCATGCCGATCCTCTTCACGCCACCGACGTTCGTTGGTTCCAATCCCGCGCGGATCGGACTGGGCGCCGGCGGATCCATCACGCTGCGCACCGCGCAAACCCAGGTCGACGGGCAAGCGTATCCCATCAATCGTGCCAGCTTCTGCCTCGTGAACGCACCAACCGTCTCGCCGGCAAACCCCGTGGTGGTCCGCAAGCTCGACGCAAACGGCGGCACGATCAGCACCACCAACCTCACCTCACCCAACCAGTGCTACGACAATACCAGCTTCGACTGGTTTGCCCTGTACGTGGCGGCGACGCTTGGCGGCCTGGACCTTCGCGACTTCCTCTTCAAACCGTAGCGCGTCATCCGAATTCCGTCGCAACCGTTTACTCCGGACGCGCACCCCGTCGCCGCGTCGCACGCAACGTATCCAGGCGTGCGCGTGTGGCGACCACTTGTGGGTGCGTGGTCCCGAGTCGGTCGGACAACGCCCCGATCGCTTCGACGTACAACGACTCCGCTTCGGCGTAGATCGAATCAGCGGCCACGGGTGACGCCGTTCGCGCGGCGCGATCACTCAAGACCACCGCCAGCGCACTCAGCACGCGAGCGGTCACCGGGTGCGCGCGCCCCTGCAGACGTGACTGCTGCATCGCCAACGCACGATACTCCGCCTCGGCGCCGTCGAGATCACCTTGGGCCCGCTTGAAGGCCGCCAGATTGCTCAGCGCCACGACCGTTCGCTGATGATCATCACCCACGGCTGCACGCAGGGCACGCAGCGCCAGTGATTGTGTGGTGATCGCGTCAGGCAGCTTCTTCTGGTAGAAGTAGGCTGCCGCAAGGTTGTTGGCCGTGATGCCCACGGCGCGGTGCACATCGCCGTACTGTGCGCGACGAAGCGACAACGCTTCCTGCAATACACGGACTGCATCATCGTATCGTTTGACGGCGTTGTACACGACGCCGAGGTCGTTGAGCGTACGCGACAATCCCTCCGACTGCGTGGCGGGTTCGGTGCGACGGATCTGCAACGCTTCCAGCAGCAGACGCTCCGCATCGGCCGACTGCCCTCGCTCGTGCGCGACCCACCCGGCGAGGTTGAGCGACGCGGCCAGGTCACCAGCCAACGTGCCCGGCGTCGCGCGCCGCAGCGCCAGGGCCTGCGTCGCCAGCGGCTCAGCCTCCGCAGGATAACCCAGCCGATCGTAGCCGTCGGCGAGTACTTCC
>CAZMGX010000012.1:0-31494 GCA_964565915.1 uncultured Gemmatimonas sp.
CATCGGCGGCATCAAGTACAACGTGCCCATGGCGCCGCTCGACACGCTCTCCGATCAGGAGATCGCCAACGTCGTCACGTACGTGCGCTCCCAGTGGGGCAACAAGGCCGCCGCTGTCACCGCGGCGGACGTTGCCGGCGTCCGAGCAGCCACCAAGTCGCGCAAGACTCCGTGGACGCCCGGCGAACTGCGGAAAGCGTTCCCCTGAGCGCGCCCGGCACCGACGGGCAAGTGCAAGGACGCCACGAAGGACGCCACAGCGGCGCCACGTCATCGACCGCGAGGTAAATTCTCGGCACTCGCCGCTCCGTGTCAGGACGGGGCGCTGCCCCGGTCGAATTTTGCTCCCGTGCGAGGGTTCGTCATGTCGTGTGTGCATCGTGTGGTCACGTCGATGGGGCTGCTGCTCCTTCCCGCCGCCCTCGCCGGGCAAGTCGCGCCCGCATCGGCACCCGCCGGCGGGACCAAGAAACCACTGACCGTCAGCGACTACACGCTCTGGCGCACCATCGACGGGGCGGTGATCTCGGCCGACGGGCGCTGGGTCGCGTACGGCACGCGCCTCACCAATGTGCTGCCGGCCGACGGGAAGCCGGTGATTCGTGTGCGCGACCTGCAGAGCAGTTCGGAGACGGAAGTGCTCCATGCGTCGCAGCCGGTGTTTTCACCGAGTGGCACCTGGCTCGCGTATCTGGTCGAGCCGCCTGCACCGACGCGCGGAGCACGCGCCGACTCGAGTACGCCCGCAACCGCTCCGTCACCGGCTGCCCCAGCGTCGCCACCAGCGTCGCCGCCATCGTCGGCCGCACCGGCCTCGCGCACGCCGGCACCCCGTCGATGGGAAGTGCGCGACGTGACGACCGGGACCGTGCGAAGCTGGCAGGACATTCAATCGGCGACGTTCTCGCCCACCGGAACACACGTGTTGTTGCGCCGGCGTCCTGCCGGCGCCGCGACCGCGAACGGGGGCGGCACCACCGGTGGCGCCCCCGGTGCCGCCGGCGCCGGTGCACAAGCGGCGCGCGCCACTGACGCGCTGCTGCACGAACTCGCGACCGGCCGCACCACGTTCCTGGGATCGGTGGCCGAGGCGACGTTCAACAAGGCCGGCACGATGCTCGCCTACACGGTCGATGCCGGCGTACGTGACGGCAACGGCGTCTTCGTGATCGAACTGGCCACCAATGCCACGCGCGTCGTCGACAACGACTCGCTGCGGTACAGCCGCCTTGTCTGGAACGATCGCGGCAACGGGCTGGCCGTGCTCAAGGGACGCGAAGTCGAGCGCATGCGCGAGCGCGACAACCGTCTCCTCGTGGTTCCCGATCTCGACGCGCCACGAACGGTCGTTCTCGACAGCAAGGCCGTCACGCCGGGCTTCATGATCAGTGAACGGGCGTCTTTGGCGTTCAGCGACGATGGCGCCCGCGTGTTCTTCGGGTTGATCCCGCAGTCGCCCAGCCCGGATTCGGCGCGTCGACGGAGCACGGACTCGATTGCCGACGTGGATATCTGGCGCACGAGTGACGAGCGCGTGCAATCGGCGCAGATGATTCAGGCCGAGCAGGACCGCAATCGTACGTATCGTCAGGCGTTTGATGTCACCAGCGGACGGTTTGTGCAGCTCGCCGACAGTACGCTGCGCGATCTCGAGGTGTCCATCAACGGCCCCTGGGCCGTGGGACGCGACGGGCGTGCGTATCAGTCCGACTACGAGGCCGATGCGGCCGACATTTATCGGGTCGACACGCGTACGGGTCAACGCACACCGATCCTGAAGAAGCAGCTCTTGGGCCGGCACGTCGGTGGCCTCACGCCCGACGGTCGGTACTTCCTGTACTGGCGTGACGCGCGCTGGAATGCCATCGACCTCGAGTCGGGCACCAGTCGTGTGCTGGGAAGTAATGCGCCGAGCTTTCTCGACATGCAGGAGGACCACCTGGGTCCGCGCCCACCGTACGGGATCGCTGGCTTCACCAGTGATTCCAGCGCCGTCGTCGTCCACCATCGTTTTGACGAGTGGGTGCTTCCGTTGGACGGCAGCGCGGCCCGCAACCTGACCAACGGCCGGGGCACGCGCGATCAGGTCGTGTATCGCTGGGCGCGGATGACCCCGGTCGATTCCAGTGTCACGCGGGGTGCGCGGGCACTGCGGGAGATCGACCTCAGCCGGCCGGTGACGTTCACGATGTTCGGCGAATTCACCAAGAAGGGCGGTGTGGCCCGTCTCGAGAACGGCACCCTGACGCCGCTGGTGTTTGCCGACGCCATCTTCAGCACGCCGGTGCGCGCGAAGGGCGCGGAGGTGTACCTGTTCACGCGACAGAGCTACGCGGAGTTTCCCGATCTGCTGGTGGCCGACGCGTCGCTGGCCAATGCGCGCAAGATCTCGGATGTGAATCCGCAGCAGGCGCAGTACCAGTGGGGCCGTCGGGTGCTGTTCGACTATGTCACCCGGCGTGGCGACAAGTTGCAGGGATTGATCACGTTGCCCGAGGACTATCAGCCGGGACAGCGGCGCCCCACGCTGGTGACGTTCTACGAGAAGAATTCGCAGGGCCTGAATCGTTATCCCATGCCGAACTACATCACCGGTATGGGCGCCATTCCGGCCGAAGCCACGTCGCGCGGCTATGTCACCATGGTGCCGGACGTCGCGTTTCATGGCGGCTCGTCACACAGCGACATGCTGGATGCCGTGGAAGCGGCGACGAAGAAGCTCATCGAACTCGGGTACGCCGATCCGCAGCGCATCGGCGTGCATGGGCACAGCTATGGTGGTGAGGGAGCCGCCTTCATCGGGACGCGCTCGAAGCTGTTCGCTGCCGTCGGCATGGGCGCTGGCGTCACCGACTTGTTCTCCGACTTCAGCCAGAGCTGGGGCTGGACCTATCAGGTGCAGGGTGGCAGCGGCGAGAACGGCAACGGCTACTACCTGAACGGACAGGGACGCTGGGGCTTCTCGCCGTGGGACAAGCCTGAGGTGTACCACTATGAGTCGGCGCTGACCCACGTGCCCAACGTGCGGTCGCCATTCCTGATCATGCACGGCACAGCGGACCCGACGGTGAGCTTCACGGAGGGCATGAACTTCTACAACGCCCTGCGCTACAACAAGAAGGACGCGGTGATGCTGGCGTATCCGGGTGAGGGGCACGGGCTGCGCGGGCTCGCCAACCGGAAGGATCTCACGACGCGTTATTTCGAGTTCTTCGACCATCACCTCAAGGGGGCGCCCGCACCGAAGTGGATGACGGACGGCGTGCCGTTCATCCTGAAGGACCGTCCGCCGGTGGCAGCCCCGGTGATCCGCCCCTGACCGCTCCGCTTGCCGGAGGGTACAGTTCAGAGTACTTTGCGGCATGAAGTGGTTAAAGCGCATCCGCGGTGCGGTCGGGACGGGGCTGACCTGGGCAGTCGGTTGGGGAGTCGGCGGGGTCATGATCGGCGTTGCCAGCCTGATCCTGCCCTGGCTCCCGTGGGATGCCTTCTTTGAGGTCTTCGACGCCCCGCTTCCGGCGTTGGCGGTCCCCGGCTTCTTCGCCGGCCTGTTCTTTTCGCTGGTGATTGGTGTTGCCGGACGCCGCCGTAGGCTTGAAGAGCTTTCTTTCGGTCAAGTGGCACGATGGGGCGCTTTTGGTGGCGTCTTACTGACGGCTTTTCCCTTCGTGCTGGTGGTCATCGGCTTGGCCAGTCGTGAAGGCTCGAGCATCAGTACGTGGCGTCTGATCACCGTCATCACGGGGCCATTCGTCGTGATGAGCGCGGTGTCCGCGACGGCCACACTGCTGCTGGCAAGAGCGGCCGCGCGGCGCGAGCGCGCGGAGTTGGGGGTCGTCGATGCTTTGAGCCTGCTGAACGCCGGGGCGTCGACGGGACCATCGGACGTCCGCCATGCCAACGAGCGGCAGGAAGTGCGGACCTCCGCTGATCCCTGAAGACCCGTTGGCGGACCGCGTCACGGACCGCGAGATTCAGCACGCAGCAGTGCTCCCCCACCATGACGCGCCCCGCCGGCCTCTGCGGTCACGCCCATAGATGTTGAGGTGCTCGATCGTGACCTCGAGCGTACCGCCGCTGACGCGCGTTGTCCCCCGCCCCCACGGAGATGTGATGCGAACAACGCTGATGGTTCTGTTGACGATACCGATGCTCGCGGTCACCGCGTCGGCGCAGGGTGCCGGCGGCGCAGGAGGCGCTGGCGGTGCCGGCGGTCGGGGCGGTCGCGGCGGCGCGCCCACGCCGGAGCAGCTGGCCGCCCGTGAAGCCGCCGCGAACAAGCCACGAACGATCGAGGGCATCAACACGGTGTGGCTCGAAGAGCTCACGCAGCCCGAGTTCCGTGACATGCTCAAGGATGGCTACACGACCGTGCTGATCATGACCGGAGGCGTCGAGAACAACGACGGCAACCTCCAGATGAACAAGCACAATCTCAACAACAAGCTGATGGGCGAGATGATCGCCCGGCGGATGGGCAAGACGCTGGTCGCGCCACTCGTCACGCTCGAACCCGGCAACGCCGGCCCCAACATCCAGCCCGGTCGCGCCGGCCCGATGCTGTCCCAGGCGACCTATCTCGCCCTGCTGTTCGACATGGGCAACTACCTGCGCAGCATGGGTTTCAAACAGATCTTCTATCTGGGCGACAGCGGCGGCAACACGCGCGGCATGCAAGGCGCGGCGGATTCGCTCACCAAGCTCTACGCCGACCACCCGGACAAGGTCTACTTCAAGCATATCCCCGAGTACTACAACCACACGTCGCACGTCCAGCCATTCATCCAGAACGAGCTGAAGATTCCCGAGGGCATCCGCATCGGTGCAAGCTCAGGCACGAGTGGCCTGCATGAAGAGTTGGCCATCGACGCCACCTTGTCGCTCGTCGATCCGCAGTCGATCCGCTTCGAACAGCGCGTGAAGGCCGGTCAAGCCGAGATCAACGGGATCAAGTTCCAGTCGCTGGCGTGGCTGCAGGATATCGGGCGCAAGGTGGCGGATCTGCGCGCCACGGTCACCATCAACGCGATCAACACCTACCGGGCCTCGTTGCCGAAACCCTGAGTCACACACGGTGCAAAGTACGCGGCGGCCACGACCACTTCTTCACGAAGCGTTGTGGCCGCCGTGGTTTGATGGGTAGCGCCCTGAGATCAGACCGACAGCGAGCGGTCGCCGCGCACCGCATAGCGCAGTTCGACCATGCCGGTGGCATACGGCGTCACCGACATCAAGTGCAACGCGAGGTCGTCGTCGAGCCGCGAGAAGAAGGGCATGCCGGCTCCGATGGCAATGGGGGCGATGGTATACCGCACTTCATCAACCAGCCCGAGCCGCAGGAACTCTCCGGCGACCGTGCTACCGCCCGCCACCCAGATGTTTCGGAAGCGCGGTCGCAGCTGATCCCGCACCAACGGCACCAGGTCGCCCCGGCGAAACTCGACGGTTGCGCGCGTTCGCGGCAGGTCGCGATTGGTGAGCACCACTGCGGGGGTATCGCCATAGGCCCATCCGAAGCCCTGCGCCTCGAAACCGAGCGCGGTCTCGTACGTTCGCGCACCCATGACGTAGCAGTCAATCGTCGTGAGGAAGGCCGCGACCTCGTCGGGTTTCAAGGTCGCGCCGCCCGCGAATTCGTCAGGCGTATCGAGCCAGTCCACGCGGCCGTCGGGCCGCGCCACAAACCCGTCGAGACTCGACGCCATGTGCAACGTGACACAGGACGTGTGTTGCAGAGCGCTAGACATGGATGGAATGCCTCACAGTCACCTCCGCGACGATGAAGGGTGGTCGTCTGAATGAGGGATTGGCCAAATCGTCAGGGACAGCGATCCGCGCTGCGGGCCGCGGCGATGGACGCCGGCCGTACCGACGCCGGCGTCGCGCGCAGCCAGGCATGCCAGTCCGCTTCGATCTCCGTCGCCGTGCGACCAAACGCGCGCACGAAGGCGGATGGACCGCCACGCCACACCTGACGAAACCGATCGGTGCCGTAGCGCTCAAGCAGATAGGCCACGAGGCTGCCGGACTGCAGGTACGCTTCGAGATCATCGACCTGGTAGAAGCGCTGCACGAGTGTGTCCAACGGGAGAATGGTGCCTTCGGCCAGCCACTGCGCGGCCATGCCTCGATACGAGTAGCTGAGGTAACGATCCTCAGCCGCCGCCGCGATTCCTTCGCGAAGCCACCCGCCCTGCCGCATCCGCGCCGCGTCCTCCGGCGGACGGGGATCCGCGTCGGAGCCGAGCGGATGTCCCCAGAGGCGAAGGGAAATGGCGTGCATGACCTCGTGCTTGATCACGGGACGACATTCGGGGCGCGCCACCACGGCGGCCGTGTTGCCCGGCGCATCGGTCCAGCCATTCCACCCGGTGCCGGTCACCGCCTTCACATCTTCGCGAGAGCTCATGACGAAGAGGCGCAAATGCGCGGGATACCGGCGCTCCCCCAGCATCGCGAGCGCACGGGTGACGCCCTCCTCGACCTCGGCACGATACGCCGCCGCCCGCTCTCCTCCGTAGCTGCCGCGCAGGGTGTACAACGTGAACCCCGCTCCGGAGAGGGAGTCCCACGTGAAGCGCGGGTGTCGAAGCGCGATCGTCCCCAATTCTCCCATCGTGGAGTCGGGCGCCGCGCACGCCACCCCTCCGACAATCTGGCACGCGGCCACGCAATGCAGCACAAAGCGCGCGGTATGCAGGATCGGTTGCATCGAATACCATGGTAGATGGTCCCACGACACGGCGGCGACTGTCTGGCGCAACAGGATGTAGCGTCACGTTGTCAGTGTCACGGGGAGAAAAGCAAACGGCCCCGGCCCCCTGATGATCCTGGCGACCGGTGTTCTCGATCCATGGGGGCGCTGGCGGGCTTCATTTCTCGCGGTTACCATCGGGCAGTTGGGCTCCGACTCTCTGCCGCAACGAGGCCGTTCCGTACGAGCCGGACTTCGTCGCACCACGCGGTCATGGCAGACCCCACGTCGACTCAACCGGGTGGCCTTCATGGGTGTAAGGCTTCGCGCACAGAACGGTGGTCGCAGTCCTTTGGGGTTGGAGGCGGCCGAGTCACTGGGGTGGCTGATCGTCGCGGCGGTGGGCGTCGCGTCCTTGACTTGGCCGTTTGGATGGGATCAAGGAATCTTCGCCTCCGTCGGACGGGTCGTGGCGGAGGGTGGCCTGCCCTATCGCGACGCGTGGGACATCAAGGGACCCGTCACGCATTATGTGTATGCGGTCGCCCACCTGCTGTTTGGGCCGGTATCGTGGGGCATCCGCGTGCTCGACATCGCGCTGATGGGTCTGGTCGCCGTCGGACTCCAGTACCTGGTGCGCACCATTGGCATCGACCGTGGCGGCCGATTCGTCGTGATCGCCTTCATCCTCTGGTACGCATCCGGTACGTACTGGAATACGGCTCAGCCCGACGCGTGGGCTGGCGGATTGATCGTCGGATCCATGACGCTGGCGCTGGTCCCGGCGAACCTCACCGCGCTTCGCTCTTTGGGCGCTGGAGCGCTGATTGGCGTGGCGACGGCCATCAAGCCGCACTATGCGATCTTCCTGATCCTGCCGCTCGTCGCCGTACGATGTGATGGGCACGATCGCCTTCGTCATGCGGGGGCGGTGGTCGCGGGCTTCGCGACGGTCGCTTTCAGTGTCGTCGCATGGTTTGCACTCCACGGCGCGTTTCAGGACTTTGTGTTCGCGTACGTGACGTGGCCGGCAACCGCGTACTCCGGCCTGGATCGGCTCTCGCCGACGACGATCGTCGCGCAACTGCGCGACTATCTCTTTCCAGCCAGTGTCCTGCTCATCGGCACACCGGCAATCGCCGCGGGGACGTGGTCGATTCGAACGTCGGCGAACCATCGGGGTGCGATGGTGGTGCTCTGGGGCGCCCTGGCGCTCTTCGCGGTCGCCATTCAACGCCGCTTCTTCGATTACCACTGGACGCTCGCGATGCCCCCGTTGGTGTTGCTTGGTGCGCTCGGGATTCGCGATCGGATTCGGGCGTCCGCGGGACAGCGGTCGGCGCGGCTTCTCGTCTACAGCTACACCATCCTGCTTGCGGCACGGCTCGTGGTGCACCCCGTCTTCGAAGTCGGTCACTTGGCCGCCCGCGTGCTGGGCATGCAGTCGTCTGATCAATACGAACGGCATTTCGGGATTGGCGGCGTGGATCTTCAGGTTGCCCGCTTGATTGCTGAGCGCACGCGCATGGGAGATCAGGTGATCGTGTTCGGGCCGAACGCGGATGTCGGCTATTTGTCGGGACGCACGTCCCCCAGTCGCTTCATGTGGAACACGCCGCTGCTGATCGGGGCAAGCAGACCCGAGTTCGATACCTTACGTGCGGAATACCTGCGTGACCTGCGCACGCGGGCGCCGACCTACTTTGTGGAAAGTACGAAAACGGGCTCGGTCGCTCCAAACTATCCGGGCTTAGGGGTGTTTCCGGAGCTGGCTCGCCTGATTTCCGACGATTACATGCTCGAGGTCACGATCGAGCACCTCAATATCTATCGGCGGAAGCCGCGATGATCGCCGACGGGCCCTCGTCACGCGTGCGTGGGCATCGATCGGCGATACACCAGGCCTGCATAGTACGGCCCCACCCGGACATCATCATCGTCCGGCTCGCGCGGTAACGTCACCGGCCGCGGAAGTCCGAGTTGTTCGCAGCAGAGGGTCAGTACGGTCGCGACAGGAAGCCGCTTCATGCATTGGTTGTCACCGCCGCATGGTGGCGGTTCCCAATGATGGACGCAGGGTGAACAATAGAGCGGTATGTGCGCGGTCGCCGCACCGTGAGTGCCTGGACGAACATACGTCTCGCTGCGTGTCGGTCCGAAAAGACCAACCAGTTTGGCACCGGTGCTGAGGGCGAAATGCAATGGCGCCGTGTCGTTCGTGACCACCAGATCAGCATGCTTGATCAGGCGAATGGTGTCCCAGAGGCTGAGTTTGCCGCTGTAGTCGAGAAGTCGATCTCGCCGTGGGATGCCGGCGGCATACGATACCTCGCTGGCACCATGACCGATCAGCACCGCGACGGCATTCGGCCGCAAGTCGAGCAGTGCGTCGATGAGCGTCCGAAACGAGGAACGCGGCCACCGTCGCTCGAGTGCCAGGTCACCGGCATTGATGTTGATCACGAAGTATTCAGGCGGGCTGCTCGGCAGTCGATCCAACGGAGATCGCCACATGCCGTAGTCCAGGGCATCCACGCGGGCGCCGTCGGGAAGCAGCTGTCCGATGATACGCTCGTACGCCTCGCCAAGCGGCAGATATCGATTGAAGAAGACGAGGTGTGTGTGGGCGCGGCGTGACCGCAACTGGTCGAGGGCGAATCCGGTGCGGTTGCGCGCGCACGTGAGCGTCACCAGGACGGAAGAGAGGCGGGAGTACACCTCGAGATCGACAGCCCAGTCGAGTCGTTGGCGCTGCAACCGCCACAGCACAGCGAGCGCCGTTCGCGCGGCGCGGAAAAGGCTCCGATCGTCCAGCACCAGCACTTCATCGAATTCCGCCATCTGCTCCGCGAGCGGGCGCATGGCCAAGGTCCCCCAAAACAGCACGCGAGTGTCCGGTCGGGCGCGACGAAGCGCTGCCAGTGCCGGCTTCGCAAGCACGAGAGAGCCCATTCCCTGAAACTTGACGATGAGCACCGTGCGCACTGGATCGACGTCGTGCGAGCGGCGCAAGACGGCGCCGAGGATTCGCGCCGCCACTTGCAGCAGCGAGAGCAGCGGACTGCCGACGAAGTAGTCCAGTCGTCGCTTGAGATCCAGAAGCATTCCAACTCCGCCGGACGTGCGCCGTCAGAAGGGTTGTTTACCGCAGAACCGCCTGCAGTGATGGGGCGGTCACCGGCGCGGTGCCTGGTGGATCAGTCCCCGGCGCCAGCGGGCCGGCGCTGAGCTTCAGCGTCGGATCTGCCTCCGACGTGCGCTCGATGACCCACACGGATCGTCGCGAGAACTGATGCAGCACCCGTGCGCGATGCTCCGGCCCCTGGTCCCACACATAGATGGTGCCGGGCTGATCGGGTGACGCCGGGTTGAGGTTGAACGCCTGCTGATAATCCGAACGACGAGACGATCGCACAAAGACCAAACCGTCGCGAATTCCGTGCTGCGTGGCCAGCGTGCGAATCTCGCCCCCAATATCGCGATAGCGAAAGTGTTTGGTGGCGATGCGCCACGGCAACACCGTCACCATGGCCGAGATGCTCGCCAGTACGACGAATGCGCCGACTCGCGAAGCGTGGAGGTCCAGTCTGCGGCTGATCAGGTCGGCGCCCCGTACGGTCAGCACGACACCAGGAAGGATCAACAGATACCAGTACCGTGCGCCAAGATCTGGTCCGCCGGGCGCCCAGTAGAACGCGTGACCGACCACGACACTCAGCACGATGCCCAGCAGGAGGGCGTCTCGGCGCTGCAAGGCGCTCGGTTGAAGGGCGAGCAGCGCGAGCGCAAGGGAACCCGAGACCCATCCGAACAGCTCGAAGTTCATCGTCGCCAGATTCTTGTTGGCATTCAGGATGACGTCGGCCAGTCCGTGCCCTGGCAACGGATCCATGTTCGTCCACAGCGATACGCCGCGATCAGGTCCAAACCCGAATCGGTCGGCCCCGATGCCGAACACGTGGTCGGCCCACAGACGGTGCGGGGCGATGCGTGCGTCGCCCGTAAGGATCTTGTTGTAGACGAAGTACGTACTGGCGACCAGTGCCGCAGAAACACCGACGGTGAGGATATTGGCGACGCGCAGCCTGCGGACGCCCATACCGAGTGTCCAGAGACCGACCACCGGTCCCACCAGAGCGGCGTCGAACGGTCGCGTGAGGAACAGCAGACCGAGCGACGCGCCGGCACCCATCGCCGCGCTCTGTAAGTCGCGCTGCCTCGCGACATCGATCGCCACGAGCGCGAGCAGCAGCAAACAGAGCGACACCGTATGCGCCATGAACGACGCCGACATGAACAGAAACCATGGGGAGACGGCCAGCAGGAGCACGGCGGCATGCGCCGTCCGAACGTCGTAGTGGCGCCTGACGAGTCGATGAGTCAGAAGGATGGTGAGCGCGCCAAGCACGGGATTCACCAGCCACGGCGCACCCAACAAGACGCCGAGCGCCAGCACGGCCGGCCATCCCGGAAAGAACTTTCCATACCATCGGTCGCCGTCCACGAGCAAGTGCGCGACGCCAAAGGATTCAGGGTCGACCGGACGGGGCAACCAGAGCCTGCCCAGCGACAAGTACTTGGCCTGGAACAGGTAGGTGATGCTGTCATCGATGTGCGGCACGCGTTCCCACACGAAGAACGCGAGCAGGGAGGAGACCACAACCACCCACAGCGCGGCCAAGCGTGGCAGGAGCGACTCCCATCGATGCTGCGGCGGCGTCGCGTCGCCCTCCGGCGACAGGGAGGTCCAGTATTCGGCGATTGTGTGAAGGGCGGCGGTCGGCAAGGCTCGGACTGCGAAGACCAGATTGAGCGCGCTGACGCCCGTCACCAGCGACGAGAGCACAACCTCACCGGCGAACCGGCGAATCGATTCCGTCGGTACTGCGGTGGCAAACGCCATGACGGCGACCGCCAAGATCAGGTACCATCGCGGCGCGATGGCCTTCGCGGCGCGGGTCAGGTCGGCGCGGGCCCGATAACCAAGCAGCAGGCAGACGGTGGCCTGTAGCGCGAGCGTGGCCACTGCCGGAAGACGCGACGGAACGTTGAGATCGGTCCACGCCCGATAGTGTTGATAGACCGCGTAGTGTGGCGCGTCGATCAGCGAGAGCGCTGCGGCCTGCCCGGCCATTACCAACCCGAACAGGACGACGCTTGCTCGCCAGCCCTCCGCCTCTCGCGGCGTCACGCGCCCGGTACGGCCGACGAAGTGCACCATGTCGCGACGCTCGACACTCGGGCTCTCCTCTGAAGGGCGATAGACGACACGTGCGCGCTTGACCGATCCGCTCGGCGCTGGCAACATACGCACGCCTGCGCGTTGTCGTTGGCGGTGAGACCGCAGGCGCTCACAAACGAAACCAACGGGAATGTTCAGAGAGACGCGTCAACGGCTATCCGGTCAGTGGCCTGTGTTGCTCTGGCATCTGGCGATCCTCGGCCTCTTGCTGACGACGCCAACTGTTGCCGGTATCCTGCCGGGCGTGCCCCACCTCGCTCCACAGTTCGAGGAGCAGCTGTTAGTCTGGATCGCGGCGTACCTGTTCCTGGTGGTGATCCTCGGCATTTTCCTCAAGGAATCGGAACGGATCGACTGGCCGATCTTCCTCATGGCCTCAGTAGCCTGCTGGACAGGCGGCGTCGCCTTTCTGCTGAGTCATGATGACGTGAATCGATCGCGCCCCGTCGCGATCGTGAGCTGGCTTCTGTGCTCCTTGGCGGCGGCGATCTCTCATACGCGGCGCTCTCGCCTCCGGCTTTGGGCTCCGCTTGCGGCGGTCACGGCAATAGGCGTTGGCATAGCGAACTGGCGATCCAGCGCGATGCAGGGCACCGTCGATCCGGTGGAGAGGGAGACGTCACACAACTTGCTCACGGCGCTGGCACGCGTGCGTGAGTCGCGAATTGTCGAACTGAAGAACGTGGACGCCACCGGCGGTGGCTTGGTTTCACTACCCGACGGATTGTTGCTGGTCACCGGCGATGCGCGCTTCTTCCGCATTAACCCCGACGCCGCTGACAGCATGGCCCGTGTGGTTGAGCTTGCCATTCCGCTGTCTACCAATCGCGCTGCATTCCTGAGCGCCGCAGCAAGCAGGGCCAAAATTCGCTATCGGGTCACCAGCGTGATGGCCGACACCACACGTGACCCGACCATTCTGTATGTGGCGCACCAATTCTGGGATGTGGATAGCACCTGCCTGCGCATTCGCGTGTCCCAAACGGAGCTGCGCCGGAACGCGTCAACGGCTACCCCGTGGGTTACTCGCTTCGACTCGCGCCCGTGCCTCACGCTCGACGACGACCTCGATCTCTTCGAGTCGGGTGGTCGACTCGCGCGGGCGCAAGACGGCGGCATGCTGTTGTCGCTCGGTGATTACGGCTACGCCGGTATCGACGCGCCCGCGCTGTCGCAGGATCGAGAATCCGACTACGGCAAGATATTCCATCTCTCGCGCGATGGTGGCCACCGAATGGTCAGCATGGGCCACCGAAACGTGCAGGGACTTCTCACCGATCGCGCGGGAATCGTTTGGAGTATCGAGCATGGGCCAGAGGGCGGCGACGAGCTCAATGTCGTTCAGCAAGGTGCCAACTATGGCTGGCCGTACGAGACGTACGGCACAGACTACGGAGCACTCACATGGCCGCGCCATCTGATCGCCGACTCGCTTCGCGCCTCGTTTGTCGAGCCCGTCCTTGCCTTCGTGCCTTCGATTGCGCCGAGCGGCATGATCGAAGTCGCAGGCGCGCACTTCGGCGCATGGACGGGGGACCTGTTGATCAGCGCCTTGCGAAACATGGCGCTCGTGCGAGTCCGACGGCGTGGACAGCGGGTGGCGTATTCTGAGCAGATTCCCATCGGGAGGCGCATTCGTGATCTGATTCAGCATTCCGATGGTTCCATATACCTCTGGACCGAAGACGGCGTTCTGCTGCAGCTACGTGACGACGTCATTCCAGATCCCGGCGAGATCGCGTACGCACCGTGTGCAAGTTGCCATGCGTCCGATGGACGAGGCACCGTCGCCGGTCCGTCCTTGCGCGGGCTTGAGAACCGCGCCGTGGCCACACGCACAGACTTTCGGTTCTCCGCAGCGCTGCGAGGACTGGGCGGGAGGTGGACGGCAGAACGGCTCGATGCGTTCCTGGCCAACCCGTCGCGATACGCACCCGGAACCAGCATGCAGTATTCGGGAGTAAAAGACTCGCTGACGCGAAAGTCGCTGGTCCAGTATCTCCGGGGGCTATAGAATCGCGTCGGCCCAGCGGCCCGACACCGACGATCACGCGCGGCACGACGACCTGTGCCGAGCTCCCCTAGGGGACGTAGATCTCGCGCACCATACCCAGTTCCACGTGCGGCCGCTTCGTCCGCAGATCGGCGACGAGGCAGGACAGGACGTAGCGCCCAGGCGGCAGCGTGACCGGCAGATAGGCGACTTGACCCGGCCCCACGCCAGCCATGCCGGCGATGGCGGTAGCGACCGTATCGGGATCGTCTGACAGTATCCACGCCTGCAGCGACGCCCCGTCGCGTAGTCGCGCCAGCCGCACCTGATGATCCTGGCGACCGGTGTTCTCGATCCGCAGCATCTGTGGGCCGGGCGCCCAGCGATCGGGGCCGACGTACGCGAAGTCGACCATCCGCACCACCTGCGTGGCGGTCGGCGGCGTGGCGTACAGTGAATCGGCCATGGTCGGCGACCCGGCGCGCAGCATGCGGTGTTCGCCGGCGTGCACGTGCCGGTGTCCGTCCTTCCCGCGTCGCACACAACCGAGCACGTACAGGCCAGGCGTGAAGTGCACGAGGACCGTCCCTTGCGCGCCCACCTCCGGCCCGCCGATGGCGACGCCCGACGGTGGTGTCCCCGGCGCCGTATCCAATGCGGCGACGAACGCCGAGACGCCGTCGGCGGTCGTCGTGTCAGGTAGCCGAAACACGACGACAATATGCTCGCCGTCGACTTCGTCGACATGCACGCGCCGCCATCCAGGCGATACGGTGTCGGGCGCCACGATCGACGCCGGCCGGACGGTCACCTGCACGTCCGCCGCCGTACTCACGCGCGAGCGCGGCGGTTCTCCACACGCGAGGACGGCGAGAAGACCGATCGCCACGGCCCGTCGAACAGCAGACATCGACTACTCCGGTGCAGGGATGCCGCTGGGTCAGCGGGACACGACGAGTCGCGATTGCAGCACGCTGAGATCCTCCGCTGCTGACAATGGCACGGGAAACGAGAACCCGCAGCGGGTGGCCCGTGGATCATTGACGGTGCGCGCGACGTCGGGGCGGGCGAGGAAGGTGATGCCACCGGAAACGATGCCATCGTCCCCAACGTAGCCAACGGCCAGACCGGTCCGGCCAGCGTGAGGGTCATGCGCCCACCCGTTCACGGTCCGCAGACCCGACGCCGACGTCGTGATGCTCTCGACGACACACCGTGCTGGCGCGCGAAGCGAAGCGTCCGACAGGACGGATCCGATGCCCCGTGCGATGCGAATCGTCGGCACCTCGATGTTGCGCAAGACCTGCGGGAAGCTGCCGGGCGTTTTCAACTTCCGAAATCCCGATGGTCGCCACGATGACAGATACAACGGCTCCCGCTCAGATACGGCAAGACTCTGCGCAACGACGTCACGCAGTTGATCTGGCGCTGCAAACAACCATCGCAACGCAGCGCGTTGCGAACGCAGATGCCACATGACTTCGGCGTGCCGGATCTGGTAGGGCGAGAGCCGCTGACAGCGCCGGAGGCTCCACATCACCTCGGAAAGCCCGGCATAGTAGTCAACGGTCGCGCGAAGCCTGCCAACGCGACGGCGGAGACCGTTTGGTGCCGGTCGCTCAGGCTCCCCGCGCGCGCGAATGCGGAGCACCAATGTCCACAGCGTGGCGGAGATCGAGGTGGCCAGGCTCTCGACCAATGGATCGGCGTGTCGCCGCGCTGCGGACGCCAAACGCAGCGCGCGAGACGACGCACCCCGCGAAGCCTCGTACCGGCCGGTGACGACCGACGCGGCGGCGAAGCGGTTCAACGCGCCACAGCAGTCCGGCTCGAGCTCGATCGCACGCGCGGCCAGCGCCTCGTAGTCGTCCACGGCGAGCGTCTCCGAAAAGACATCGAGGTACCAGCAGATGTCACGCGCGAGCAGCGGCCGCAGGACTCCTGACCATTCGGATGCAATCGTTTGGCCGTCGATATGCCGCCGCAGGCAGCGCTGCGCGTCGTCCTCCCGCATCAGGTCGTCGATACTGTGGATGGCAGCGCCGCCCACGTGCGCGGCCAGTTGACTGAAGGCGCTGGCGTTGGCCGCCACAATGCGCTGCGCTCCCGACAGCACGAGAATATCCGCGAACGCGCGCTGTACATCCGTCAGGGTCGCGTAGTCACCGATCACATCGCTCGGCAGCCTGATCGTCCCGAACCGGCTTCTCAGGTAGTCGACATACGGCGCATTGTCGGACATGACCACAACCGGCGTGCCGTCGTCGCCGGAGAGACTCCGGATGGCGAACTCCACGTACGCCGTCGGCAGGTACTTGTCGACCGGTACGAACTGGCGCCAGTCACCGGTGACGATGTCGCCCGCGCGGACATGAATCGCCGAATAGGCGGCGGGGCGTGCGGCAACGGTCGCGACGAGCGCCGCCGAGGCGGTACTCCACCCGATCTCACCCAGCCCCGCGCGAAAACGCGCCTCGGCCACGTGCGGAGGTTCATCGGCAAACGCGAGGATCCGGAAACACTCGCTGATCTCGATCACCGAGTTCGGCGGCGCGCTGCGGCAGCGTTCGCGGGCCTCGTCCAATGTGATGCCTGTCGGGTCGAGATCGAACGAGTGACGGCTCCCCGCCGCCTCGGAGATCTCGAAGTGTTCCAGGAACGCCTCCGAGAACAACTCGCGAGGCTCCGAAAGCTCGTTCACGCGGTCGCGGGGCCACACGAACCGGAACTCCAGTCCCAACGCGCGCGCCACCGACCACGCGTTCATGATGGCATGCAGGCGACCGCCAAGCCCGTCCCAGCGCTTGGCGACGACAAATAGGTCTGGGAGCGTAGTCATGTTCTGCGTGAAGGTACTGCGCAGCACACGATGTAGACTCCCGAAAGGTCACGGGTGCGACACGACGTGCCCCGGCCCCTCGCGCGCGGTGTCGGCGCCCCGATCGACGCGCCGACACTACTCGACCTGCACCACCACCCGGAGGAACGTTGCCGGAATGTGCGTGTGATCCGCCTGGCCGCTGGTGTTCTGCGCATCGAACAGCACATCGAGTTCGTCCTGCAGTTGCGCCCGTTGACCGGACCCCTCGGCTGCGGCAAACGCATTCATCGTTGGCCCGTAGTAGTCACGAAATCGGGCCAGCATCTGGCGAGGGCCTTCGGGCAAGGTGAAGGACCATCGTTCGCGGGTGAACGTCAGCTGCGACGCCGACACTCCGGCCCTGGCGAAGCGTTCGACGACATGCTCTTCCATGCCCCACAGCATGGGACTGACGAAACCTGCGGGCGGAGGCGGCGTGTACGCCGCACTAATGCGCAGAATCTGCGCCACGAGCGTCGGATCCCCCGGAATCCAGTTGCCCATGACGATCCGTCCACCGGGGCTGGTCACGCGCACCAACTCCGACGCGACATCGTGCGGGCGGGGCGCAAACATGGCGCCGAACACGCTGACGCTCAGGTCGAAGGCCTGGTCGTCGATGGTCTCCAGCCGCGAGGCGTCCCCCTGCACGAACCGGAGGTTCGGAAGGCCATGCTCGCGGGCGCGAGCGTTGCCGGCATCGACCAGATTGCGGGCGATGTCCACGCCCAGCACGCTGGCAGCGCGTTTCGCCAGCGGGATGGCCGTGGTCCCGTCACCGCATCCGACGTCAAGCACGGTCATGTCGCGCGTGACGTCGAGGGAGTCGACAAATCGCTCCCCGCTCTCCCTCATACTCGCGGCGATCCTGGTAAAGTCGCCTTTCTCCCACAGCACTTGGTTGGGATTGTTCGCTACGGTCTCCACGGTCGACTCCGGAAAAGAAGGTTCGACCGCACGGTACGTGTCCATGTCCGCGGGCACATCCCACGAATGGGCCATGCCTCATCGCTGGTGGCATGGCCCGATCGGGCCAGCATCAGGACGCAGAGATCCCCAGGGGAATGGCGGCTGTCACCGCGGCCGTGCGCGACGACACGCCGAGTTTGGCGAAGACGTTCGCGACATGGCGATGTACCGTATGTTGACTCACGCCCAGCCGCGCGGCGATCTGCCGATTGGTCAGTCCGGACACCAGCAGCACGAGCACATCGCGTTCTCGGGCGGTGATCGTCAACCCGAACGGCGTCACCAATGTCTTGGCGGAAATCGGCGGCCGTGCGGTGCGCTGTCTCGCCTGCGCCACCAGCGATTCCGCCCCCATGGCCGCTCCGTTCCGGATCACCGCGTCGAGTTCCGCATCGGCCGCGTCGTGCTGTCCGCGTAACTGGAGGACCGTGGCAAGGGACAGCTGCGCACGCAGTGCATCGTAGCCCACACCCGCCTGCTCGAAATAGGCGACGGCTTGTTCGAGTGCCGCAGTCGCCTCGGTACTGTTCGAGGGGATCATCGCTGTCCCGCGAGCCAAGCGAGCGCTCCCCAGCAGCGCTGGCGCAGCCACGGAAGCGGCCAGGGTTTCCAGCTCCTCGAGCGCCTCGGTCGCGACCTGTGGCGTCGGGGCAGCGGCCGCCGCCAGCGTGACCAACTCCAGTGCCGTGGCCCGTGCGGTGTGATCGCCTTTGTTCACCCGGCGCAAGAAACGGCGACCATGCCGCTCTGCGTCCACCGTATGCCCCCGTTCAAGGGCAATGGCGCCGAGTCCCAACCACGCGGTGGGGGATGCCGCAACACGGGCAAACAACGTCGCCGCTTCGTCGAGTCGACCTTGTCGACGTCGCAACTCCGCCAGCTGCAAGATCCCGAGTCCGATCCAACCTGGACGCATCACCTCCAGTTCGGCAATCGCCGAGGTCACTTCCTGCTCGGCGGTGTGCCAGCGTCCACTCGCGATGAGCACGCCCGCGTATTGCGTACGACAAACCGCGAACAACGGTGGATGATCCCACGTCTCACAGAATGCCCGGACGCGATGACACCATTGTTCGGCGCGATCGAAATCCCGCACTAGCTCACATGCCGAGATCAGGTGGCAGCACGTCACGCCGGCCTGACTGCGATCATGGAAATCTCCGGCAACGACCGCGGCAGTGGCCTCATCGAGCAGCTGCATGCCGGACTCAACACGCCCGGCCGCGACCAACGCCAGACCTTCCAGTGAGAGGGCCGTGTAGGCCAGGTCGAGGTCGCCGTACTGACGACCGAGCGCCGCGGCGGCTCCAGCGCCCGCCGCGGCGGCCGCGGCATCGCGCGCGAGTTGGGCGTCCGCCTCGCGCATGAGCAGCCATCCGTACTCGGTGCAGTCCGGCATACCGTCGAGCAGGCGTCTGGCGCGGCGCAACCAACCGGCCGCGACGGCGGGCGCCCCACGAAACGCCCGATAGTCCCAGTCCAACCAGATCGCCATGCGTGCCGCGCGCTGCCGTGCGCCGGCGTCCACATACGGGCGAAACGCGCGCTCGCGGGATTCGAAGAGCATCTCGATATCGCTGAGCCACCAACACGCGAGCCCGAGAATCTCCAACGCGTCGGGTGTTTCGGCCGCAGCCAACGATTGCTGCGCCATTGTCTTGGCCTGTCTCCACTCGCCCCGCTGGATGGCCGCGTGCGCTTCGCGGAGGGCTGCCGCCCCGGCCTCACCCACGTGCCATGCTTCGCTCGCGTTTCATCATGCAATGTCTGTACGCAGCGAGCGCGCAGCAAGCGCTACCTGACGGCGATGCGATCGACCCGCTGCCGCCATGTCTCGACGACGGTGGCCCACGGTTGACCCAAGCGACGTGCGAGCACCGCCCGAATCGCGACCGGATTGCCCGGTGTCTGCAGGTATTCCCGCACCGCCTCCACACCGCCCGACTCGTGCACCATCTCGGCAAGAACGGCGCCCGCCGCGTTGCGGAGGTCCGCCGGGACCGTCATGCGGTTTACGATGGTGTCGAGGGTAACGGTGGGCTGTGACCTGAGGAGCGACGCGAGATGACGCACCGACTGTTCGTAGTCTCGCCCCGCCGTACCTCCGAACCACGTCGGCACGCCCTCTGATGCGAGCAGTGACGTGTTGCCATCCCGCACGATCGGGAGGAGCACTACGTGCGCCAACTCGTGCCGATAGTTCTCGCCGAGCGCCGGAATCCCGGAGAAGACCTGAGAGTTCACCGGCTTCGCGAAGCCACCGGCGGCGCCGAAGCGCTGCGGCATCGCAACACCGAGAATTTCCATCGCCTGGTCGACGCTTTCCGCGACGTAGTAGTCGATCCGCGGCGGCGGCACTTTGAACATCGTCGCCAGCGAGTCCACGAAACGCGCGCCTTGCGCCGCCCGGGCGGCATCGAAGCGCAGGGCCGGCGCAACGCGATAGTGAATGCGGCCACGCGTCTCCTGGCGCCACGCGTGCGTCCGGAAGGGCAGCGCATTGGCAAGGACCCACTGTCCTCCGTCGCGTCGCGCGTACACCGTCATCGTGAGCACGGGCGTGGTCGTGGAGTCGCGTTGCGCCGCGTCATGAGCCCAGAACCGCGTCACGATCTGGTACGCACTATCAACAGCCGCATTGACCGGAGTGACGCTGATGACTTCCGGCACGGCCTGATCCGGCACATAGAAGCCGGCGAGGTCGTACATCGGCCACTGCGTCTGCTCGGTCGCGCTCCACGACGACGAGGGCGTTCCTGCATTGGACGCATACTGGCCGTGCTTCGACGCGAGATAGTCGGCCCAGACGCGACGGACCGCGCGCTCGGACTCCGGCGTCGGTGCTCCCGTGCATGCACACAGGCCAACGGCACACAGGAGCTCGGCCATGAGAATCTTCACGGCGCGCTCAGGCCGGATGGGATTCGCGCAGGGCGACAATCAGGGCGTCGAGATGTTGACCGCTGTTCGCGAGGGCTCGCTGCGCTTCGGCCGGTAGACGACCAATGGCCTCGCCGAGCCACTCGAGACGTCGGCGCTGACAACGGAGCATCAGCTCGCGGCCGGCCGTGCTGGCGCTGACGATGGTGCGACGGGCATCGGCGGGGTCGGTGGTCCGCTCGACCAATCCCTCGTTCTCGAGTTCTCGCACCAACAGCGAGATCGACGGTGCGCTGACCGCCTCGATGCGTGCGAGTTCGGCCTGCGACATCGCGCCCACGAAGACCAATACCGACAACGCCGACAGTCGCGACGGACTGACCCCGGACTCGCGATCGACCTCGCGCAGAAGGCGCAGGACGTTGATCAGCGCCCCATGGAGGTGACGGACGTCCACCGTGTCCCCCGCGCTGGTGGGGGCATCCCAGTGCGGATCGCGGGTCTTGCGGGGAGCGGCCATGGTGAGAAAAGATATCCCGACTTGCAGTTAAACAAACTAATCATTAGACTAACTAAGCATATTCTTCCGGAGACGGCACGTGGCCACACCCATCTTGATGGCTCTGTACGAAGCGCGAACCGACGATGCCCACCGGCTCGCGCAGCAGCGCGAACCGAGCCTGCCCGAAGCGGCCGCGCTCGGCGCGGTTGATGCCTGTCACGCGCGCCTCGACGCCGGGGACCACATCGAGGCCCCCTCTCCCGATGGATGGCCGCCCCTTCATCTGGCCGCGTTCTTCGGGCACGCGCCTGTGGTGGAGATGCTGCTGGCCCGTGGTGCGTCGGTAAACGCGATGGCAACGTCGACTCAGGGCAACTCGGCACTGCACGCGGCGCTTGCCGGCCGTGCCGACGAGGCCACAGTGATCGCGCTGCTCCAAGCAGGCGCCGACGTCAACGCACCTGATGCGCATCAGGTGCGCCCCATCCATCTCGCCGCGTCGCGCGGCAATGTCGCGGCGCTCGAGCGCCTGATCACGCACGGCGCCAGAATCGACGCGAAGCTTGCCGATGACACGCGGGCCGCTGAGATCGCCCGTCAGCGTGGTCATGGAGCGGCGGCGGCTTGGCTCGAGGGACGCGCCGCACCAGACTCAGACCAGACGGCGCTTCCGTAACAGGAGTACAGCGCCAAACACGATCTCTGTAGCCGCCCCGAGCAGTGCCGACAGATACGGGGGAGCGGACAGGACATACGTAAGCATCGCCGTCACGCCGAGCGCGGCGCCAAGCAGCCAGTAGAGCGGTGTGCCGTAGACCGTTCCGAACGTGATGTACCGTCCGCCGATCACCATGAGCACCGCGGGGAAAAACCACTCGATGCGGAAGAGGGACAGACCGTAGGCCAACGGCAGACACATGAGCATGAAGACAGTCGTTTCGAGGGCCAGTGCCGCAAGGCGATTGTCCGGTGCGTGCTTTCCCGACGCGCCCAACAGTCGGTCTACCACATTGGAGATCGGGACGATGAAGCTCGCGCCGATGAAGAGCACCCAGATGGCACGGCGTGGATCGTCGAAGAAGGCCACCAGACCGGCGGCAAGCCACACCACACCCGACGTCATGATACCCGTTGCGCCCCAGATGTAACCGCGGCGCATGTCTTCCTGGAATTCGGCAAGCGTCGTCATCGTGTGAATGAAGGAGGGTGACTTCGGCAAGGCAGTCGTCAGGCGGCGGTCTCGAGAGCGGACCGCTGTTTCCATTCGAGGAACCCGAGGCCCCCGACATACGCACCCTCGAGGATCAGGTGCGCGAGACCGTAGTACGATGCACGGGGGGCGACCATGAGGGCGGTGATGGCGCAGAATAGCGCCCAGCAGATGTTTGCCAGCACGAGGACCACTGCCGGGGATCGGTCCAGCGCCACGTTAACATCTCACTTCACACGTGACTCCAGGGCGTCTACGCGGGCGTGCAGCCGCCGAACTTCGTCCGTCAACGTCTGCACGGACACCGACGACGGTAAACTGACGCTCGCGGTCGGCGCCGACGTCACCGATGCGGCAGGCGCCGTGCGTGCCCCCAAGCGGTCCATCAACGCTCGCCCGGGACGGCCCAACCACACAATCCGGAAGAGCTGTTCTGCTGCCGTGCGACGAAACGGACTCACCACCAGAATTGCAGTCGAGGCTGTGCAACTCAAGAGTGCGAACAGCAAGAAGATCGTTTCGGTCGTCGTGTAGGTCTGACCACCGGTTGTGCTGGTCGCCCGCACCCGCAGCGTGACCAGGACCGCACTCTGGACGACCAGCACCACGGCGGCAATCCACACGCGCATCCGACGCCGCTTCACGAGCGTCTGGTCTGCCAAACGCCGTGCGCGCTCCTCATCACGTTCGGCGAGCGTCATCCCCAACAATCGCTGCAACTCCGTCGCCGTGTAGCCCGTTGCCCGAAGACGCCGTATCTCGCGTATGGCGTTCGCCACATTGACGATCAGCATGGCACTCACAATGACGCCGATCGAGAACACATTGCCGTTCCCGTTGCTCATGATCATGAGGAAGCCGACCACCAACATGAGCCATGCCGACACCGCGCGGGTGACAATGCTCGTCAACTCGGGGGCGAGCAGGCGAATCGAGACCGGCACATCGGCCCCACCAAGCTGCGTCGCCTCGATGGCATCGACCAACGCTTCGGCGTTCGCGAATCGATCGGCCGGATCCTTTGCGCAGCACCGATCCACGACGTCGTTGAGTGCGCGCGGCAAGTCCGGCCGAAGTCCGGACAGTGCGGGGACGGGCACCGTGAGTTGGCGCACCAGCACTCGCTGCGTGGATTCGTCCGCCATTGCGGTACGTCCCGTGGTCGCATAGAACGCGACGAGACCCAGTGAGTACAGGTCCGAACGTCCGTCGATGTGATCACCCGACGCTTGTTCGGGGCTCATGTACTCGGGCGTCCCCACGACTTCCCCGACGCGGGTGAGTCCGCCGTTGTCCTGCAGCGGTGTGATCGCGCGCGCGATGCCGAAGTCCATCACGAGCGCGCGACCGGTAGCGCGCTCGATCATGATGTTGTCGGGCTTGATGTCACGATGGACCACGCCTCGTCCATGCGCATACGCGAGCGCGTAGCCGACATCCTGCAACAGGCGGACCGTGTCGCGGCGAGACAACGGGCCGTCGCGCTGCACCCGAGACGCCAGTGACTCGCCCTCCACAAAGGCCATCGCAAACGCCAGGCGCATCGCAGATTCCTCAACCGAGTAGACGGGGACGATGTTCGGATGCGAAAAACCGGCCGCAAGCCGCGTTTCGCGGAGGAACCGCTCCCGCAGATCCGCGATGGCCGCGAACTCGGGTGGGAGGACCTTCAGCGCGACGGGTCGGTCCAGCCGACGATCGCGTGCCAGGTATACCGCGCCCATACCGCCCCGGCCCAATTCACGCTCGATGTGATAGCGATCGCCGAGCTCGTGGGCCAGCGCACTCCGGTCGTCGGTCGATGTCATCGTGAATGGTCGGAGTGCGAGCGCCAACCGACTCCTGTATACTAGGGAAATTATGGTCGCCCGCCAGAGTTCCCGTGAGACAGCATCGCCACGGAGCGCAGAGGGTTACGCCACCTTGTGTGACCTGATCGTGCGTGGTGTGCTTCGGCCCGGTCAACGGGTGACGGAGCCTGCGCTCGCCGATATGCTGCGCTTGAGTCGGACGCCGGTGCGTGAGGCCATGCACCGCCTGCAGCACGAAGGACTGCTGGTGCTTGACGGTGGTGGTGCGCGTCCGCGGATGGCCGTCGCGCCGCTTGATGCTACCGAGGCACGGGCGCTGTACCAGACCACGGGGCTGCTGGAAAGTGCGGGAGCAGCGACCATCGTGACGTGGTCACCGACGCAGCGTCGCGCGTTCGCGGCAGCGTTACGTCGCGAAGACTCCGCCTTCAAGGCGTCCGCACGCGCCGCACATCCGGATCCCGCCGATTTGTTTCGTCACCATCACGCGTTTCATCAACACCTGGCCAGCCGTACAGCGACCCCGGTTGCACGTGAGCTGCTACGTACGCTCGAACCGCGGGTGGCGCGATACGAGTGGTTTCACGGTCCCCTGTTGCAGCAGGCGGGCCTTCCGTTCACGCCGACGTTTGATGAACACGATGCCATCCTGCTGGCGGTCCGCGAAGGCACCGCGCGTGCGATCGAGCGCGCTATCCGGACCAATTGGGACAATGCCGCTGAGCGATTGGTGTTGGCGCTCGACCACGCGATGGCGCAGACGCCGCGGCGGCGACGACGCTAGCGCCTCCTTCGCGCCGTGATGGCGGCGCGCTCGAACGAGCTCAGGGTTTGGACACCGCTGTGCGGGCGAGTTCAATCGCTTTCTCCAAGGCGCGCGGTGCGTCGACCACGACCTGCGGTGTGACGCCGACGCGTTCCCATTCAGCGCCAGTGCTCGGGTGAGAGACACGAGTGGTCGATACGGAAAACTGGAACCCGCTGCCGATCTCGACGATGTCGTTCATGTGCCCGGCGCCTGCCGTGCGCTCTCCGACGACCGTTGCACGCCCCGTGTGCTGCAGCACAAACGCAAATTCCTCCGCCGCGGACGCCGAGAAGGTGCTCGTCAGCACATAGAGCGGAACCGTCAGTCGGCGCGGCCCGGGCACCACCGCCACACTGCGATAGATCGTGTCCGTGTTGTCGCGTCGGTCACGAACGCGGATCGTCGGGACGGGGGTCTCACTGAGGAAGTGGCTGAACAGCATGTGGCTCATCTCGCCGCTCCCCCCGCCGTTGCGCCGCACGTCGATGATGATCGCCGAGGTTCGCTCCAGGAAGCGCAGCGCATCGGCAATCGCTTCGGAGGCCCCGGGCGCATCGAGGAATCCTGCCACCTCGAGGTAGCCGATGTTGCCGTCCAGGACCTCGACCTTGCGCAGACCGTAGTTGGCCCGCCTGGCCATGGCGACCAGACGATCATCGGATGGGTCGAGCGCGGCACGGGGTCCCCTGTTGCCGTTCATGAGCATCAAATGTTTGTCCCCGTTCAATGCGCGCACGTCCGCGCTGACCACACTGGCAAATCGCGCCCGATCCGTGATCGTGTCGTAGGCATGCGCCCGTTGCCGCTTCGTGAGATGCTCGCTGATCTGTCGTGCGGTATCGGCATCGACATAGCTGCGGCGCAGGACGGTCCGGATCGAATCCAGCACGGTCGCGCGTGTGCGCGCATCGAGCGCATCCGTAGGCGACTGCGCGACAAGCTGCGCGCTCGGCGCGACGCATAGCATCCCGACGGCGACGAGACGCATGGTGCGCCCCCAACGACCACGACCCCGTGACACCCGCATGGCGCACTCCGCGTCCGTGAAAGAATGATTGAGATCGCCCGTGAGCCTCCGGCGCGGGCATTTATGTATACCTTTTTGGGTGGAAATGGTTTACGCCCGGACCCGGGCGGGTCTGGGACGTCAGCGGCCGGACGCGTCGCGAGCCATCAGCCAATCATTGAGCCGACCGGGATCCGTCGCCGATCGAACGGCCGCCGCACCGAGCCCGGCGCGGGTGAGTAGCTCGACCTCACGGCGGAGGGCGCGCCACGTCGGCGGCGCGCCGGGAACCCCCGCGATGTCGGTGCCAGCTGCAATCTGGACACCCGCTCGATGTATCCGGCCGACGAGCGCGACGAGGTCCGGGAGTAACGCGGCACGCTGTGCCCGCAGTGAGTCAGGCGCACTGCCCACGGTCGCCTCGTAGCGCGCCAGCGTTGGCACGACGACCACCTGTCGCGCGGCCCAGATGGCCAGGATGGAATCGGCAACCGCAGATCGCCACCACGCAACCGCTTCAGCCGGCGTGCGAGCGAATCCGGCATAGATGGGACTGGCGATCAGGCTCTCGGCTGCATGCTCGATGCTCGTCGCACCCGAGTCCACCGCCGTCCACGCGGCGATGCCGCGCGGAAGGTGCACCGCGACCGGAAGGCGGTGCGCGCGTGCACGCCGGAGCAGCGTGAAGAATGCTACGGGCGGCACGGCGTTGTGGACCTTCAGGAAATCCACGCCCCTTCCTGCCAACGAATCCACGGCGGCGTTCGCGGAGGCGGCGTCCGTGATCGTGAGACGAAAGGGTGCGCCTGGCTTGGGACCATCAAGCAGCGAGCCTGCAATGACCAGTCGCGGTCCGGCCATCGCCCCGTCACGGATTCGTTGGCGCCAGCGCAGAAGACTGTCGAGATCGCCGCCGCAGTCGCGAACCACCGTCACGCCGCTGCGGTACAGGGAATCGAGGACACCCGGCGACTCGAGGCTGAGGTGCGTATGCCAGTCCGCGAGTCCGCTTGGAGGGTCGGGCATGAGTCTTGCCCCCGAGCATGAGATCAGGCCGGCGAGCAAGGGTACCCAGGCTCCCGATTTGACGCGCGTCACGAATCCTCCTGACTGGATGGCACGCGTCGGTCTAGACGGGGCGATGCGCCTTGTCCGACGTGGTGGCGATCACCCGAGGCACGGGTGTGACCCCGGTATTCCGCTTCGTCGGTGTAAACCGCCGCTTGCTGAGGCCAACGATTCTGTGCGTGCGGTCGAAGGTGATGCCTTCCGCCTCGAGACGCTCGCGCTGGGAACGCCCCCACGCGTCGTACTTTGGACGGCCGAGGCTGCCGTCATCGGCGACGACGCGGTGCCACGGCGCTTCCTCTCGGGCCGGATCATTGACACGTGCAAGCAGGAAGGCCACCTGGCGGGGAACGACATCGAGAAACGCCCCGATCTCGGCGAAGGTCGCGACGCGACCCGGCGGAATGGCCGCTGCGATTTTCATGACGTCACGATGGATTCTGGCGAATGCGTCTGACTTTGCCATCGCTCAATGATGTTGCGGATCCGTCCGTGCGCAACCTGCCCGTTGGGCCGGGCAGCCGGTGAGGCGCGGTGCTCAGAGTGTTCGCTGAACGCGACAGGGCTGTCCGAACGCCATCACGTTTTCGGGAATACTGGACGTGACCACACTGCCGGCGCCAACGACCGTGTTGTCGCCGATCTCCACGCCGGGAAGCACGACCACATTGGCGCCGATCCATGCATTGTTGCCGATGGAGATGGGTCGTGCACTGGTACGATAGCCGGCACGACCCGCCTGGCGTTCAGTCATGGGAACGATGCGGTCTCGTGCCGCAGTCGGATGTGTCGCCGTGAGCAGCTGCACACCTGGCGCCAACAGGGTATTCTCGCCGACGCGGATCTCCGCCGAGTCGAGGAAGACACAGTTGACGTTGATGAAACTGTGGTGACCGATATGGATGTGCGCACCGTAGTCGCAGAAGAACGGTGGTTCGATCCAGACGTCGTCCCCCAGAGAGCCGAGCAGCTGCCGCAGCAGTGCCGTGCGTTGCAGTTGGTCGGTGGACGGTACGCCGGCGAAGGCCGCGCAGAGTGCGCGAGCGCGATGCGCCAGCGCCAGCAATTCGGGATCTCGCGAGTTGTACAGTTCGCCGCGGAGCATACGCTCCCGCTCGGTGATCGGCATCAGCTGGAAACGTTTGAGTTGGAATCCGGGTGTTCGCCCGACCCAACTCGCCCACTCCCGTGTCGCATCCCGCAGTGTTGGATCGGCTACACAAAAGGAACCGCTAGTCTTCGATCACATTCAACCCGCGTCGTCTCAGATCCGCGAGTGAGTCCAGCATACCCTGCAGTACGTGCGCCGGATGCCCCTCCCACTCCGACACCACGCCGACGATTCGAAGTGGTGCCAGGCTACGATAGGACCGCGTTGGGTTTCCGGGAAACCGCTTGTTCGTGAGATTGGGATCGTCCTCGAACGGCCCAGTGGGCTCGACCACATAGATGTAACCGCGCCCCTCCAACCCCGACAGCGACACTGCCAACTCGGCTCCCCAGATGGCAGGCTCCATCAGGGCCGAGAAGTAGACGTGCTTGAGGGAGCGGCCATGCTCGAAATGGGAGCCGTAGCCGGTCGTGATGTGGTCCCCCGGGGCGAGTTGGGCTTTGGTGCCGTGATAGAACGGCCCTGGCACCAGATGGCAGTTCTCGGGTGAGACGGGAGTCCAGTCGTTTGACATTGGTCGAGCGTGAGGCGTGGGAAACTCAGCGTTTACACAATCGCGCTGACCTGACCGGCGACGACGCGCCAGCCGTCACCAGGCTCGCGGGCCCAAACACGCGTATAGCGGAACGTGCCGCTCACCTCGGCGCCGGCCACTACCACGACCAATCGCGCACGGAGACTCGCCACCGCACAGTCCGCGCCGACGCGACGCACCTGCAGCGCCTCGGGGTCATGTCGCCGGAATCGCACACTCCCCGATGCGTGCGCCGCGAGATCCATCGCCTTGGTCGCCAGCGCCCCGTCAGGCCCGGCGAACAGCAGATCCTCGGCAATCAATGCATCAAGCGTGGGCACATCGGCCGAGAGCTGCGCGAGACGAAGGCGCGCTTCGAGTTGCAGGATTTCGTCGTCGATCGGCTCGGCGCAGACCGCGCGCCACTCGGTTGAACGTTCGGAACCAGACATGGACCATGATGGTGGGAGGAGCAGGCGGGCCCCCGCATGTGCTCGCTGGTGGAGGCGGGGATGCCCCTACCCCGGCACGCGTCTCACGGGGAGGCAGATCTCGGTCTCATTGAGGCTCATGTGCGTATTCACGGCGGCCGAACGGTAGAGTTCGACCGCTGGTAAGCCGACACAAGCGTAGCCCTTGAGGTTCATGACGCGGTCGAAGATACGCCTATAGGCGTCCGGCAGCGTGCGGAACGGGCCGACATGCGTAGTCGCCGCGAAGTCGGCCGCGTCAAGCCGTTGATGCGCGACGCGCCCCGTGACGCCAAACGGAGCGTCGACGACCAGGGCCGCGTCGAACCGTAGTTTCGCCCGTGGAGTCGTCCCTGGTGCGTCGTGGCCGATGCCAAGCCATACGCGCGGCCCGGGAAGCCTCGTGCGCTGCGCCCAGTCCTCAAGTTCGTCGAAGAGTGCGTCCGAGACATTTTCGTACGGCCCGATGTGACGAATGAAGGCGAGATGCATCGACCGCAGCCGCACAATCCTCGTTCCCGACAGGGCAAACGGACCGTCACCCTGAGCCTCTCGAGACGGCGGGCGAAGGGCGGCTTCACGGCGGCGCCACGCTCGATATGCCGAGGGCGTTCGGCCGAACGCGCGACGGAACGCACGTGTGAACGTCTCATGCGTTTGGTACCCGCAATCGAGCGCAATCTGCAGCACGCTCGCCTCTTCGATCTGCAACCTGAACGCGGCGCGATCGAGCCGGAGACGTGTGACGTAGTGTGCCGGTGTCTCCCCAACATTCGCCGTAAACGTGCGGTGAAAGTACGAAGGCGACATGTCAGCCTGGCGACTGAGCCGCGCCAGACCGAGATCGGCGTCCAAGTTGGCCTGAATATGCACGAGTACCGGCAGCAGAGACTCCGTCCGCGGCGTCACTCCCGTGCGGCTCGCGCCGCGGCACCGTGACGTCCACCCAGATGACAGGCGAGCAGTTTGCTGACGTAGCTCGCGCCGACGAGCGCAAGGAGTGTCCCAGAAATGTCGGCGCTGGAGAAGACCAGCAAGAGTCCATCGAGCGCGGCGAATACTACGAACAGCGCCAAGGCCGTAGGCAGCGATCGAGCGACCCAGCGGCTCACGGCATAGAAGATGACGAAACCGGCGATGATTGAAACCCACGGACCGGATCGCTGCGCGTGCTGTTCGTAGACACTCATCGGTTGGTCGGGATTGATGACGTAGCTATAGATCGCGACCCAGAGAAACGCGGCCGCGATCTGGGCGACCTCCGCCAGCACGGCGCCGCCGACTGCCCGCAGTGTGTTTATGTGCCGTATCGTCATGTCGCTGAACCTAGGCTGGGCCTACGCCTCCCTCTTGACGATTCTTGCCTTGTTCGTACGGCCGCATGCGTCCGACGTTGAGCCGCTGGGGCACTGACGCGCAGGCGTTCAGGTGCGACGTTTCGGCCCCGCTGGCTTGCGTGCACGGAGCGCCGCGTCGTACGCGCGAGACGCCCACAGCTTCGCGGCCGATGGATCGTCGAAGATCTCCGCGGGGGCCGAGGAGTACGACATCGTCATGGAGACACCGTTCTTCGTGTATTCGAACGGCGACGAACCCGCTTCGGCGAACCAGGGTGCCGAGATGGCATCCGTCTTCAGGTAGAGCGTGTCATCCGCCACGAGCCCGATCATCAGATCGCGATGGTAGATGCCGTAGCCACCAAACATCCGCCTCGATGAGATCGGCCCAAAGCTGCGAAAAACCTCTGTGAGATGTTCGACGAACTCGCTGACTTTTTTCACGAAAGCCTCCATCATCGGCGTCGACGGGTCAGTGGTGCCAGAAGGCGACGGAGCAGCCGAACCCGCGGTGACCACGACACCGGGAGCGGCGTTTCCTTGAGATATCGCTGGGCGTTGCACAGTCCGTCCTCAACGAGCGCATCATGCAGGGGCCGAAAGATCAGCGGCCACGTCACGATGGCGAAGCCGGTGGTGTTCATCTCCAGCGTATGGATCAGCGTCGATCCGTCGCCCTGCGCCTGAACCTCGAAGGAATGTCCGCCGTCGAATCCGCGAGGGCCAGTGAACTTGAACGCCACGCGCCGACCCGGGTCGTATTCCACGATGGTGTAGCGAATCGGTCCGTGGCCACCCTGCGCACCGACCTGGAGCGGCCGATCGAAGCGCATCCGCGGCCACGAGGCCACCGGCCAAAGGCCGTCCGAAGCTGACGCCAGCCCATCGAGGAGCGGTGCTGCATCTGCGGGCGGCGCGCTCAGGGTTCGGTGGTGAACGTTGCGAACGAGCACGGGCTG
>CAZMGX010000013.1:0-29719 GCA_964565915.1 uncultured Gemmatimonas sp.
TCGATCGGCATTTGCGCGGCGAGGACCCGGCACGACTCACGTCGCAGACTCCGCTGCTGAGCAGCGGGATCATCGATTCCATCGGCACGCTCGAACTGCTGCAGTTCCTCGAGCAGACGGCGGGCATCGAGTTCCGCGCCTCCGATGTGGATCGTCGCGCCCTTGATACGCTCGACGGTATCGGACGGCTGGTCCAGGGGAAGCTGAAGGAACGGGGATGACGGACCGGATCCTCAGCGATCTCCTGATCGAAGCCGCGGCGCGATTTCCCGACCGGCCGGCAGTCGTCGAGCCTCCGGACACGGTGGTCTCCTATCGGGAGCTGCTCGAGCTGGCGCACCGAGTTCGAAGCCGCCTGCAGGCGATGGGTATCGAACCGGGCAATCATGTGGCCATCTGCCTGCCCAAGTCGATCGATGCGGTCGCGGTCATGTGCGGCGTGCTGCTTGCCGGCGCCGTCTGCGCGCCCATCGATCCGATGTCCCCCCGGGAGCGCGCGGCCATCATCGTCAGGGACGCGGCCATCGCGCTGCTCGTGACGACGTCGTCGCTCGCGGCGGAGCTGTTCGACGGACAGAACCACGCCACGATCGCCTTGCCGTTCGTGGGCGGCGGCAGGGGTATCGCTGGCCTCGCCATGCCAGCGACCACCGCCGTCGAGCCTCGCGACCGACCGACCGTAACGCCGGCGTCTGCCGCCCATCTGCTTTACACGTCAGGTTCGACCGGGCGACCGAAGGGCATTGTCATGTCGCATGCGGCGGCGATCGCGTTCGTCGATTGGTTCACGACTGCGCTCGCCACCACGTCATCCGACCGCTTCGCCTCACACGCGCCGTTTCACTTCGCCATGTCGATCTTCGACATCTTCATGGCACAGCGAAACGGCGGGGCGCTGGTCCTCATCGATGACGCCACGGCCCGCGACCCGCTCAGTCTGGCGCCACTGATCGAGCGGCAACAGCTGTCGATCTGGTTCTCCACGCCATCGATCCTCGTCGCGCTCGAGCAATATGGCCACCTCGAACGACACGACGCGTCATCGCTGCGTTTCGTGCTGTTCGCCGGCGAAGCGTTCCCGATGCCCGCGCTGCGACGGCTGATGGAGAAATGGCCGCTGCCGCGCTATGTCAACCTGTTCGGCGCCACCGAGACCAATGTCCGTTTCTGGTACGAGGTCCCGCGTCCGTTATCGCCCGACGCGCACGGACCGCTGCCGATCGGGCGCCCGCTGGATCACTTCAGGACGCTGGTGATGGATGGCCCGCACCTGGCCGCACCCGGCGAGTCCGGCGAATTGCTGCTCAGTGGACCCGGTATCCTCACCGAGTATTGGGGCAACCCGACTCTCACGTCCGGCGCCACCCATGTCGACGCGCAGGGCACTCGGTGGTTCCGGACGGGAGATGTCGTTGCCCAACAGCCGGACGGCAGTTTTCTCTTTCGTGGCCGGCAAGACCGCATGGTGAAGCGGCGCGGATTCCGCATCGAGCTCGCCGAGATCGAGTTGGCGCTGTCCGAGCACCCCGAACTGCAGTCGGTCGCCGTGGTCGCCATCCCGGACACGAGCACAGGGGTGCGTATCGTCGGCGTGGTCACCCGTCACGACGATCGGGCTTCATCGATCATCGAACTCAAGCAATACTGCATGCAGCGCCTGCCCGCGTACATGATTCCCGATCGGTTCATCCAGATGGAGCGCATCCCGCTGACGTCGACCGGCAAGACCGACTACCAGTCGCTGATCGATACCCTCACCGACCGGTGATCCCATGACCGATCACGTCGAGATATCGCTGGCGGATCAGGCGAAACAGCTGGGCGTCCTTCGCAGTGCGGAACGGTATTTCGAGTCGCTCGTGCTGTTCGCCCTCTTGGAGTCCGGGGTCCTGGCGGTCCTGGCCCGGGGCGCCGCGACCCATGGCGCGATCGAGCGAGCACTCGACGCCGACGAACGCGCGCTGCGCGCGACGCTCGATGCCGCCGTGGCCCTGGGGATCCTCGAGCTGGAGGATGCACGCTATTCGGCAAGCGAGGAGCTGCTCGATGCGCTGGTCCGGCCGTCGTCCCCGGCGAGCATCGCGCCGTTCGTATCGTTCCTGCATGCGCTGGTCGGCCCACTGTCACGATTGGGGTCCGCGATCCGGCCGGCATCCGACTCCGCCTCGCCCGACGCGAGCGCCCTCGAACACCTGGATGCGGCGATGGTCGCGGTAGCGACGGCGAACGCCGCGGAATTCGTGCAGCGACTCGACTGGTCGGGCCGCCATCGATTGCTCGATGTCGGATGCGGACCCGCGATCTACACCTTCGCCGTGCTCGACGCCCACCCGCGCATGCAGGCCACACTGCTCGACTTCCCCGGCCCCCTCGCGACGGCGCGGCGTCTCGCGCGACAGCGAGGCCTCGAGTCGCGCGTGCACTTCGTGGAAGCGGACGCGCGCACGTTCGAGTGCGACTCGTCGTTCGATACCGTGCTGGTCTCGCAGCTGTTGCATATGCTCAGTCCGCAGGAGTCGCGCGAACTGCTCATGCGCTTCCGGCACATGCTCGCGCCTCGCGGGCACGTGATCGTCCAGGCGCAATTCCTGAACGACAATCGCGTCTCGCCACGCTGGCCGGTCCTGCTGAATCTCGTCGAGGCCGTCCTGACGCCCGCCGGCCGCAACCATACGCTGTCGGAAACGGCAGCGTGGCTGGCGGACGCCGGGTTCGTGAACGTCCACCACGTGCCGTTCGCCCCTTGGAACCCCTCGAGCGCTCTGGTCGGCGAGTGTCCGAGTTCACCAGGGACCGTGTGATATCGCGCGGGTGGGCGACCGACACGTCGCTGCATCGCGCGGGGATCACGGCCGTTCAGCTGGCGGCGGCGCTCCTGCTCGTCTGGACCTTCGAGCTCGAGACGCGCGCGTTCTTCGATGTCATGCTGCTGGCGTGCGCCGGGTTCCTGGCCAGTGTCGCGACCCCGATGCGACGGCGCCTGTCGTTGTTCACGGCACTGTCGGTGATCTCCGTGCCGATGGCGCTGGGCATCGAGGCGGGGATTGCCGTCCTCGCGATCGGATCCGCGCTGATCGCGATCTGTCACCTGCCGCTCGCGCTGCGCTGGCGCATTGCGCTCCTTGTGGTCGTGGCAACCGCCCTTGCGGCGCTTCGCGTGAATCCGGCCGCGACCACACTGGTGCCCACGGCGGCCGTCGTGATCGTGGCGTCGATGTTCATGTTCCGCGTGGTGCTGTACCTCCAGGCGGTGCGTCAGGGCGTCGTGACCACCAGCGTGCCCTTGGCCGCGTCGTACTTCTTCATGCTGCCGAACGTCTGCTTTCCGCTCTTCCCGGTGGTGGACTTCCAGACGTTTGCGCGTTCGCGGTTCGATGGGGAGGAGTCGTCCATCTACGAGCAGGGCGTCCGTCTCATCTTCAGGGGACTCGTTCAACTGCTCATCTATCGCTTCGTGGCGCGTGAACTCGCGATCGGGGAAACCGGGGCCAACGATTTGGGCGACGTGGTGCAGCATGTGTTCACCACATTCCTGCTGTACCTCCAGGTCTCCGGCCGTTTTCACCTCATCGCCGGACTGCTGCATCTGTTCGGATTCCGGCTGCCGCCGACCCACCAACTTTACCTGCTGGCCTCGAGCTTCACGGACTTCTGGCGTCGCATCAACATCTACTGGAAGGATTTCATGGTGAAGCTGGTGTTTCATCCCAGCTACTTCCGGCTTCGCCGCAATGGTACGACCACCGCGCTGGTCGGATCCACCGTCGCGGTGTTCCTCGCGACATGGGCGCTGCATTCGTACCAGCACTTCTGGATCGACGGGTCATGGCTGCTGTCGGCGCGTGATGCCGGCTTCTGGGCGGCCTTTGCCGGACTGGCGGTGGCCGTGACGCTGTGGGAGGCACGCCGGGGGGCACCGCGATCGCTCCCTCGACGCCAATGGTCGGGTCGGCGCGCACTCGCCGTCGTCGGCACGATCCTCGTCATCGCGGTGCTCTGGTCATTCTGGGACGCCGAGTCGGTCGCGACGTGGCTGTTCATGTGGACGCAGGCAGGGCATGTGGAGGCGTCCGATGCGATCCTGCTGGCCGTGCTCCTCGTTGGCGGGCTTGCGATCGCCGGATTCGGCTGGGGACTGCCGCAGCTCGGGGCGCCGTCGTCCGCGGCTGAGCCGCTGCGCGCCCAGATCGTCCGCGCCGCGTGGCGACTGATCGCGACGCTGTCGCTCGTCGCGCTCACTCGATCCGCCGTTCAGCCCGTGCTGCCACCTCGCGTCACACAGTTCGTTCGACATCTGCAAGCGCGAGTCATCCCGATCGAGGAGCAGTCCTTCCGATACGCCGCATACTATGAAAAGCTCAATCTGGCGCAGGCGGGACTGCCATATCGAGCGTGGCGTCGCGTCGACGCGGGTCGCGCTACACCGATGGACGCGTTCGGAATCGAGCGGACGGATGACTTCCTGCTGCGCCGGCTTCGTCCGGGCTTCCGCAACGTGGTCGACGGCAAGACCGTCTCGGTCAACCGCTGGGGCATGCGCGATCAGGACTACGAGCTTGCCAAGCCGGCGGGCACCATGCGCATCGCCATCATCGGTCCGTCCAGCGTCATGGGCTGGGGCGTATCCGACGGTGAGACCTTCGAGGCCTTGGTCGAATCGTCACTCGACAGCCAGGTGCGTCCCCTCGGACGACGCGTCGAAGTCCTCAATTTCAGCGTCCCGGCAATTGGCCTGACGCAGGAGGTCCTGACGATGGCCTCCAGGGCCGAGCGGTTCTCACCGGACCTTGTGCTGCTCACCGTGAATGCGTTCGAGACGCCGTCGTTGGCGTGGAAGCTGCTCGAGGCGACCACACGAGGCATCGCCGTTCCTGATACGGTTCTGGCTGCGCTGGTGACGCAGGCAGGTATCACCAACCGCATGAGCGGTCAGGCGATCGCGCTGCGCCTGCGGCCCGTCGAAGCCGCGTGGAACCGGCGTCTCGCGTCGCTGGCGACCGAATCCGCCCGCCGCATGCGCGCGCGCGTGGCCGTGCTCACGCTTCGTGACGTCGACCAGCCGGGCAGTACCACGCTCACGCCCACGCGCCGCGCCATGCGGGCGGAAGGTGTCCCGGTGCTGGAATGTCGGGACGCCTTCGCGCGCCACGACGCCGCGACGCTGTGGGTCCGGGCCGATGACACACATCCCAACGCGCTGGGACATCGGCTCATCGCCGAATGTTTCCTGCAGAGGCTGCGTGAGCATCCGGATCTGCTCCGTCCGCCGTCCGCGGTCGCAGCACTCGTGCGATGAGCCCTCATTGACACGGCTTCGGGCGAGCGCACTAATTGCAGGTTCACGTCGCGAGTGGCGATGGTCGCGACATGCGCGCACGCACCAGCAACCGACTGCTCGATGACGATCGGGAGTATATCGTGATATCGGTCGAGGGACGCACATTCGCCGAAGACCGTTGTCTCGTCATTGGCGAGGTGGCGCAGGCGCACGACGGCAGCCTGGGCATGGCGCACGCATTCATCGATGCCATTGCACTCGCAGGGGCTGACGCGGTGAAATTCCAGACGCACATCGCCACCGCGGAGTCGACCGCCGCCGAACCGTGGCGCGTGCAGCCGGTTTCGCAGGACGAGTCCCGGTACGCGTACTGGAGACGGATGGAGTTTTCCGAGGCCCAGTGGACGTCGCTCAAGCGGCACGCCGAGGATCGCGGGCTGATCTTTCTCAGTTCGCCCTTTTCGATCGAAGCCGCCGAGCTCCTGGCGCGCCTCGACCTATCGGCGTGGAAGATCCCTTCCGGCGAGCTGGGCAACACGGAGCTCCTGGAATGGGTCGGTCGCACGGGGCGGCCGGTGCTGCTGTCCAGCGGGCTGAGTGGCCTGGCCGAACTCGACCGGGCCGTCGAGCGCACCCGTTCACAGGGGTGTCCGCTCGCCGTGCTCCAGTGCACCTCGTTGTATCCATGTCCCCCGGAACAGGTCGGCGTGAATCTCCTGCCGGCCTTTCGCCTCCGCTACGGCGTGGACGTCGGACTGTCCGATCACTCGGGCACGATCTTCCCGGGCCTCGCAGCGGCGGCACAGGGGCTGTCGGTTCTCGAGGTGCACGTCACGCTCAGCCGCGAGATGTTCGGCCTCGATGTGTCCAGTTCGGTGACCACCGGCGAACTCCGGCAATTGGTGGACGGCATTCGTTTCATCGAGCGCATGCGAGTGCACCCCGTGAACAAGGACGCCGTCGCCGAATCGCTCGCGCCGGTCCGGGCGATCTTCACGAAGAGCATCGTGGCACGCATGGCACTTCCGGCGGGCACGGAGCTGCGTCGCGAGCATCTCGCGCTCAAGAAGCCGGGCACTGGCTTGCCGTCGTCCCGGCTCCCAGATGTCGTTGGACGACGGCTGCGTCGTGCGCTCGATCGCGACGACCTCGTCACCGACGACGACCTCGCGTGATGCATCGCGTGATGCATCGCGTGATGCGCCTTCTCAACATCGAGCCCGGCGGCTATTCGCCCGAGGCGCGGACGATCATCGAGTCGCTCGGCGAGTCGATCAACCGCGAGATCGATCGCGCGGAACTCCTCGCCCTGCTGCCCGAGATCGACGTCCTGATCGTGCGACTCCGCCACCAGATCGATCGCGAGATACTGGAGGCGGGGACGCGATTGCGCGCCATTGTCAGCGCCACGACGGGACTGGACCATGTCGACACCGCGTTCGCGGCCCGTCGGGGCATCGCCGTGATCAGCCTGCAGGGCGAGCGAGAGTTCCTGCGCACCGTGCCGGCGACGGCGGAGCATACCTGGGCACTTCTGCTCGCCCTCGTCCGTCGCATTCCGTGGGCAGCGGCAGCCGTGAATGCCGGCGTCTGGAATCGCGATGCCTTCAAGGGTCGTGAGCTTCGCGGACGCCGCCTGGGCCTCGTCGGGTTGGGCCGGGTAGGTCAGGATGTCGCGCGGTATGGCGCCGCCTTCGGCATGACGGTTGCCGCGTTCGATCCGCATCTCGCCGAGTGGCCGGACGGGGTGCGGCGCGCGACCGGGATGGACGAACTGTTCCGCATGAGCGACATCGTGTCCCTGCACGTTCCCCTCACCGCCGCGACCGAAGGACTCGTTGGCGCGGGCGAACTCGCGTGGCTCCCGCCGGATGCGCTGCTCGTCAACACGTCACGTGGGGAGCTGGTAGATGAAGACGCGCTCGTGCACGCGCTCGTCGGGCGCACGCTGGCCGGCGCCGCCCTGGACGTGGTGCGCCATGAGCGTGATGCTACTCAGCGCCGCGCCAGTGCGCTGATGGACTACCTTGCGACGCACGACAATCTCCTCATCACGCCGCACATCGCTGGCGCTACACACGAATCGATGCCCCGTGCCGAACTGTTCGTCGCCAGGAAGCTCGCGGCGTTCTTGAGTGGTGACATCGACGTCCCGCCCGTCCTGGCGCGCACCGGACCCGCCGCATGAGCGCGAAACGAAAGGTGTGCGTCGTGATTACCGCGCGGGCCAGTTACGCACGCATCAAGACGGTCATGCAGGCCGTGACGGCGCACCCGGCGCTCGAGCTGCAGCTGGTGGTGGGCGCGTCCGCACTGCTCGAACGATTCGGCACGGTGGTGGACGTCATTCGCGCGGACGGGTTCACGCCCGACGCGGTCGTGTACATGGTCGTCGAGGGCGAGAACCTGGTCACCTCGGCGAAATCGACCGGTCTCGGGATCGTGGAGTTGGCCACCATCTTCGACAACCTCAAGCCGGACGTGGTGGTGAGCGTCGCGGACCGATACGAGACGATCGCGACCGCCGTCACGGCGGCCTACCTCAACATTCCGCTCGCGCATGTCCAGGGCGGCGAGGTGACCGGTTCGATCGATGACAAGGTGCGCCATGCGGTGACCAAGCTCGCCAACATCCATCTCGTCGCGAACGACCACGCGGCCGCGCGCGTGATTCGTCTCGGCGAGGATCCGTCGTGCGTCTTCGTGACGGGGTGCCCGTCCGTCGACCTCGCCGCGACGGTGCAGCGTCTCGCCGAGCGGGACAACATCGATCCGTTGGCCGGAACGACAGGTGTCGGCGCCCCGGTGGATCCGCACGCCGGGTTCGTCGTGGTGATGCAACACGCGGTCACGACGGAGTACGGCGATGCGGCACAGCAGGTGTCCGATACCCTGCAGGCGATCCGCACGCTGGACCTGCCGGCGGTCTGGTTCTGGCCCAATGTCGACGCCGGCTCCGACCAGATCTCCAAGGTGCTTCGCCGCGCCCGCGAAACCGGTGAAGCATCGCAGACCTACTTCCTGAAAAACCTCGCGCCGGAAGAATTCCTGCGATTGCTCCTGCGGGCCAGATGTCTCGTCGGTAATTCCAGCGTGGGCATCCGCGAGTCGTCGTATCTCGGCCTTCCTGTCGTGAACATCGGCAGTCGCCAGGAGGGACGCGACCGCGGTCCGAACGTGATCGACGTGCCACACGATCGTGAGGCCATCGCGGCGGCCATTCGACAGCAGTGGCATGCGGGCCCGTATCCGTCCGTGCCTCTGTATGGCGACGGCCATGCCGGAGAGCGCATTGCGGCGCTCCTGGCACGCGTGCCGCTGACGGTGAACAAGCGGTTGTCGTACTGATGGCCGCCAGCCCTCGCGTGCTCGCGGTGATTCCGGCTCGGGGCGGTTCCCGGGGGGTTCCCCGCAAGAACATCCGCCTGGTCTGCGGCAAGCCACTCATCGCCTACACGATCGAGACGGCCCTTGCGGCGCGCCACCTGTTTCATCGCATCATCGTCAGCACGGATGACGCCGAGATCGCGCAGGTGGCGCGCGGCTGCGGCGCGGACGTGCCGTTCCTGCGCCCGGCGGAGATGGCCGACGATCATGCGCCAATGGCGCCCACGATGCGACACGCGGTGGAGTTCGTGGAGCGCGAGGACGGCGTGACGATCGACTGGATCTGCCTCCTGCAGCCCACCGAGCCGTTCCGCACCGTCGATGACATGACGGAGTGCATCCGTCTGGCCCGTGCCGGTGAGTGCGAGTCGGTCATCAGCGTCACACAGGTCTTCGCCGTGCACCCGGTGCTGATGAAGCGCATCGAGGATGGCCGGTTGGTGCCGTTCTGCGTGGAGGAGCCGGAGGGGACACGCCGTCAGGACTACCACCCGCCGGCGTACATGCGCAACGGCGCGATCTATCTCACGCGCCGCGACGTGCTCATGGAGCGTGGCTCCATCTGGGGACGGGTCATCACACCCTATGTCATGCCGGAGGAACGATCGGTCGGCGTGGACACGGAACTCGACCTTCGACTCGTCGAACTGCTCATGCGGGATCGACTCGCGCACACGTCACCGTGACATGTGCGGCATAGCCGGCATCGCGGGCGCTGGCTGGTCGCCGGCGCAACTCGAGCGTATGGCCGACGCGCAGGTCCATCGCGGTCCCGATGACCGGGGGTTGTTCATCGATGGCGCCGCCGGCGTGGGGCTCACCGCGAATCGCCTGAGCATCGTCGACCTGACGCCGACGGGGCATCAGCCAATGTCCAATCCGGATGGATCCGTGCAGCTGGTGCTGAATGGCGAGATCTACAACCATCTCGAGCTGCGAGCGCTGTTGCGCAGCTATCCCTTCCGCGGCCACAGCGATAGTGAAGTCCTCCTGGCGGCCTACGAGCAGTGGGGCCCGGCGTGCCTCGATCGCCTGCTCGGCATGTTCGCGTTCGCCATCTGGGACGGGCGCACCCAACGCCTCTTCTGCAGTCGCGACCGCTTCGGTGTCAAGCCGTTGTACTACCGCCACGATGCCGCGACCGGGCGGCTCATTTTCGCCTCCGAGATCAAGGCCATTGCCGCCGCGGGTGTTGCGATGATCCCGGATCCGGAGACGTGGCGACAGTATCTCGCCTTCGGACTGCAGGAACACTCCGCTCGCACGTTCTTCCTGAACGTCCGAAGCCTTCCCGGCGGACATTCGCTCACGTGGCAGGCCGGACAGGTACGCGTCGAGCGCTGGTACGACTTGCCATCCGTCGTGCTGTCACGATTTCCCGACGAGCGGCCGGAAGCGGAGATCGAGGAGGAGTACCTTGCCCTTCTGGATGAAAGCATTCGCTTGCGGCTGCGCGCCGACGTCGCCGTCGGTGTGGCGCTCAGCGGCGGACTCGATTCCGCCCTGTTGCTGGCGCTCGTGCAGCGATCGCAAGGACCGGCGTCGCGCATACCGACCTTCACCTTCTCGAGCGATGATTCGCGCTATGACGAGTCGCCGTGGGTACGGGAATTGTTGCGCGGTACGCAGCACCCATGGCATGAATGCCGGGTGACGGTTGCGCAGATGCCGGGATCCATGCAGGCGGTTGCGCGAGCACAGGATGAACCGTACGGCGGTGTGCCGACGGTCGCCTACGGCCATCTCTTCGCCACGGCTCGGCAACAGGACATCCGCGTCGTCCTGGACGGGCAGGGCATGGATGAGCAATGGGCCGGCTACGACTATTATGCGACGTCCCACGCAGACAATCAGGCCGTGCAGGGCAGCCGGCACTCGCCGACCCGCGAGGACCTGCTTACGCCGGCCCTGTTCGATGCGCGCCGGCACCGCGCCGACACGTTCCCGGTCTGGAGTGGCGACCGCTTGCTCGATCAGCGACTTCGCGACGTACTGTACACGAAGCTGCCGCGCGCGCTGCGGTTCAACGATCGCGTTTCCATGATGCACTCGTGTGAATTGCGGGAACCATTCCTCGATCATCGCCTGGTCGAGCTGGCGCTCGCCCAGCCGGTCGACCGGCTCATACGCGGCGCCGAACACAAGGTGCTGCTTCGGCGGATCGCTGCCGCGCTCGTCCCTGAGGCAGTACGCACGGCGGCCAAGCGCCCGGTGCAGACTCCGCAGCGGGAGTGGATCGCTGGTCCGCTCTCATCCTGGGTGCGCGACACCGTCAACGGCAGCGCGCTCTATCGAGAGTGGTACAGGCCCGGTTCGCTCGAGGCGACCGTGCAGGCACTGCGCGACGGGCGAACAGACAACTCCTTCGCGGCTTGGCAGATGCTCTCGCTGGCGCTGTGGGAGCCTTTGCTGAGCCCGGGAGACTGAGGTGCTGTTTCCGCACGGGCTCATGTTCCATCGCTTTCGCTCGCCGACGCGAGTTGGAGCGCCGCAGGGTGCGCTGACGCCCGACGAATTCGAACGCGTGCTGCTGCACGTCGGCACCGGGAATATCCTGCCCCCGGACGAGTGGATGTCGCGCCTTCGGCATGGTCGGCTGCGCGCCCACCACGTGTGCCTCACCTTCGATGATGGACTGCAGTCGCAAGTGGAGCACGCATTGCCGGTCCTGGAGCGCCACTGCCTGCGGGCGTTCTTCTTCGTGTATTCGTGCGTCTTTCACGGTACGCCCGTCATGAGCGAGGTTTACAGTGAAGCGGCGGGCCGGATGGGCGGCATGGAACAGCTCATCGCCGCGTTCATGAGTCGTTGCCCAGCCGACAGGCGCGCACCGCTCGCGTCACACGCATTCGCGGTGTACGCGGCGCAGATGCGGACGAATTCGCCATTCTACACGCGGGCTGACCTGGAGTATCGATTCCTGCGCAACCTTCCGGACGCATCGGAATGGTTCGACTCGCTCATGGACGAACTGTTGCTTGAGCAGGGTATCGATCGGCACGCGCTGGTCCGGAGCCTGTGGATGTCCGACGTCGACCTGAAGCGACTGACCGACCGAGGCCACTCGATCGGGTTGCACTCGTACGACCATCCGTACGCCATCGATCGGTTGAGCCGCTCGGCGCAACGCGAGCAGTACGAACGGAACCTGCAACACATCGAAACCGCGACCGGCGCCCGCCCGGAAGCCATGTCGCATCCGTTGAATTCCTACAATCCGGATTCGCTCGAGATCCTCACGGCGCTCGGCATACGCTGCGGATTCCGCTCGACCCTGATTCCTGCAGCCGGCAAGCCAGTCAACCCCAACGTACTCGAGCTTGCGCGCGAGGACGCCGCGAACCTGCTCGCACAGGTGGACGATCGCTGATTCGTCGCCGCACTTCGGTCAGGCGCCCGACTCCTCATCCAAGGCGTACGCGTTGACGTCGAGCCACTGACTTTCGCAGTAGACGGTGTGTTGCTCGTTCGCGAGAAACGCTCGCATGCGCGTGTTGAACGACCAGACGTCCCCGGTGATGGTGGCGAGGCCACGTTCACGGGCATAGCGCACCCCGGCCTGGATCAACGCGTGACCACACCCGGCACCGCGCGCGCCGGGAAGCACGGCGATGTACTTGAAATGCAGGCGCTCCCACGCATGACGCACCGGGGTCTCGGGCTCGCGGAGGACCTGTCCGCGGACGAACCCGACGGGCTCTCCCTCGCGCCAAGCCACCAGCATGCAGGAATCCGGGTCGGCGAGCAAGCGATGGAAGAACGCTGCGGTGTAGAGGTCGTCGGATGGCCGCTTGAACAGGTGCGGCAATGCGTCGGCGTGCTGCACTTGTACAAGGGTGCTCAGCGACCTGAGAAACGGAATCTCGTCAGGCGTCGCCGGTCTCACATGAATTTGGATGGTATCAGGCATTCATGTCCCTGGCCAGGATGGGGTTCGAGCGCCGGAAGCGGGTCCGGCCGAGTGACACCTCGAACGGGTTCCCCCGCAGGTTGATATGCACCGCACGACGCTCGTTCCCCGGATGTCCACGGAGCCGTCGGTGATATCCGGACACGTCGGCAACGACCAGCGTGTTTTTCGCACATGTCACCACCGTTTCACGTAACCCGAGCCGGGCAAGCTCGACCGCATCGATTCGGCGCGAGCCTTCGTTACGAGTGCAACTCTCCCAGTACACGTGGCACAGCTTCGTCAAGCTGATCCGGTGCGATCGCTTCACGTACACGAAGGGTCCGTGTGCCAGCTCCACATCACTCAGGTACAACCATGCCTTGTGACAGGGAAAGAACACATCACTGTGCAGTCGGGTCTCGGGGTCCGTGCTGCCATCATCGGGGCCTTGGACGAGGTGCTCCAGCGCGCGGTACGCGGAAACGGTCTCGAGATCGCGCGACTCGGCCGCCTCCAAAAGCGAGATGAGACGTGGCTCCGACAGAAAACTATGCGTCGCGGGCATCCTGCCAGCATCGATGCGGTCGACCGGCACGGTTACGAGCCTGTTCGGCCCATGGTCGTAGGTCAGCCGCGCGGTGTTCCGGGCGGTCAGGAAGACCTCGTGCTCATTCTGCAGTTCAGCAAACGTACCCGGCGGCAGGAAGTCGTGCCACAGGACGATTCCTTCGCGTCGCAGCTCCTCGACCTGCGCCCACGCCATCGGGTCCGTCGCGAGGTCGCGTCGACGCAAGCGGTGGAGCACATGCGCCGCCAAGGTGCGCTGCACCTGCACGCCAAGCAGGTTGGGCAGCGTACCATTCACGGTCTTCTTGCCAGAGAGGATTTCCTGCAGGAGGTGGGACAATGTCGTCCTGGTCATCGCAATGGGAGGTCGGTGCACACGTCGACCGATTGACCTAGTTCACGCTGCGCTTCCACTGCTCGTACAGGCTAGCCGCCGGAAATGGACCGTCGGGATCAACCCCCTCATGCACCCACATCTGGTGAAAGAGGTGCACCGCATACGTCTCTGCGCCGAACGACGGCGGCGGGTTGGAATCCACAAACCGACGCCACTCGAAATGCGGAATCGGGGAGAACACCGTCGGCCCTCGCACCTGCAGACCCAGCGTGTCCACACCCCGCTGCATCAGTTTGGGCCCGACTTGCCCCCACAGCAACTCCTCCTTGGACACGCGCTGACACTCATCCCATGCCCAGCGCATCAGCTCGCTGCCGGCCGGCTGCTTGATCACTGACGACGAAACGACCAAGCGTTCGCTGCCCGGTTCCAGCAGCTCCGTTCCGAGCACCGACTCGTCCTGAAAATCGAACGGACGCAGGCAGACGACATCGGTGTCCACCCACCACCCACCGCGCTCCAGCAGCAGCTTGTAGCGGAAGAAGTTCGAGAAGGCGGAGAAGCTTCCTTGGCCGAACCCCGACCGGTAGCTGAAAACGCCAGTCTCCGGAAGGATCTCCGCCGCATCGCGCAGCGTCGCGCCCGCCGGCAGTCCCTCCACCGGCCCGTACGCGTACAGATGGAACTCGTGCCCATGTCGGAGAAATGACGAAATGCAACGCTGCTCCATCGACGTCAGTCGCCGGCCGATCCAGAGGCCCTGCACCGCGCGGTTGCCCACTGGCGCGTCGTGCCGGGCTTGCGTGGACTGCCGACGACGACCGAAGAATGGCCATTTCATGCCGCGATTATTACTCGCTGGGCTGTGGCGCCGAAAGGGGCCGCGGGCGATCATACCGTCCATGTCGTGCCCCACGTGCAGGCCATGAGTCGCCCGGTGCCTTCCGGTTCCGGTACGCCGCGCTTCGCGGCCCCGCTCCACGTGGGCGGGCCGAACATCGGGAACCGCGAGACGTTTCGGCGCTTGGTCGACGGAGCGCTGGATCGTCGCTGGCTGTCGAATAACGGGCAGCTGCTCGTTGAACTGGAGCAGCGCATCGCCGCGATGTTGGACGTGCCGCATTGCGTGCTCGTCTGCAACGGCACGGTCGCCCTGGAACTCGCCGTCCGAGCACTCGGATTGACCGGCGAGGTCATCGTTCCGTCGTTCACCTTCATTGCCACGGTGCACGCCCTGCAGTGGTCGGGCCTGACGCCCGTCTTCTGCGACATCGACCCGCACACGCACGCCATCGATCCCGGCCTCGCGGAGTCGCTCGTCACGCCCCGCACGACTGGTATCCTGGCGACGCATCTGTGGGGCGAGCCCTGCGCGATCGACGCGTTGACCGACCTCGCGCACCGACGGAACCTGCGCCTGCTGTTCGATGCCGCGCACGCGTTCGGCTGCTCCCATCACGGCCGCATGATCGGCAACTTCGGGGACGCCGAAACCTTCAGTTTCCACGCCACCAAGGTGTTCAACACCCTCGAAGGCGGTGCCATCACCACCAAGGACGATAACCTGGCTCAACGGCTGCGGCTCATGCGGAACTTCGGGTTCACCGAGTACGATCGCGTGGACTGTCTTGGCACGAATGCCAAGATGAACGAAGTGTCGGCGGCCATGGGACTGGCCAATCTCGACAGTCTGTCGGACTTCGTCGCCGTCAATCGCCGCAATTTCCTCGCGTATCGACAGGGTTTGGCAGACATCGCCGGCCTCACGCTGTTCGAGTATCACGAGACGGAACGACGCAACCTCCAGTATGTGGTCGTCGATGTCGATGCCGAGCACGCTCGCGTCGATCGCGATCGCCTGCTCGGCATCCTGCACGCGGAGAACGTGCTCGCCCGCCGCTACTTCTGGCCGGGCTGTCACCGCATGGAGCCGTACCGTTCCGATCCCCGCTTCAGCACGATCTCGCTGCCGGTGACCGAGCACATCGCCGGCCGGGTGCTTCTCCTGCCGACCGGCACAACCGTCACCGAGCAGGACGTAGCCACCATCTGTGCAATCCTCCGCGACGCCGTGTCGGCGAACGCGCGGTCGGCCGGCTCCGCGTGACGCCGAAGGTGAGCGTCTGCATGGTCACGTTCAACCATGCGGCGTACGTGGCACAGGCGATCGAGAGCGTGCTGGCGCAAGTGACGGACTTCGAGGTGGAACTGGTGATCGGCGAGGATGACTCCACCGACGACACCCGCCAAATCGTGAAGGCGTATCAACGGCAGCATCCGGAGCGGATTCGATTGCTGCTGCACCCGCGCAACGTCGGCGCCCAGGCGAATGTGCTGGCCACGCTGCAGGCCTGCCGCGGAGAGTACGTGGCGCTGCTCGAAGGCGATGACTACTGGATCGACCCGGACAAGTTGCAGGCGCAAGTGGCCCTGCTCGATGCGAACCCTGCGGCCTTCCTGTGTGGCGCGCGCGCGCTGGTCTGGCCCGAAGGTGCCGAGTCCGCGTCCGCCATCGTGCCGGCGGAGGACAGCGAGATTCTCGCGTCCTTCGGCGCGCGCGAGCTCTTCGAGGATCGCTGGTGGTTTCGGACGTGCACCAAGATGTTCCGGCGAAGTGCCACGCAAAAAGTCCCGGCGCAATTCGCCGGCGATTGGTCGGCGATGATGTGGCTCATCGCGAACACCAATTTCGGACCGGTCTGCTTTCTCGACCGCGTCGTCGCAGTGTACCGCACACACCCGGCGGGTGTGTGGACCTCCATGTCGCGACATGCCAGGCTGGAAAGGGATATCGTCACCCTGTTCCGACTCATCCCGCTGTTTCGGTCACCTGAACGCGAGCAGCTTCAGTCGCGCATGGACGCGTACACGCACGAGCTCACCGACACCGTCGGGCGCTCGAGGCTTGCCGCTCTGCGTTGCGCCACGCTGACCGTGCTTCGTTCGCGCGCCGATCCGATCGCGTGGCAGCGCTACCTGAGTCGCCTCGGCCGCATCACGTTTTCGTCGCGATGAACCAGGCCCGCGCGCCCGCCGGATGCCCCTCGACCGTCACCAGCGGATCCCGCGGGTTCCGGCTGATGCAATCGGCCTTGAGGGTCATCGAGACGTCTGTGAACCCGGAGGCGCGCAGCATGGCCATGAGGCACTCGTCGCCGAAGATCCACCAGTACGACTCGTCACCCCAGAACGCCCCCTCCACGAAACGCGCATCGTTGGAACGCTCCGACAAAACGTGCGTCTCCAGCACCAGACGCGCCCCGCGCTTCATCACCGTCGCCAGGGCATCGAGGAGCGCCATCGGATTCTTCACGTGGTAGATCAAACCGAGGCACGTCACCAGATCGAACGTACCGAGGTTGCCTGACGGCAGATCCTGCCAACCGACGTTCCTGAAGCTCACGTCGGCACGATCGTACACAGCGTTCAGAAACAGGGCGTGGTAGTAGAACTGGTGCGGCTCGACACCCACCGACTCGGCAGCGCCCATCGCATTGGCGAGGAAGGTGTCGTAGCCCGCGTTGCAGCCCACGTCGAGTGTGCGCTTGCCGGCCATGGTCTCAGAGCTCAGTCCGCACGCCCGGTAGGCGCCGTCCTTGCCGCGGCAGTCCCACGCGCTGCGCGTAACGCGACGCTGTGGCAGCGGGAACGGCCCCTGCAAGAACGTGCCAAGCTGCGGCAAATACTCCGCGCAGAACGCCGCATTCGCCGGCGTGTCCTGAACGAACCGGCGGAACGACGCCTCGGTCGCCTCGTACTCGACGCCGACGCTTTCCAGCGGGCGATCGGGATTGATGCCTTCGTACCCCTCACGGAATTCTTGAAACGACGCGGGCTGGAAGAGCGCCCGGAACTGTTCCTGACGAGACGACATGAGTGGCTCAACGAGGGGAATGGATGATCCGGCCGTCAATCGTGGCCAAGCAGAACTCGACGAATGCGCAGACCGACCTTGGGGGGCCATTTCCATCCGCGCGCCATGCACCAGTCGTACACCGGGGAGAGCCAGCGATTGAGGTAGATGTAGGCCCATTCGCCTTGGCTATTGCCTCGCCGCTCGTTCCAGAGATGCGCGGACAGCTCCCAGAGTCGCGCCAGCTCCACCGCCGCGGTTGCCGTGGCCAATGCGAGGCCAAGCGGCGGCTGAAGGCGCGGCGCAGACTCGCGAAGACCATGGGCGCCTTGCATCAGGTCGTCCATACGGACACCCATCGCCGCCAGTCGAAAGTCCGTCGCGACACGGCGGCGGCCGCTATCGCCCATGCGCCGACGTCGATCGGGATGGGCGGCAAGGTCAACCAATGCCTCGACCAGCGCGCCGACCAGCCGACCCGTGTCTTTCGCATCGGCAGCAGGCGGCACGAGCACGCCGCACTCCGTGGTCACGAGCTCGCGCTGGCCGCCGACATCGGTCGCCACCACGGGCAACGCCGAGGCCATGGCCTCGAACAACACCAGCGCAATTCCCTCGTACTGCGAGGGGAGAAACAGGATGTCTGCCCCAGCCATCAAGCGCCCGATCCGATCCGGGGCGACCGCTCCAAGCATCCTGATACGCGCACGCTCCCGCCGATCCGTGATCGCCGACTCCACGATCGTCCGGTCCGGGCCGTCGCCGGCAATCCACGCGACGCCATTGGGAACGCGCCGCAGGAAGTCCAGCAGCGTGGCGACCAGAACGCGCGGCTGCTTCTGTTCGCAAAGCCGACCGACGAAGAGCACCGCCACCGCGTCTTCACCCGCTCCCAGTTCGTCGCGCACCACGCGACGCGTCTCGCGGTCGGGCTGGTACTGATCGCTGTCGACGGCGGTGTAGCACACCTCGACCCGGGCCGGATCGGCACCGCGCGCAATCATCCACGACCGGACCTGCTCTGACGACGCGACACTGAGATCCAGCTGCTCGCGGTACTCCACGGAAAACCGGGGATAGCCGCCTTCATTCCACACCGGCTCCACGACGTGCACGTAGTCCAGGAAAGACACGTCCGGGCAGTGACCGCGAAGGTACGGGAGCAGACGGTAGCCGAGCTCGCTGTGCGAGATCACCACGGCGTCGACCTGTCGCGAGCGGATCAGGTAATGCAGGAACCGCGGGTAATCCGCCAGCGGAATGAACCGATGCAGGGCAAAGACGTCTGGCGTCCGCGCCAGATACTGTGGTTGCCAGCGGTCATCGCTGCTGAGTGTCGTGGCGACGGTTACTTCCCAGCCGCGCCTGGTCAGCTGCTCCACCAGATCGAGATTGAATCGGTCGGATCCGCCCATCGTGAGCCACGGAACGACGAGCAGCAGGCGCGGTTTGTCCTTCTTCAGGATGTTGTCGAACGGCCACGATTCCTTCAGGATCGCGTTCTGGGGTCGCGCATCGAGGGGAATGTGCGGAAATGAGGCCGGGGTGAGATTCGGGAACAGACGCCGAAAGCCGTCTCTGACTTTTCGCTCCCGCTCCCCGTTGTCCCAGTCCGGCCAGCGGTCGGAATGATCCACGCGACGCCGAAACCAATCCAGGTACTCGGTGACGGTGCTGCCCCAGTAGCCCGCGTTGGCGCACCGCAGCCAGAAGTGCCAGTCCTCGAATCCGCCGCGAATGCTCTCGTCGTATCCGCCGACGGCGGCATGCACCGAGCGCCGAAGCATCGAGGTCGCGTCCACGAGGTTCGACTCCACGAAGACGGGGCCTTCGTGAAATCCGCGACTCCACAGATACTGCTGCTGACCGAAGCCGACGGTGTAGCCCTTCACGAACGCGGCGGCCGGATGTGTCTCCAGGTACCAGCACCACTTCTCGGCGGCCGTGGGCTCGAGCAGGTTGTCGCTGTCCAGCTGCAGCACGTATGGCGCCCGAGCAGCTGCATAGCCGGTGTTTCGCGCTGCGCCCGGTCCCTTGTTGACCGCGTGATCGATCACGCGAATGCGCGGATCGCCGCGGCGATAGCCGTCGAGTACCTCGAGCGCGACCGGCGATGTCGAGGCATCGTTGACGATCACCCATTCCCATTGCTGCAGCGACTGCCGAAGCACCGAGGCGACCGTCTCGTGGAACTCGGCGCCTGTGTTGAAGAACGGTGTCACGATCGTCACCCACGGATCCGAGGCCGCCGCCGGCGCGAAATCGAAGTGAGGCCGTCGAGGCGAAACGGGCGTGAGGGTGAAGTCGGGATTCCAGGGATCGATCATCTCAGTCCGTCGCCACGTTCAGCAGCGCCGATAACCGTGCCCTCTCCGCATTGAGCCAGTCGATCGCCTCCTGTTGCCGGTTGATCCACGACTCCAACTCACGAATACGTGCCTCAAGCTCGTCGCGCGTGGTTGACGAGTCCTCGATCAGCGCCGTCAGCCGCGTCCGTTCCGCGTTCAACCAGTCGATCCCCTCCTGCTGTTGCGCGCTCCACGACTCGAGTTCACGAATGCGCGCGTCACGCGCCGTACATTCGGCCTCATGCAGACGGTCCAGCCGCTGACAATCGTCGCGGAGCGCGGCAATCACCGCACGAAGCGGCGTGTCGCCGTCAGCGCGGCGGTCGGCATCGAGCGCTACCCTCCGCACGACCCTGGTGTCCCCCGGTCCGAGCGCCGCGCGCACTGCGTCGACCTGCCAGATCTCTTCGGTCGGCGTCTCCCCGCCTGGCGCCGTTTCCATCCACACGATTTCGGAGTGGGTCCTCGCGAGCCACGGCAGCAACTGCCGACCGAGCTCGCTGCGTGAAACGCACACAGCGTCGAATTGGCGCGACGTGATCAGATAATCCAGGAAGACCGGCGCGTCCGCTGGTTGTACGAAGTGTGACAGGACAAAGACATCCGGCGTGATGCGGGTGAATGCCGGCCATTCATCGAATGGTACCGTGGTGGTGGCCACAACCGTGACGCCCCACCCGTGACTGGTCAGTCGCTCCAGCAGCGCATGGTTCCAGCGACTCACGGAATCGTCGCTGAGCACCTGTTCGATCAGCAGTAGCCGACGCCCGTCGCGCTGAAGCCGATTGCGATCACGCATCGATGCCGCGTCGACGCCGGTCCCGGACGCTGCCGGCGATGGGAAGCCGCCCGCCCATAGCCGAGGAAAGCGCGCCTGCAGTGTGTCGCGAAAGACGCGCGTCCGTTCCGTGGAGAGGTTGCTCCAGCGCGCGTGATGGTCGTGGCGGCGATACCAGTTGAGGTACTCCGGAATCGTGCCACCCCAGAGGCCGGCGTCGGCACACCGCAACCAGAATTCCCAGTCTTCAAGGCCGTCCCGGTTGGATTCATCGAAACCGCCGACCGCGCGGAAGGCGCCTGCGCGAATCAACGAGGTCACATCGACGCGATTCGATTCCAGGAATGCTTCGCCGTCGTGGAACCCTCGCGTCCAGAGGTATGACTCCGCGCCGAACCCGATGGAATACCCTTTGCAGAATGCAAGCTGTGGCGCTGCCTCCAGAAACCACCACCACTTCTCGAGCGCCGTCGGCTCAAGAAGATCATCACCGTCAAGCAGGGCGATATATGGTGCGAGGGCAGCGGACACACCGGCATTCCGCGCTGCGCTCAGTCCCATGTTCTCGGGGAGCCTGATCGACCGCACCCGCTCGTCGGAGGCAATACATGCCGCGATGATCGCCGCTGATTCGGGGGTAACTGACCCGTCATCGACGATAACCCACTCCCATTGGGTCATGGACTGCATGACCACCGACTGTGCCGTTTCCAGCAGTTCCGGGCCTGGCTCGAACACCGGCGTTATGATGCTGACGCAGGGAATGGCTGAGAGCAACTCAGGACGATACCCGAAGCGGGGCCGGTAAGCGGCAACGGGCGGTTTGGCGAAGTCTGGCTCTCTGGGATCGATCATGCATTCAGGAAGGTTCCGCTGCCGCCGACCCGGCCCTCAGCCGGCATCAGAGGGGGGAGGTACGAGCGGCCTGCTGAACGGCACGTTGCACCGCCCGAGTGGAATTGGAAAGGGCGGAGTACCCGCAGCCGGTGGCAGGCGATATGCATCGACCACCTCACACCGTCATGCATTGACACTGTGCCGCTCTTCCAACACTGTTTCAGTCGCCTTGACTGCTCTGGGCGCGCGATGCGCGTCTCTGCGCCCGCGCTGCTTCACGCGTCGTCTCGAGTTCCCGGTGAACATCATCGAAAATCCATCGTTCGCACGCGCTTGCTGCCGGATGTTGGCGTGAAGACGCCGAATTCGTCGACGCGGGGCCTTTCTCAAGCGCGAGGCGGAACCCCGGGAAGGGGAGGGCCGGGAGTCCGGGCCGGCACGTCATCGCGGAGCGGCGTTGCTCCCGTCAAGGGACCCGGGAGCCCGACACCGTTGTCGGTGAGCCTTCTCAGCGCCTTGGCGGTTCTTCAGGCCCTGTTTTTTCTCCTGCCGACCGGCTCGACGTTGTCGCGTCTGCTCGGCATCGCGCTCGCGCTCAGCACGCTGCTTGCCGCCCGACTTCTCCGCGAAACTCCTGCCACGCAAGTGGGCGTCGTTGCGTTTCTCAGCGTACTGCTCGGAGCAAACTTCGTCGGTCACGTGGTGGCGACCGCACCCCTATTCGTGTTTCGGCTTTGGCAGGTGGCCGTTGTCCTCGGCTACACCGCCGTATTGCTGGCTGGGCTAACGGCCGCGATCCGGCGTTCGGCCTTCAAGAGCGCCGTTGTCGCGTTTGGGGCCATCGGGCTCGCCCTGCTGACCGCAGAGGCCGCCATCGGTGGGCCTGACGGGTTCTCGCCGACCGTCGGTCGCGTTGAGTGGGTCGGTCCTACCGTGCTGGATTCTTCACTCGGCTTGCGATTCGCGCCGAACACCGTCGCCCGCTCGCTTTATCCGAGCAATCCCAGAGGGTATTTCGACGAGCCGGACGCCCTGCAGCGGCGATGGGAGCTCGCGGCACTTGAGAACAGCAAGGCACAGCTGCTTTTCCCGGAAGATCGCCCCGGCGTGATCCGAGTCAGCATCACCGAGGCCCCCGGAAAGGTAACGTGGCATATCGCGCTGAATCAGCCGAGAATCCGGGTAGTCGCCGACGAGCGATATGAAGTGCGCTTCCGCGCTCGGGCCGATTCAGCCCGCACCGTCTTTGTCCTGGTCGGGGAGGCGCATAGCCCGTGGGGCAATCTTGGCCTCTACCGCGAGATCCGCGTCGACTCGGCGTGGAGAGAGTACACACAGACGTTCAGAGCGACGGCGAGTGATCGCAACGCTCGACTGTACTTTGATCTCGGCGCCGAGACTCCGTCCGTCGAGTTCTCGGAGATCAGCATGCGCCAGATTTCCACCAATCGGGCCGTGCAGTCGGACGCTCCTCGGGAGTCGTCCGTATCGTATCGCATCAACGGTCAAGGTTGCCGCGGCGCTGACGTTGGGCCCGGCCCCAGCCCGGGTGTCCGACGCATCCTGATCTTGGGAGATGGTGCCAGCTTCGGCGTTGGGGTTCACGAGCGCGACACGTATGCGGCGCGATTGCAGGCGCTCTTGAACGAGTCCAGCAGCACTCAACCCACTGGACAGCGCTATGAGGTCATCAATTGCGGAGTGCGAGGCTACTCGACCGATCAGGAGCGTCGCCTCCTCGAGTCAGTCGTGAGTCTTTATGCACCCCAACTGATCCTTTTGGCGGTCAGCCCCGATGATGACCGGTTTGTGGCCGATGAGGACGCCTTTGCTGCGGCACCAGCTGTCGGGAGCCTTGAGCGCTTCTTTCGGACCTGGGGACTGGTCCAGTCATGGAGACGTCCTCCTCCCGCGTCACCGAACTTTGCCGCCATCGTCGATGGTGTCCGACAAATCGATCTGCGAGCGCGTGCGAGCGGAGCTCGGTTAGCTGTCATCAGCCTGCACCATCGGCCGCTGCCCATTTGGAGTGGACTCGATAGTGCGCTCGCGAAGGGACTCAGGTCGTCGAATATCCCCTTCTTGCCGCTCGAGCCAGTATTGAATCCGTTCGGCGAGCAGGCGCTCGTCGTTCATAGCGCGTACGATTCACACCCGAACGAGCTGGCCCATCGGGTATCCGCGGACGCGGTTCGAAAGTTTCTGGCTGATGAGGGTCTGCTCGGCGGGAAGCCAGCGGACAGCGTTGCGACCTCAGCCACTCCCAACCCAGAGCGCTAGGTCGTCGGGGGACGCACTACCGATGAGGAGGCAGCACTGTCTGCGACGGGGTCGCCGTACGCGAGCTCGCCAACGGAGGCGTGGTGTCGGGTTTTTTTGCCGATGCGCGACCCGCCAAGAGGAGCCCGACGACGCTCGGGATAGTAGCCGAACGCGTAGCCGATCTGCGACACTATGAGGAGTAGAAGCAGCACGGGCGCCCAGACACCCTTTCCACTCGTGAAAGGGGAAGCGATCAGTCGAATGTAGAAGCCGATCGGCTCCATTTTGGGAAGGGCGACGTTTCGTCGGGTGCGCGCTCTGTGCAGGTGATGCGCACCACGCCCGTAGGTCTGATGCTGCTTCCAGTACTTGGAGAGGCTCATGGGTCGGACGTGAAGCACAATAGCCTTCGGTGCGACAATGATCGGAAGGCCCGCCTCTCGCCACCGATCACAGAAGTCCCGATCCTCGGCCGCTGCCAGCGGGAAGTCGGTGCCAAACCCACCGAGCGTCAGGAATTCCCGCCTGGGACACGCGATGTTGGCGGACATGAACCAGCGTGCGCGGTCGACGTCGGCGTTGTAGTAGCGGTATAGGTAGTCCACGAGCTGCTGACTGGCCTCGGCGCAGATACTGTGCGGGGCCCCATTCCGGATGCCACCGCCGACGAGGGCGGTTGGCGCGTCTCGCAACCGATCGTCCAGTGCCTGCAGCCAATCCGGATCTGGAATGCAGTCGTCGTCGATGAACGCGAGGTAGTCGCCGCGAGCCTGTGCGGCACCGGCATTGCGCGCACTGGCTGGGCCGGCATTGGGAGATACAACGATGAGGCGAATCGCAAGCTGCTCCTCCATCGAACGCACTTCTGCGCTCGGCGGATTCTCACTTCCATCATCGACAACCAGAACCTCGAACTCTGAGCGGGGATAGCTGATCCGCGCCAGCCCGTTGAGGCAGTCGAGAAGGCTGGGCTTCCGCCGGAAGGTCGGTACTATTATCGAGAAGCGAATACCGACTTACCCCCCGCTGCGGCCGAGGCCGTCTGTTCTGAAGCCGGAAATCCGGGTGAACGGCGATTGCGCCGAGTGCCAACACGCCCGGCAGCACTTATCGTGCCGCCGTAGTTAAACGCTGAGGCCCTCTCAGTCGTCAGAAGCTAACATTCTCGGAAACCATACGACTAGGGGGTGCCGTGGCGCGTTTGCTCACGCGAGAGCGTGGCCACTTGCCGGACACGGATCGTGGAGGATTGTTTCGCGACCTGTGGAACCACAGGGAGCTGTTGCTCGCCCTGATCGAACGGAATCTCAAGGCGAGATATCAGCGCTCGATCCTTGGTGCGGTTTGGACGCTCCTCAATCCACTGTTGACGGGTGCCGTGCTGGTGGCGGTCTTTAGCGTCATCCTTCGGGTCGACGCACCGCAGTACTGGGCACTTCTCATCAGCGGCTATTTCCCTTGGGTGTTCACACTGAATACGCTGGGCATCGGCGCGTCACTGGTCAGCAGCCACGCCTACATGACGAGGAGTGTGGCCTTTCCGCCAGAGCTGCTGGTCGCAAGCGCCATCGCCTCGCGTTTCGTGGAGTTCGCCGTCGAGATGCTGCTGGTCATAGTGGTGCTCGGCACCGCCCGGCATGATGGCCTGACGATTGGGCTCTTGTCCCTTCCGCTCGTAATGCTGATCCACCTCCTCATCACTGCCGGGGTCGTTTTTCCCATCGCGGCGCTCGGCGTGTTCTTCGAAGACGTGCAACACGCGGTGCCGGTGGCATTGACGATGCTCACGCTCGTTACACCGGTCTACTATCCGATGTCGTACGTGCCGATTTCCTGGCAGCCGATCTTGTCATTGAATCCGTTTGCGGGACTCTTGACGCTGTACCACGTCACGCTCTATGAAGGTCGGCTTCCCTCGATCGCCGAACTGCTGACCCCATCGCTCACCGCCGTGGTAGTCTTCAGCGTTGGACTCATGCTGTTTCGATGGAAGCGCGCCTATTATGCAGAAGTGGTCTGACGTCCCCGCTGACGGGGAACCCGTCATCGAGCTCATCGATGTCGTGAAGAAGTTTTACCACTACGAACATCGAACGACCACGCTGCAGGAGTTCTTCACGCGTTTGCTCCGCAGTCAGGCCATTCATGTGCGCGCCACGAAGTATGATCTTTCCGGCGTGAGCCTTCGTGTCATGCCCGGCGACTCCGTGGCGCTCATCGGCGCCAATGGCTCGGGGAAGAGCACGACGCTCCGTATGATGGCCGGCATCTACCAGCCGACCCACGGGCGGATCATCCGCCGAGGCCGAATGGTCGCGGTCATCGAATTGGGGTCGACGTTTCAAGCGACACTGACGGGGATCGAGAATGTGAGACTCTACGCGGCCGCGCTTGGATACACGCGCCGCGAAGTCGAGGAGCAGATGGACGACATCCTCGCGTTTTCCGGAGTTGGCGATTTTCAAGACGTGCCCGTCAAGTACTACTCCACCGGCATGAAATCGCGCTTGGCGTTCGCCATTGCAGCGCACGCGAATCCGGATGTTCTCCTGCTCGATGAGGTTCTCGCGGTTGGCGACTCGGAGTTCAGATATCAGTGCTACGAGCGCGTCCGCGCGTTTCAGGCTCAAGGCGGCACCTTGGTTCTGGTGTCGCACGACATGAATGCGGTGCGAGACCTGTGCCAACGTGCTGTGTGGCTGGAGCATGGTCGCGTGCGTGCGGTTGGCAGCGCGGCGGAAGTCACGGACGCGTATGATCTGGCCGTGCATCTGGAGATGCAGGCTGCGAATGCGGCCTCGGCACGCCCGTCGATCGAGTGACTGGAGCGACCCTTGGGTCCGGGAACTGCACAGGTCGACTTACTCACGCGCCGCGTGGCGCACGGCGGGGATGCGCTGGGCGCCGTGCTGGTACAGCTGCGCTTCGCCGATATTCCGATCGGACAGGTTGAAGTCGATCACGGTCCCGCGTTCTGGGCGTCGCTCGCCCGATCGATAACCCCCGCGCACGCCGAGCGCGCCCTGCGCATCGCGACCGCGTCTTGGGTGACCCTCACGTCACGCCGATCAACATTCAGCGTTGAAGACGCGTTTCGGCTGACGCACGACGGCAACTCCCGCGCCGCAGGGGCCGGGGCGGACGGTGAGCCCAGCGTCACCATCGCCATCTGCTCACGTCATCGTACCGCGGAGCTTGCACGTGCGCTGACGGCCATCGTTCCAATCCTCGGCAAACGGGATGAATTGCTCGTTGTCCTGAATGCGGCGGTGGGAGACGCTGCGCATGCGGCGATCGACCCTGGATGTTTTCCGCGAGCGCGCTTCGTTGTCGAGCCCCGACTCGGTTTGGGATGGGCACGCAATCGGGCGCTGGTGGAATGCGCCACGGACCTCATCGCTTTTACGGATGATGATTGCCTGCCTGAATCGCATTGGCTCGAGTCTCTCCGAATGCTTTTTGCCAGGAATCCCGAAGTCGATCTGGCCACCGGTCTGATCGAGCCCATGACGCTTGAGACGCCCGCCCAGTGGCTTTTTGAGCGCTACGGTGGTTTCGCGCGCAACTACTCGCGACGCTGGATCCGCGCCCCAAACGCACGCACGATCGCGGGCGCGGTCGGCAACGTTGGCGAGTATGGCGCCGGAGCCAATCTGGCTTTTCGTCGTCGGCTCATCGATCAGATCGGTGCGTTTGATGTGGCACTTGGTCCCGGTACGGCATCGAATGCGGGTGACGATCTTGAGTTCATCTTTCGCGCGCTCAAGCACGGGCGGCTTTTGGCCATCGACCCGCGCGCGTCGGTTCGTCACGAGCATCGCCGCGATCATCGGGGCCTGGAGTCACAGATCGAGGGTTGGAGTCGTGGATTCTCCTGCGCGATTGCCAGCGCGACGCGGACGTTTCCGGAAGAGCACATTGCCTACCAGTTTCTGCGGGCACGGATTGCGGTACTGCATCATGCACGTCGAGCGCTGTTCTCCCCTCACGCACGGCGATTGGCGTGCCTGGAGTTGATCGGCATGCGCGCTGCGGGCGCGCGCTATTCTCGCGCCCAACGCGAAGCCGCTCGGATGGCGGAGACAGCGCCCTCGACGGCGCTGGATGCCTCGTCGATCGCGCGATGTGCCCGAGGCGTGTCGCACGGACCGCCAAAGACCACCTCCTGCGTCACGGTGGACTTCGACGACATACGCCAAACCGTCCGGACCGGGCGCGACGTTGACTGTCTGTCCGTCGTGATTCCACAGATCGCGGGTTTGTCCGGGGTCGTCGACGTACCGGTGGTCAACGGGTCGGTAGGACCCGACCGCGCACTGGATACGGTCCTGGACGCGGCGGGAGCGGAGGTGATCAGTGCCGATTGGCAGGCTGCGGTGGTGCGGGCACGACGGCTGTTGCACGACACGGCGGTCTCGCTTGCTTGACGAATCAGCGGCAGAGGCTAGTCGGCGCCCAGAACCGGAGCTTCAGCATGGGGTAGGAGAAATCGACAATCGTTGCACCAAGGGTACGTACTCAGGCGCATACCAGTACCAGACGAGGGCACATGAATAGTTCGTTAGCGAACAATAGCGCATTCCGCCGACATCACCTTGCCGCCACCTTCGCGGCCGGTACCCTGTTCTTCGGCGCCACCGGCAAAGCCAGCGCGCAAACCATGCCGCAACAGCCCCCACAGATCACCGTCTCCGCCCGCGGCGAAATCCAGGTCGCCCCGGATCGCGCCCGCGTCCAGGTCGGCGTCGAAACACAAGCCAAGACCGCCGCCGCCGCGGCCGCGGAAAACAACAAGAAGCAAACCGCCATCCTCGCTGCCATCCGCGCACTGGGCGTACCTGCCGCCCAGATCACCACACTGGGCTACAACGTCGCACCCATGCAGCGCTACGACGAGAAGGACCGGCGCGTGGTGATCGACGGCTATCAGGTCAGCAACATCGTCCAGGTCGTCACCGACAAGCTCGATCAGGCCGGCCCGATCATCGACGCCGGCCTCGCCAACGGTGCCAACCGCGTCGCCGGACTCGACTTCATGGTGCGCGATGCCTCCAGCGCCCGCGATGCCGCCCTCGCGCAGGCGGTACAGTCTGCCCGACGACAGGCCGAAGTGGCCGCGAAGGCAGCCGGCGGCACCCTGGGAGAGATGCTGGAACTCAACGTGAACGACTACGAACGACCCGACCCGCGCCCCATGATGGCGATGGCAAAGATGGATGCGGCCAGCGCGCCAACCCCAATCAGCGAAGGCATGACCACCGTGGCCATTAGCGTCATGACCCGCTGGCGGTTCACGAAGTAGGTCGGCAGACGGTCCCCAACATCAATCCGGCGTGAAACGAGGCGCAGTCGCCTAGCCTTGCGCGCTTCGGGATCGAATTCTCCCCGGTTATCCCCAGTGTTCCACGTGGAACGCCGTGATCCGCCCCTCGGACACGGCGTTTTCTCGTTTCCGCCAGCCTCACAATCCGAGTTTCCCACGCTGTTCCACGTGAAACGTGTGGAGAGTCCGATTCGGCATGGTCGGACCGAGCGGACCGCCCTATACTACCCGCCGCGGAGAAACCCGCAGGTGCTCGCGGCACCGCCCCACCATCAGACAGCAATTGTCACCCTCCGACCGGTCCGACCCACCCGTGGGACGCATCCTCGCCATCGCCAATCAGAAAGGTGGGGTCGGCAAGACGACCACCGCCGTCAACCTGGCGGCGTCGCTCGCCGTCGCCGAAAAGCGCGTGCTCCTCATCGACGCCGATCCGCAGGGCAACGCGACCAGCGGCTGCGGCCTCGCGAGAGATGGATTCACCGCTACCACCTACGACGTCCTGATCGGCGAAGCCGGATTCGACGACGCGATCGTGCGCGGGGTGCAGTTCAAGCACCTCGACCTCATGCCGGCCACCCCCGATCTCGCGGGGGCCGAGGTTGAGCTCGTCGACGATCCGGAACGCGTGATGCGGATGCGGCAGGTGCTCGATCCCGTTCGCGAACGCTACGACTACATCCTGATCGACTGCCCACCGTCGCTCACGCTGATCACGCTGAACATGCTCGTTGCCGCGGACGCCCTGCTCATTCCGCTGCAGTGCGAGTACTTCGCCCTCGAAGGACTCTCGCAGCTGATGGCCACGGTCCAGCGCGTACAGCTGGCAGTCGCGCCCTGCCGGTTCGGGGGGCATC
>CAZMGX010000014.1:0-6848 GCA_964565915.1 uncultured Gemmatimonas sp.
GACCTCGACGTACAGGGGGAAGGTCACGTCATGGCGCATCAGTTCGAAGCGCTTGTGGTCCAGCAGGTGCAGGATGCCGCGGCGTGAGCTGGTGTAGAAGTTGTCGACGCAGAGCACGTCGTGCCCCTCGCTCAACAGCAGCTCGCACAGATGCGAGCCGACGAAACCCGCGCCGCCGGTCACGAGGACCCGCTTGCTGATGGTCATGTACTGGGCCTACCGGATGAGATGTGAACGGTGAAACCGACGCACGTGCACGGGTCGTCGTGCAACGATATGCCGCTATCGCGTGAACAGCCAGATGGCGCTGCCGATGCCGATCATCGTGACGGCGTGCCGGACCCAGGCCTGCGGGACTCGTTGGGCCAACCCCGACATGGCATAGCCGCCCGCGCTCGAGCCGATCGCCATCACAAACGCGATCGGCCAGTTCACTTGGCCCATGACGGCGAAGGCGATCGCGGCGATGCCATTGAAGCAGATCCCATTGATGTTCTTGAGCCCGTTCATCTGGTGGATGTTCGTGAGCCCCATCAGTCCGAACACCGCGAGCATCACGATGCCGGCACCGGCCCCGAAATAGCCGCCGTAGATGCCGACCGCAAACTGCGATGTGAGCACGAGTGGCGAGGGGTCGATGGCGCGAATCGGCTCGGCCGAGGCACTGACCTGCAAGCGCTGCCGAAGCCAGCGCATGACGGGACCCTGCAGTGCGAACAGCAGCGTCGCACCGAACACCAGCCACGGCACCAGCGCACGAAAGCGGGCTTCCGGGGTGATGAGCAGCAGCGCGGCCCCCACGAGGCCGCCAAGCAGGCTTGGCACGGCAAGGCGCGTTGCCCAGCGCTCGACGCCGACGAGTTCCCGCCGATAGCCCATCAGGCTGGCGAACGAACCGGGCCACAGCGCCACGGTGCTGGTGGCGTTCGCCGCGATGGCCGGCACCCCCAGCCCCAGCAACGCGGGGAAAGTCAGCAGCGTCCCGCCACCCGCGATCGAGTTGACGGCACCCGACGCGGCGCTGATCAACGCGATGACGGTCAGCTGCACAGCGGATGGCGACGTGACGGGCATAGGGAGGAAGAATCGCCGACGACCCGGGACAACGGTAGCACCTCGCGCACCCGAAGCACATATTCGCCGGATGCCCTCCATCTCGACTCGGCTCGACACGATCTCCGAATCCGTCATCCGGAACACGACCCGGACCTCCAACCAGTACAACGCGGTCAACCTGGCACAAGGATTCCCCGACTTCCCGCCGCCGGCCGCTCTGCTGGACGCGCTCGCGCGGGTGGCGCATGGACCGTTCCATCAGTACGCCATCACCTGGGGATCACAGCGATTTCGGGATGCGCTCGCCGCGAAGATCACCCGTTGCGCCGGGGTGCCGATCGACCCGGATCAGCATCTGGTCGTGACCTGCGGGGGCACCGAGGCCATGATGGTCGCGATGATGACGGTCTGCAGCCCGGGGGACAAGGTCATCATCTTCTCGCCCTACTACGAGAACTACTACGCCGACACGATCCTCTCGGGCGCCGAGGCGATATGGGTGCCCCTGCGGCCACCCGACTTCGGCTTCGATCCGGATGAGCTGGAGCGTGCCTTCGCGCGCGGTGCCAAGGCGATCATCGTGTGCAACCCGGGCAATCCGACGGGCAAGGTGTTCACGCGCGCCGAATTCGACGTGATCGTCGCGCTGGCCGAGAAGTACGATGCGTACGTCATCACCGACGAACCCTACGAGCACATGGTGCACGCGCCGCATGAGCACTGTTATGCGCATGCGCTGCCGGGCGCCTTCGAGCGGGTGATCGTGACCAATTCGCTGTCCAAGACGTACAGCATCACCGGCTGGCGCATCGGCTATGTGCAGGCGTCGGCCGACGTCATCCGCGGGGCCCGCAAGGTGCACGACTTCCTCACGATCGGCGCGGCGGCGCCGTTACAGGAGGCCGCCGTCACGGCGCTCGAGTTTCCGGACTCGTACTACGCCGAACTCCGCGCATTCTACACGCGCCAGCGCGAGCTTTTCCTGGGCTACCTGCGGCAGACGGGACTCGCCTTTACCGAGCCGCAGGGTGCGTATTACGTCATGGTCGACATCAGTTCGCTGGGATTCGCGAACGACAGCGAAGCCTCCGACTGGTTCATCAAGACGATCGGGGTCGCCGGCGTTGCCGGCTCGAGTTTCTTTCGCGAGCCTGTGAACAACTACTTGCGCTTTCACTTCGCCAAGAAGGACGAAACCCTGCACGCCGCGGGCGAACGGCTGCTCAAGGTGCGGCACGGACGCTGACGCGTGGTCAGCCGAGGTCGGCCACCTTGGTGATGAAGAGGGCGAACAGCACCACGAACAAGATCCCTTCCCAGCGGGAGATGCGTTTGTCCAGGGTGAGCAGGTAGAACAACAGCGTCGCGGCCGCGACGAACGGGAGGGCAAAGTGTCGAAGAGTGTCAGGCACATCGACGCCCCCGATCAACGCGCCCGCACCCGCGACGGCCAGGGCGTTGAACACACATGACCCCAGGATGTTGCCGACCGCCAGTTCAGCCAGGCCGCGCCGCGCGGCGGTTACACTGATGGCGAGTTCCGGTAAGGTGGTCCCGACCGACAGGATCGTCACCGAGGCAATGGCCGGCGAGATGCCCATCGCGCTCGCCAGGGTCGCGAGGGAGCTGACGGTCAGGTCGCCACCGAAGTAGATCGCCACGCCAGTTGCCACCAGCACGGCTGGATCGCGCCAGACGCCGTCGGTGACGTTGGGTGATGCCTGCGCATGCGTCGCGTCTGCTGACGCCGTCCGTCCTTCGGCCAACAGATACGCGACATATACGCCATAGGCCACGATCAGCAGACCGCCCTCGACCCGCGTCACAAGGCCGTCGGCCATCGCGGTACCCAGCACGACCACAGCGCCCAGCATGAAATGCAGGTCGATCATCAAGTACTGCTCGCCCAGCAGGACGCGACCGCCCGGCACCGCAATGCTGACGGCGCCCAGGATCAACAGCAGGTTCGCGGCGTTCGCGCCCAGGACATTGCCGGCCACGATCTCCGATCGCCCGTCGCTGACGCTGATGATGGCGGCAACAAGCTCAGGCAGCGAGGTGCCGATGGCAACGATGAAGACGCCGACAATGAACGGCGACATGCCCAGTCGCAGCCCGACGCGTTCAGCCGCCGAGGTAAAGAAGTTGGCGGCAACCAGCAGCAGGCCGAGGCTGCCGGCGAACATAAGCAGAGTGGCGAACATCGTCGTAGAATGCCCTGATGACAGACAAGACGGAAGCATGGTTGCGGGGGCCACTGCCGGAGATCCCCGCATTGCTGCAGCCGGTCGCCCACGCCCTCGTGCAAGCGCGCGACGAAGTGCACGGCATCTGTGATGGCCTCACCGACGCGGCATTGTGGGTTCGGCCGCACGACCTGGCTTCGGTTGGCTTTCACCTGCAGCATCTGCGCGGCGTGCTCGATCGGCTCACCACCTACGCGCGCAACGAGCCGCTCAGCAGCGCGCAGTTGGCCGCACTGCGCGCGGAAGGCAGCGATCCTTCCGGGGCACTGACCGTGGCGGTACTGCTCGCCGAGTTTGACGAGCAGGTCGAGGCGGCCGTCGCGCAATTGAAGGCGACCCCCGAGTCGTCTCTCCTCGAGTTCCGTGGGGTCGGTCGCGCTGGGTTGCCGTCGAACGTGCTGGGCCTGCTGGTGCACGCTGCCGAGCACACGATGCGGCACGTGGGTCAGCTGCTGGTGACGGCGCGGGTAGTACGAGGCTGATCGATTGCGCGACTCGGACTCCGTGTGACGACCGAAGGACCGCCAACCGCATTTTGTGGTTCAATACGAGCGATCCCTCCGTCACACCGGTCCATCGCATCGCGCACGATTCCCACGCTATTCGAGCTTCCGGTGATCAGGCACCAGCGACTTGTGCATCGTCATCGCCGCGACGGCGCCACCAGCGGCCGCCCGTAGCGCGAGCTGCGTACCGGGGGTGATGTCACCCGCGGCATAAACGCCGGGCACCGACGTCGCCCCGTGCTCATCGACGAGGATGTGCCCACCGGCGTCGCGCGCGCAGCCCAGCTGCACCCCGACATCATCCGCCGGATACTGGGCAAGCGTGAAGAAGATCTTGTCGGCGTCCAACTCCATGCCATTCGCGAGCTGCAGGCAGTCGATGCGATCGCCGTCCCGGGCGAGCCCGATGATCGCATCGGTCAGCAACGTGATGCCGTTTGCGTCCAGCTTGTCGAAAAGCGCGCGATCGTCGATGTCGTGCGGGTGACCGTTCGTGCAGATGATGAGCTGATCGGTCCACGTGGTGAGGGCGAGCGCCATGCTGACCGCTCGCCGACCGCTGCCGATGACGACCACGCGCTTGTTACTCGCCTCATAGCCATCGCAGTCCGGACAGACATGGGCGTTGGCGCCGTACACCTGCTCGAGCCCGGGTACGTCGGGCCACACATCGCGTACGCCCACCGCAATCAGGAGGCGGGAAGCGCTCACCGACGTGCCATCTCCCAAGTGCACGGTGAAGCGACTGTTGTCCTGAATATCGGCGTGTGTGACTTCCTGATCGGCCAAGGTTACACCGAGCACGCCACACTCTTGTCGCCCAGCGGCCCGAAGCTCGGAGGGCAGGATTCCCGGCAGGCCGAGATATCCATTCACACCGCGTGACTCCCAGTTCCGCGGGTCTCCGCGGTCCATGAGGACAACCGAATGGCCGTAGCGCGCGCTCCACAGCCCCGCGCTGAGGCCTGCAGGACCACCACCGACGATGGCGATGTCGAAAAAACGCCCGTGGGCAACCACGGAGGCCGACGTCCCCGCGGTCGCGCGCGATGACGACGTCAGCGTGCCTTGCCAGCAGCCAAGGCGAGGCAGATCCAGCCGGCGATGAAGCACACCCCACCAATCGGCGTGATGGCGCCGAGCGCCCGAATGCCGGTAAATGTCATCGCGTAGAGTGAGCCCGTGAACAACAACGTACCCGCGACAAACAACCACCCGGCGCTCGTGGCCAGGCCGCTCGGCCACCGGCTGGCGACCAAACCGACCGCCAGCAGGGCCAGCGCGTGGTACATCTGATACCGCGCGCCCGTCTCAAAAACTTCAAGCAGACGTGGTTCGACTTTGCCGGTCAGCGCGTGGGCACCAAACGCCCCGGCCGCAACGCTGAGAGCACCCGACAGGGCGCCGAGCATGAGAAAGGTTCGGTCCATGGGCCGTAATCTAGTTCGCTGGCCCACGATAGACGCATCCGCTGGTACACGTCTCGCGCACCATGATCTGTGTCAATCCCGGCAGCGCCGGGACGAGGCGATCCCAGATCCACTGCGCCAGCACCTCGCTGGTCGGATTCTCCAACCCCTCGATGTCGTTGAGATAGTGATGATCCAGCTGGTCGTAGAGCGGCTGGAATACACGTTTGAGATCGGCGAAGTCCATCACCCATCCCTCCCGCGCCAGCAGCGGACCTTCCACATGCACTGTCACACGAAAACTGTGCCCGTGCAGACGACTGCACTTGTGATCGACCGGCAGATTGGGCAGCCGGTGCGCGGCTTCGAACGTGAATTCGCGAAAGATTTCCATGGGCGGCTGCCGGTCAGGGGCGCGGGTTCTTGGGACCGATCTGGTACTCCTTGGGCGGCGTCGCCCCCAGCAAGTGCGTCACGAAGTAGTCCCAACGTCGACGCATCATGTAGTTGTTCGCCGCGCCGTAGCCGTGTGCCGCGTTCGGAATCATCAGGAGGTCGAAGTCCTTGCCGGCTTTGATGAGCGCGTCCGCCACCAGCAGGGTGTTGTCCGGCGGGACGTTGTCGTCCAGCGTGCCGTGCGCCAGCAGAAGTTTGCCCTTGAGATTCTTTGCCAGCGACTGATTGGCCTCGGCCTCGTAGTTGTCGACGCCATCCGCGCCGTGCGTCAGCAGGCCATGGTATCGCTCACCCCAGTCGTCTTCGTAGTTGCGATTGTCGTGGTTCCCCGACTCTGCGATGCCGACCTTGAAGAAGTCCGGATAACGGAACATCGCACCGGCAGTGGCGAACCCGCCGCCGGAGTGTCCCCAGATGCCAGCCTTGTCGATGTCGATGAAGCGATAGCGCTGTGCCAACTCCCTCATGCCGGCCACCTGATCGGGCAGGGTATTGTCTCCCATGCGACCGTAGTACGCATCGTGAAAGGACTTGGAGCGGAGGGGGGTACCCATCCCGTCGATCGACACCACGACGAAACCCAGCTCGGCCAATGCCTGATTGTCCCGAGTCGAGGCGCTGAACGCCCGACTGCCGACACTGCCCGTCTGCGGACCCGGATAGATGTAGTTGATGATCGGATACTTCTTCGTCGAATCGAGCGCGGTCGGCGTCCACATGAGGCCATGGAGGTCGGTCTTGCCGTCGCGGGCCTTGACCGAGATTCGCGTCGGCGGCTTCCATCCCGTCGCCACCAGTTTCGAGATGTCCGCGCGTTCCAGCGTCAGGATCAGTTTGCCGGTCACGGCGTGTCGCAGAACCGCCGTCGGCGCCAGATCGGGCCGCGACCAATTGTCCACGAACACCGTGCCATCGGGTGACAGGGACACCAGATGCTCGCCGTCTTCCGGTATCAGCAACGTCAGCCCCTTGCCATCGAGGCCAATGCGATAGAGGTGCTTGAAGTACGGGTCGCGGGCCGTATCCTTGCCGACGCCAACGAACCACAGCGTGCGCGTCTTTTCGTCCAGCCGCGCAATGGACACGACGTTACCGACGCCAGTGGTCACCTGCCGCTTCAACCGGCCGGTCGTGAGGTCGTAGAGATACAGCTGTCCCCAGTCGTCACGCTCGGA
>CAZMGX010000014.1:6858-15140 GCA_964565915.1 uncultured Gemmatimonas sp.
GAACCACAACACCTCGTTGCTGGCCGGGAGCACGCGCCAATTGGGCACGTTGTCGCCCGATTCGAACTGGGTCTGCACCGCTTCGCGCAACACGTCACGCACGGCGCCGGTCGTCGCATTGGCAACACGCAGCGTCGCGACCTTGTGGTCGCGCGATGAAGAGACGAAGGCCAGGTGTGATCCGTCCGGATACCACTGCACATCCGCAAACTCGCCGTCCACGCAGCTGATGTGGTCGCACACCGAGGATCGATGCTGGTCGGCCGGCATGTTCAGTCGTACCACGGCCGGCTTCGCGCCGGAGAGGTCGATGATCACGCGGTGGATCATCGAGACGACACTGTCACCCGGCAACGGGTACTTCCACGCGCTCAGTTCGGGGCGGCCGACCCGCGTGCGGGTCATGTACATCTCGCCGACGCCGCGTTGATCCTGCTGGAATGTGGCGATCTTCTTCGAATCCGGCGACCAGCTCAGGATCGCCCGATCAGAGTGAATCCAGCCGGCATTGTCGGTGCCATATCCGAAGTCCTTGATGCCGTCGGTGGTCACTGGCGTTTCGTCGTTGGTGGCCACATCGCGCACCCAGAGATTCCAGTCGCGAACGAACGCTGCCTTCTTGCCGTCCGGCGACAAGGTTTCCGGATGTCCGCTGGTACGACGGCCGGCGCCCTGCAGCCGAATCCCGTCAGCCTCATCGAACCCGATGCCGGCGCAGCGCTCCGCCATCTCAGCGCAGTTGACGCGTGATCCCTTGAGCGGGTCGACCACGACCAGCGGCGACGAGCCGTCCACGCCACGCACGCGATACGCAAATCGTCCGTCGCGCAGCCACCGCGGCTGGACACCGATACCGGACACGAGCGGACTGGTGGCGAAGCCCAGGAACTTCTCGGCCTTGGCATAGTCGTCGGCCGTGAGGGTGCGTGACTGGGCAACGAGTGAACCACCGGAGAACAGTGCAGCGGCGGCCGCAAACCCGACGAACGAACGAAGCAGATGGCGCATGGACAGGTGGGAAAAGTGAATGGAGCACTTTCAAGTTGCGATGGGGGGCCGGACAAACAAAGGCCCGATCGTTTCTCCGGACATTGGCCCGCGGCTGAATCCTTTTGGCTCGGACTCGGCACGGTATTGCAGCAGGATCGCTATTCTCAACCAGGCCGGTGTTTGGTCGATGCGGTTCGGTCACGCCGGTCGCACCCCAAGGAGTCCATCATGTCTTCGCTACTCCCCAAAAACGTGGGCACGATCGACCGCGGCATCCGCGTGCTGCTTGGTCTCGGCCTGTTGTCGATCGCGTTCACCGGCCCGCAGACGCCATGGGGTTATCTGGGCTTCATCCCGCTCTTCACGGCAGCGTTCGGCACGTGCCCGCTGTACACGGTGCTGCGCATGAACACCTGCGGGGTCAAGCGCGCCTGATGACCGCCGCTGCACCGGCCGCCGACGACGACGCCGATCTCCTCCGCCGCTCGGCGGCCGGTGACCCAACCGCATTCGACGAGGTGGTCGAACGTCATGAACGGGCCGTCCATCGCTTCGTGAAGACACTCGGCGGCGAGGATCTGGACGATGTGCTCCAGGAGACGTTCATCGCCGCGTGGAGAAGCGCCTCAACGTATCGCGGTGGCGGGTCGGTTCGGAGCTGGCTGTTGTCCATCGCCCGCAACGTACATCGCCACCATCGGCGTCGTCGCGTGGATGCGCCCCGCGACTTTGTGCCCTTGGAGCAACTCGCGGAGCGCGCCGGCTGGGGATGTGATCCCGCCGAAACCCGGCGGGTCGACATCGCTCTTGCGCGAGACGTGCTCGAACATGCGCTTGCCGAGTTGCCCCATGAGGAGCGCGAAGTGCTCGTGCTGCGGGAGTTGGAAGGGTTGTCCGGAGACGAGACCGCGCAGGTGTTGCAGGTGAGCCTGCCGGCGATGAAAAGCCGCCTGCATCGGGCGCGACTGCACCTGGCCGCCGTGGTGCGACATCTGGAACACGCTCACCCGACATCCGGGAGGAATCATGTCAGCACCTGATGCCGGACTCGACACCGTGGTGGCGGGCATTCGATGCCGCGACGTGCTGGACGATCTGTCGGAGTATCTGGACGGTACGCTGTCGGCAGTCCGGGTCGCGGAGCTGCAGGCGCATTTGTCCGGTTGTGACCGGTGTGCGCGGTTCGGTGGCGAGGTCTCGCAGACCATCGAGGCGTTGCGCGCGACGTTGCGGGTGCCGGAGGCCGTCGACGCGGAGCGAGCGGCGGCGGTGCGGGCTTCACTCAGACGGGTGCAGTCCGTGTAGCCAGGGAAACGGCCGCCGTTCGCCTCGGGGGGAGCGAGCCGCCACTCAGGATTTTGCGATCGCGGCGGCGGTTCGCAGGCCGACCGCCGCGAACGTGAGGGTGCCATTACAACACGAGGCGCTCACCTGAGCCGGTGCACCGGCCACCCACAAATTCTCATGGTCGTGCGCGCGTCCCCAGCCGTCGACCACGCTGGACATCGGATCCGTGCCCATGCGGCACCCGCCCGCGGGATGCTCCTGACCCAGATCGTTCGCGCTGTTTTCCATCCGCAACACATCGCCGCCTCCGGCTTTGGCCATGCGCACGAACAGGGCGCGCAAGGATTCCTCTTGCCACGATCGCAGCGCCGCACTTTCGGGCGCGTCGCGAAACTGCAGGCGCGGCATCGGATCGCCGAATCGATTGGTGTGGGTATCGTCGAGGGACAGGGCGCTCTCGCGATCAGGCAGCACGTCGTAATAGCCACGCACACGCGCGGTCGCCCCTTTGGCGCGTGACTGCCAGTCGGCGAGCAGGGCATCACCCAACAATAGCGCTCCCTGGTCGTCGCGCAGGCGCGGTTCGCGACCGACACTCGACTCCCAGATGCGCAGGTCGTGTCGCAAGTAGCGCGCGGAGCGTGGGGCTCGCATGACCTGCGTGCTGACCAGTGAATGCTGTGCGTTGATGCCCGGGTAGAGCTCCATCGGCACGCGCAGATAGGCGTTCACATTGCGGTGACCAGCCAGATACTTGCCAACGAGTCCACTGCGATTGGCGAGACCGGTCGGGAACGCCGCGTCGCGCGACAGCAACAGCAAGTGCGGGGACCAGACAAACCCCGCGGCGAGTACGACCGTTTTCGCCTCGATGGTGAAGGCCGTTCCTTGCGCATCGGTCCGGTTGCCGGTCACGCGCAGGATGCGGCCCGTCGCCTTGTCGGCCACGAGCCGGCGCACCAGCGTTTCCGTCAGCAGCGTCACACGGCCGCCGCGGACCAGCGCGTCCCACGTGAAGTCCGGTGTGTACTTCGCTCCGGTCGGACAGACCGGATAACACGTATCGCAGCGTTGGCACTGTGCTCGTCCGTCACGCGCCACGGAGTTCTTGGCAGACGGCGTACTCCATGTTGCGATGTCGGAGCGCGCGGCCCACTGCTGCAGCTGCGCGAGGTTGTAGTTGATCGGCAGCGGCGGCAGAGGGTAGGGCTTCGCGCGTGCGTCGAGCGCCTTGGGCCCCGCCTCTCCAGCGATACCAATGCGTTCTTCCGCTTCCTGATAGAACGGGTCCAGCTCCTCATACGTGAAGGGCCAGTCGTCACCCACGCCATACAGCGACTTGAGACGGAAGTCCTCCGGTGAGTATCGAGGGGCAACGCCTCCCCAGTGCATGGCGAGCCCGCCGACCGTCATGCTCGGCGAGAACCCCCATGCCGTGCCGAATGCATTCTGATCGTCGAGGTGATCCTGCTTCCACGGGCTCTCGCCGTAGGCAAGGTATCGCTCACGCGCCGTGTGTCGCTCAGCCAGTGGCGTCGAGGCACGCCCGGCCTCCACGACCGTAATCGGACGCGTGGTATGCTCGGCGAGATGCGCCGCCATCATGGCGGCAGTAATGCCGCTGCCGATGATCAGGATGTCTGCATCGATCGATTGAGTCGGTGCGGTCACGTGCGTGCCCTCGCAAGGGGGACCGGGGCCTTCACCGCATCACCCAGCTGACGACACGTCGATGGCGACACGTCCACGCCGAAGGCGCGATTCCACGCCTGTGGGGTCGATGCCCAGTGGCCGAGTAGTGCCAGCGCGACGTGGCTGGCGTTCAGTGGCGACGGCAGGCGATCGCCACGTGCGGAACGCGTAGCCATTCCGACCAACGTCTGTCGTTGCGCTACGGACAGACTGGCAAACTTGGCGTGGAATACGCGTTGTGCCAGCACGTCCAGGCCGTCGAGTTGCGCGCGCCAGGCCGGGACCGGGTCGGGCGGCAGGTACCGAATGTCCGCATACCCGTAACCGTGCATCTCTTCGGCGACCGGCTCGTAGGCTGTGCACCACGTCGCGAACGCCGCCACAGCGGCGCGCTGGCCGTCAGGGCCCAGCGCGGTTGGGAGTATGGCCTCTCCCAATGACGCCAGCAGCGGTCCGTCGAATCCGGTCATCCGTTGCCCGCTCGGACTGATGCCGTCTTTTTCGGCCGCCTGCTGCTCACCGCTTGGCGCACAGGCCGCCGCCATCAGCACACCGGCAGTCTTGAGGAAGGTCCGTCGTCCGCTGGCGGTCGACGGGATCGCCGGCGCGTTCACCAGCGAGTTCGAGCCATTGTCGCTCATCGCGGCCTCGCCGATGTGGTGCTACGCACAGGGTCGTTGCGGTAGATCCGTCCTCCGCGCATCACGAAGCGCACCCGCTGCGACGCTTCGATCTCGACGGACGGATCGCCATCAGTGGCGACGATGTCGGCGGCATACCCCACCGCCAGGCGGCCAATCTCGCGGTCGAGCCCAAGCGATTCGGCGGCGCGCGACGTGGCACTGACGATTGCATCCATCGCGGCCTGTCCACCCCGTCGCACTCGGCAAACCAGTTCTTCCGCGTTGCGTCCGTGAGCTCCGGCCACGGCGTCGGTCCCGAAGACCAGCTTGAGGCCTTTGGTGCGGCTTGCCAGTCCGATGCCTGACTCCGCGAGCGGCAGTGCTTGCTCCATGGAGGCAAACCCGGCGGCGTTGTAGTTGCCGATCCCCTCAAACCACGGTTTGTGGTCGAGGTAGTTGCGAAAGACCAAGCCGCATTGCGGATCGAAGAACGTGCCGTGCTGCACGAACAGGGCGCGTGTCGCGTCATCGGCAAAGACCCCATGCTCGACCTGCGTACATCCGGCGCGGGCGGCCCGCTGCGCGGCGTCGGCAGAGTGTGCGTGCACGACCGATCTCAGCCCCTGGGCCTTCGATTCGCCGCAGGCCGCGTCCAACTGCGCGGGTGTCATGGTTGCCTCTCCGCCATCTCGAATCGACTTGGACGCGAAGATCTTGATGACGTCAGCGCCGCGTGCCTTGAACCGGCGCACGACGGCCCGCAGCGAGTCCGGCGAGCCGCCGGCGCTGCGTTCGTTCAGTGAGCCGAGCGAGGTGAGCACGCGCGGTCCGGGGATGATGCCTCGGCCGATTGCATCCCGCAGGGCGCCGTTGTCGGCCTCCCCGATACTTTGGACCGTCGTGAAGCCCGCGTGGAGCGTCGCCCAGGCATTGCCCGCGTGGTTCAGGGCGCCGACCGCTGGCGAATCGCCGTCACCATCCGTGTGCAGGCGGTTCTGCCCATTGAGATACCAGCCCAGATGCACATGGGTGTCGATCAGTCCTGGCAGTACGGTGTATCGCCGCAGGTCGAGACCAGTGGACGGCAGCGCGCCGGCACTGGGCCGCAGTGCGATGATCCGGCCGCCGCTGACGAGGATATCCTGATCACGAAGCACGCGGCCGGTTCCGTCGAGCACCCGTCCCGTGCGCAGCAGCAGGGTGTCGGACCGTTCCGCGACCTGCGCCTCTACTGGCGCGGTCGTCACGGCCAGCGCGAACGCGATCAGGGCCGCGACCGAAAAGAGAGGAGTCGGGTACATGTTGGGAAGTTGGGGACGAACGCCAAATGACCGACTCGCAGAGTCCACCGCAAGGTGCCAATTTTCCCGTCACCCCTTTTCCCACGAGGATTCATGAAGCGTACAGGCGAAGCCGTATGGCGCGGCAGCGGCAAGGAAGGCAGCGGCACTCTCACGACACCCAGTGGCGCACTGTCGGCGCAGCCGTATTCCTTCAAGCTCCGGTTCGTCGATGAGCACGGCACGGCGGGCACCAACCCTGAAGAGCTTATTGCCGCGGCGCATGCCGGCTGCTTCTCGATGGCGTTGTCGTTCCAGCTGACGGGTGCCGGCCATCCGCCCGAAGAATTGCATACCACGGCGGAGCTGACGATGGAGCAGCAGCCGATCGGGTGGACGATCACCGGGATCGTCTTGCATCTGAAGGCGCGTGTGCCGGGGCTGGACGCCGCGCAATTTGCGGAGCTGGCCGACAAGGCCAAGGCGGGCTGCCCGGTGTCGCGTGCGCTTGGCGCGGTGCCGATCACCCTGGACGCGGTGCTCGAGGCGTAGTCGCGCTCGTTGCCATTCCTGTGTGTGCGTATATACTTGTATAAGTAACTACACACACGGAGTGGCGAGATGGCCCAGCAGAAAATGACCCCGGAACTCCTCAGTCTCGTCGCCGAGCGCTTCAAGGCGCTCAGCGACAGCGGGCGCCTGCAGTTGTTGCAGGCGCTTCGCGGAGGGCCGCGCACCGTCAGTGAGCTGGTCCAGGAGACCGGGATGGGGCAGGCCAATGTCTCGCGTCACCTGACACTCCTGCATCACAGCGGGTTCGTCGCGCGCGAACGTGACGGGCTGTACGTGAACTACGAGCTGGCCGACAAGGATGTGCTCAAGCTGTGCGACCTGGTGTGCGGGCGGCTCGAGGCCGAGGTCGTGGCGCGGCGGAAAGTAGTCGGCGGTCGTTGAGGGGGAGTAACGAGAGGAGGAGTATCGAGAATGGAGCAGGAGAGCAACAGAGGGTAATGAGTATGGAGTAGCGAGTAATGAGTAGAGAGTAACGAGTACGAGTACCGCAGTGCGAGTACCGCAGCGCGATCAGGGAGTGTCTGCTCGCTGGAGGAGTTGCTCGAGTGCCGGAAGCGGTACGGCGCCGACTTGCCGGGCGACTTCCTTGCCATGATGCAAGACGGCCAGTGTGGGAATGCTGCGAATGTTGAATCGACTGGCGACCACGGGGCTGCGGTCGGTGTCGACCTTCACGACCAGGGCACGGCCGGCCTGCCGTCGCGCCAGTTCCGCGAATATCGGCGTCATCGCCTTGCAGGGGCCGCACCAGTCGGCATAGAAGTCGACGATCACTGGGACGTTGGCGCCCCCGACCACGCGATCGAAGTTCGCGTCGGTCAGCAGCAGCGGAGTGGCCAGGGCCAGCGGTGCCTTGCACGGTCCGCATACCGGCTTGTCCTCGATGCGCGCGAGGTCAACGCGGTTCAGTTTTCCGCACGTGGCACACGGCACAATGGCCGTGCGGGTCGCGGTGGAATCCATCATGTCCGTTGCTCCATGTTGACGATGCGATGAGTAGCTTGAGATCATCACGAACTGCTGGTGGTGCAGAACAATTTGAACCACAGAGGACACGGAGGTCACGGAGGGCGCGCGTCGAGGGCCACGGCGCTGCCGACAGGTCTCCCAAAAACGCATTGACCGTGTCGGCTGTGCGGGCCCGTCGAGGAAAGCCCCGCGACCTCTGCGCCCCCTGTGGTGAAAAAAGTCCCAACGATGCCCCATCGACGACGTCGCCGCCGACGCGTCGACTCACGCCCGACGACCACCCGGTGTACATCCGAACACGCCGAACCGCCCCAGAATCTTCTCGAGCGGACAGAAGTTCGTGAAGCTCGACTGCAGCAGGTTGGAGCCCACGAAAGCCGTGAAGAAGAACCAATACGGGTGGACGGTGAATCCCAGGGCGACAGAGGCGAGGATGAATACCCCGGCGAAGCGGCGAATGATCGGGTCGTTACACATGATCGGAGTGAGAATCGGAGTGAGTAGGAGTGGCGAAGTGAACCGTCAGCAGCATCAGCGACCTTGTCGCGCCTGGGCCGAGGCCTCCGCGCGGCGGCGCAGCTCCCAGTACAGCAGCGGAACCACGACCATCGTCAGCAGCGTGGCCACCACGGCACCGCTGATCAGCGCGACGGCCAAACCCTGAAAGATCGGGTCCAGCACCATCACCAGCCCACCGACCACCACGGCAGCGGCGGTGAGGGCAATGGGGCGGAAGCGCACCGCGCCGGCTTCGAGGACCGCATCGGCCAGCGTGCGGCCACGCGCCTCCTCCAGCTGAATGAAGTCCACCAGCAGGATCGAATTGCGCACGATGATGCCGGCCAACGCGATCATGCCGATCATGCTG
>CAZMGX010000014.1:15150-29688 GCA_964565915.1 uncultured Gemmatimonas sp.
CGCGCCGCTGATCGCATGGCCGGGCAGGATGCCGATCAGCGTGAGCGGAATGGGCGCCATGATCACCAGCGGGATCGAGAAGCTCTGGAACCAGCCCACGACGAGCACGTAGATCAGCACCAGCACGATGGCGAAGGCGAGCCCCAGATCGCGGAACACTTCGATCGTCACCTGCCACTCACCGTCCCACTTGATCGCGGTCTCGCTCAGTGACTCGGGCGGTACCGCGTTGTAGCGGGCGATCGAAGCGCCGCTCACCGAGATGGCATCCAGCCTGGCGTTCATGTCGAGGATTGCGTAGACCGGACTCTCGATTTCACGCGCCACATCACCCGTCACGTAGATCGCGGGGCGCAGGTCCTTCCGGATGCGCGACCCGTCGCGGATTCCCTCTACGACGGTCACGAACCGCGCCAACGGTTGAGGGCCCTGCATGGTGGCGATCGGCAGTGATAGCAACGCCTCCACGCTCGAGCGCTTCTCCAGCGGCAGGCGCGGCGCGATCGCGATCGCTTCCTTGGCGGTCTCGGAGCTCGCCGTACCCGATGACACACCGGAGAGCGCCAGATACAGCGTCTGCGTGATCTGCTCGACACTTGCGCCCGATTCCGCCGCACGCACCCGATCCACGCGGAACGTACGCTTCTGCTGCGGCGCTTCGACGGTCCAGTCGACGTCGACGACCCCTGGCGTCTGCTCGAATACCGTCTTTACCGCACGGGCCGCCTGCAGTCGGGTCGAGTCGTCGGCGGCGTACACTTCGGCCACCAGCGTGGACAGCACCGGCGGTCCCGGCGGAATCTCAGCCACCTTGGCGGACGCGCCATACCTGCGTGCGATCGAGTCCACGCCCGGGCGCACGGCGACCGCGATGGCATGACTCTGCCGGTCACGCTCACCCTTCGGCTTGAGGTTCACCTGCACATCGGCCACGTGCGGGCCGCTGCGCATGAAGTAGTGGCGTACCAGTCCGTTGAAGTTGAACGGGGCAGCCGTGCCAGCGTATACCTGCGTGCTGACCACTTCCGGCACCGTGCTCAAGTAGGATGCGATCTCCGACGCCGCCAGATTGGAGGTCTCCAACGTGGTGCCTTCGGGCAAGTCCAGCACCACCTGGAACTCACTTTTGTTGTCGAAGGGCAGCATCTTGACCTGTACCGCCTTCACGAACATCAGGCTGACGCTGGCGAACAACAGCACGACGACCCCACCGTAGAACACATTTCGGCGGCCGCTGCTGGCCATCAGTGGCTGCATGAGACGGCGGTACATCCGATCGATCGTGCCGCCCTCCTCGGGCGGATGGGTCACGTTGGTGTGCAGATTCGACACGTGCCCACGCAGCAGGCGATAGGCCAGATAGGGCGTGACGATGAAGGCGACGGCCAGTGATGCCAGCATCGCCACGGAGGCGCCGATGGGAATCGGCCGCATGTACGGTCCCATCATGCCGCTCACGAACGCCATCGGCAGGATCGCCGCAATCACCGTGAACGTGGCCAGAATCGTCGGATTGCCGACTTCATCAACGGCCTCGACCGACGCGACCTCCGGCGAGCGATCGCCCATTTGCAGGTGCCGGTAGATGTTCTCGACGACCACGATGGCATCGTCCACCAGAATGCCGATCGAGAAAATCAGCGCAAACAGCGTGATGCGGTTCAGCGTGTAGCCGAGGGCGTAGTAGACGAACAGGGTGAGGGCGAGCGTGACCGGCACGGCCACGAGCACGACCAATGCCTCCCGCCATCCGAGAAACATCCAGATCAGCACGGTCACACTGAGCGTCGCGATGATGAGGTGCAGGATGAGCTCCTGCGCCTTCTCGCCGGCGGTTTCCCCGTAATCGCGCGTGACGGCCATGCTCACGGTCGACGGTAGCAGTCGCCCCTTCGCCTGTTCGACGCGCGCCAACACGGCATGGGTCACCTCGGTGGCATTCGCGCCCTTGCGCTTGGCCACCGCGATAGTCACCGCGGCCTCCGCCGCGCCCGCACCCTCGCGGTGCGACACGTATGTCGACGTCTCACCGAAGTCCTCCCGCACGTCCGCCACGCTGCGCAGGTACACGGGCGACCCGCTCCGCGTCGACACGACGACACTGCCCACCTCGCGGGCGTTCGTCAGCGGCGCTCCCACGTCGATGCGTACGACACTGTCGCGCACCGTCAGTTCGCCGGCGGCCAGGCGCGCGTTGGCGCTGCGCAGGGCCACCATCACCTCACCCGGCGTGACGCCGCTCGCGGCCAGCCGTGTCGGGTCGATCTCGACGCGGATCTGCTTTGGAGCACCGCCCGTCACGAACGTTTCCGCGACGTCGGGGACGGTGCGAATTTCGTCTTCCAGATGCGCGCCAATCTGCCGCAGGGCATTCGCGTCGAGCGCGGTGCCATGCAGCGTCAGGGCAAGCACCGGGACGTCGTCGATCGAGTGGGCCTTGATGATCGGGGGCAGGGCACCGGCGGGGGCCTTGTCCATGGCGCCCGCCAGCTTCGCCTGCACCTTGGTGATGCTGCGCTCCTGATCCTCGCCGACCTTGAAGCGGACCGTCACCATCGCGTAGCCGTCACCCGACATCGTGTACACATGATCGACGCCGGGCAGTTCGAGCATCCGTTGCTCGATGGGACGGGCCAGCAGGTTCTCCGCTTCCTGCGGAGACACCCCGGGCATCGCCGAGATCACGTCGATCATCGGCACGGAGATCTGCGGCTCTTCTTCGCGCGGGGTCGCGAGGATTCCAAGCAGCCCGACCGCGAGCGACGCGACCGTGATGAGCGGCGTGAGCTTCGAGTTGAGGAAGGCTTGCGCCACCCGACCCGAGATGCCAACGGAACGTGACATGGTCAGTTCCTGGCCTTGGCCGCAGCGGTTACGGCCGGGACCACGATATCTTCGCCAGCGCGGAGACCACTCGTCACGACGACGCGATCGCCGACCACCGTACCCAGACGAACCCAGCGGCGTTCGTCGCGGCTCGTGCCGCGCACGACCACGCCGGTGAGATCGCCATCACGCACGATGGCCGCGCGCGGCACCAGCAACGTGTGGGTCGTCCCGACGGGGATACTCAGGATCGCTGAGCTGCCGGCTCGATAGTGTCCGACACGATTGGCGACCGTCGCATTCACCGTGAACAGATTGCCGGCATTGGCAGGGACGATCCCTTCGACTTTGGCCGTCACTGATTCCCCATCGATAGTGGCGGGGATCGCCTGTCCGCGCCGAATCGACCGCACGGCGTCTGCTCCGACGCTCGCGCTGATCCGCAGGGTGGAGACGTCCTGGATGGTGAGCAGCGGCGCACCCGGCGCCGCGAACGCACCGGGATCAGCGAAGCGCGTCGTCACCACGCCGTTGAATGGCGCACGGACCGTGGCGTAGCTGCTGACCGCCTCAAGCTCACTGGCCGCAGCGCGGGCCGCGCGCAGACCGGCGTCGGCGCGGGCGAGGCCCGTCATCGCGGCGTCGTATTGCGCGCGTGTGGCGGCGCTGTCGGCATACAGCGCCTTGAATCGGGCGGCATGTGACGCGGCCTCGGCCTGCATCGCTTCGGCATCGGCGATCGATGCGGCAACCTGTGCGGCCTTGGCGGTCAGGTCCCGCGCGTCGATGTGCACGACCGCCTGACCACTACGCACCACATCGCCTTCGTGCACGAGCACGGCGGTGACGGTGCCCATCAGCTTGGTGCTCACGGTGGCTTGCTGCATCGGCTCCGCGATGCCGGCAGCGTCGAACGTCGCGGGGATCGTCGTGTCGCGTACGGAGAACACGGTGCCGTCGATGCGGGACCGCGCGGAGGTCCGCGCGCTGGCACCTCCGTCTTCACCGGGGATCTTCTTGGTGTCTCCGCTGCACGCGCCCAGCAGCAGCGCCCCGAACGTCAGCACGGCGGTCGAAGCACCAACGCGAAAGAGGCGGGCGGTCGTCATGGTTCGTGTGGTCTGGGAGTTCATCGGGCACCATCCAGCGATGAGAGTTCAGCCGGATCAGCGCCGATCGCGCGACGGTAGGTCGCGAGGGCGTCAATCAGGGCGTAACGAGCGGCCGTGTGCGCCAGGCCGGCACCGGTCGCGGTCGTCTCGGCGGCCAGCAGTTCGGCGACGGTGGCCAACCCGCCTGCGTAGCGCTTTTCAAGCAGTCGATGCGCTTCGCGACTCTGTTCGACCGACTGCGCGGCGAGGTCGAGTCGCTGGAGTGCGACGGCGATCGTGCGTTTGGCCGCGTCCGCTTCGGACATGCTCTGCGCGATCGCGGCCTGTTGCCCCGCGCGAGCAGCCTCGGCACGGGCCGTCGCGCCGGCCAGGTCGGCCAGCTCACTGCCGCCGCCGAAAAAGGACCACGACGCCATCAGTCCCACCGTCCAGTTCTTGCGACCGGCGTACAGTGCGGTCGGATCATTCCAGTCGTACCGGGCGAATCCGTTCACGCGCGGGAGCAACGTGGTCGCGGCACGCTGCCGGTCCGCGCTCGCGGCTTGCAGTCCCGCCTGTGCCGCGCGTACGTCGGCACGGATATCCGTGTGTGCGGCGGCACCAGACGAGGCGTCCGGTACGTGCAAGACGGTTGTGGTGTCGCGTATGGCGAGTGCCCGCACCGGCGCGTCGCTGGGCAGTTTCGTGGGTAGCTCGGGCGCCGCGCCATCGGTGCGTCCCAGCAGCACACCGAGCTGATGACGCGCCGTTTGCGCTTCGAGTCGGGCGGTCAACAATTGCGACGTGACGTCTGCCGAGCGCACACTGGCCTGCAGCGCGTCGGCTTTCGTGACGAGCCCTTGTTGGACCATCGACTGCACCTGCCGCACGCCGGCCAGCGCGGCCCGCTCGGCCTGCTCGAGCATGGTGGCCTTCTCGGCCGCGAGGATGGCGCCGTAGTAGGCCCGGACGACGTGGGTTCGCGTCGTGATGGCCGTCCAGTCTCCCGCGGCGCGGCTGGCATCCGCCGCGGCGCGCGCCGCGCGCCAGCCGCTCCAGGCGTCGCCGTTGATCAGGGGCATCTCCAGCACCAACCCGCCGGTGACGTTAGTGACGGCGGCCGGATTGTTGAGGCGCGATGGATCGAATGCCGCGGGCGTCACGAGGCGCTGCCTAAGGGTCGTGCCGAAGGCGCCGATCGGATCGGTCGTGCGGATCACCCCGGCTTCGACGCGCGCCGAGGGCAGAATCCCCTTGAGTGGCAGGCGGGCGCGGGCGCGGTCGGCGTCGGTCGTCGCGTTGGCCACGCGGTTGGCGAAGGCATGTCGGTCGGCCTCTTGCAGCGCATCGTGCAGCGTCAGGGCCGGCGTTTGCGCCCCGGCGCCCGGCGCCGTGGCAATCAGCCACCAGAGACCGGTCAGCATGGCGCCGGCCAGCCGTCGGGGGGCCCATGCCGGACGGGGGACGGCGTGCACGTGGGGTGAAATAGGTTCAGTCATGCATATCAGTATATGCGCATATACCGGAATGTCAATTAGCCGTCGGCTTGGCGACCCGGGTCGGTCCAGCGCGTCCTAGCAGCCCAGATGCGACGCCATCACCGCGAGCGGCGCAGAGGTGGTGTCTTGCGGCCCCATGGTCTTGGACAAACGGAGGGTGCCAAGGGCGCCCTGATCGTCGCGGATCAGCAGCACCATCGTGACCGGCGCGCTGGTGGGAACCGACGTGAAGGGGCCGAAACTGAACTCCGCCTCGTGGAAGTACCTGTCCAGCCCAAAGGCATTGGCCGATTCGCCCGGTGCCCAGGTGCGACTCGTCGTGCACATGCCGAGCGTGGGCGCAGTCGGCATCGACGCGACCACACCCACCAGCGTTGCCGTGGCGCGACCGGTCGGTTCGCGCAGTCGCACCTGGGGCATGTACCAGATGTCACCCGGGGGATTGCCGGGATCGCGAATCGCGTGCAAGCCGAACTGCTCTGCGACCAACGCCGTCGTGGCGGGCGGGAGTGGCAAGACCGTGAGGACCACGGTGTTCGACACCACGCCGTCCACTCGCGCGCGCAACTCGGTGGTGCCGGCGTTGCGGAGCGAGACCGACGCTCGCGCGGGGTCGGTCCACGGCGCTGCGGCAGCCACTTCGGGATTCGACGACTCGAGGACCACGTTCCTGCCGGCGAGCGTCTCGGTAGACGGTGTCAGCGACACTCGCAGCCGCCGTTGTACGTCGGGAAAGTCCCACCCGGAGTCGACTGCGAGCACCACGCGAAACGCCGGTGGCGGCGCCGACGGAACCAGCGGCGGCGCGGAGGGCGCCGGCGGCTCGGCGGCCGTGGGACCCGATGGCTCCGTGGAGCAGGCAACGATACCGAGCACGACGGCAGTGAGCGCCGGTAGACTTCTCAGTTGCAGCATCGGTGCACTCCGGTAGGCGATGACAGCGCTGACGGGAACGTCATTGAACACGACTATTGGGATGGTTTTGCGACATGCGGACGTCGCAGGCCGATCACCAGCGGTCGACCACATGGTCGCGCACGACCGTCTTCAGAACGTCTACTCCGCGCACACCAAGACGCTCGCCTCGTGTGTTGCTGAGGCGTAAACTCCGCCGCATGACCCACTTCCACATCGACCGATGACCCGCGTTGTCGCGCGTCTCTTCGTCGCCGTCGCCGGCCTGGCCCTTGCCGCCGAGGCATCCTTCGCCCAGCCGCGACCCCTCGAGGCGCTCTGGTACACGCGCAATGGGGCACCCAGCACGCCCGCATTCGTGGCCCACGCCAGCCGCATCTCGGTGGTCTCGCCGCAGGTCTTCGCGTTCGACACCAGTGGCAACATCCGCGGCACCCTGGACAGCACCGTCGTGCGCGTCGCACGCGAGCAGCGTGTGCAACTCGTGCCGCTGGTCATGAACCCGGGGTTCGATCAGGCGCTCATGCATCGGCTGCTCACGGTGCCCGCGCCGCGCGCGCGAGCGATTCGCAGCATGGCCGCGCTCTGTCGGGACCTCAAGCTGGACGGCCTGCAGTTCGACGTCGAGAACGTCCACGTCTCCGACCGCGACGCGTTCACCGCTTTCGTGCGCGAATCCGTCGACTCCATTCACCGTGCCGGCTGCAGCGTGTCCGCGGCGGTGGTGCCTCGCTCGAGTGATGACCGCGGGCCGACGCCCTATCACCAATGGATCTACGACAACTGGCGCGGCGTGTACGACTACAAGGCGCTGGCCGATACACTCGACTACCTGTCGTACATGACATACGCCCAGCACACCGGTGGGTCCACCGCCGGTCCGGTTGGCGGCTATCCCTGGATCAAGGCGTGCCTCGAGTACGTCCTCGCACTTGGCGTCCCGCCCCACAAGATCTCACTCGGCATTCCCGGCTACTCCGATCACTGGTTTCCCACGTACAGCGAGCGCGGTGGGTCACGGATGACGGGCAGCGACATCAGTTACGCGGAAGGCATGCGGCTGCTTTCGAAGGCGAACGTCAACGCCACATGGGATGCGGTGCAGCGATCACCATTCGCCATGTGGGCCAACGATGGTGTCTTCGAGCATCTGTGGCTCGAGGACGCCCGTGCGTTCCAGGAGAAGCTTGGTCTTGTGATCCAATACGGGTTGCGTGGCTACTCGGTGTGGCTGCTGGGCCTGGAAGACCCGGCGGTGTGGCAGCTGACGCACCCCGTCACCAAGAAGCCGTGATCGATACGCCCCTTGCTGCGGCGTACCGAACGCAGCGAGGGCTATTGACGACGGACCCAGACCGGGTGACGCTGGTTGAGGTCATCATTCGTCAACGGCGTCAGCGCCGTTCCGTCCGGCTGGATGCTGTAGAGTTCATAGTCCCCATCGAACTGACCCAGTGTGGACGCGAACACGATGGTCTTTCCATCGGGTGCCGACGCCGGATGACGATTGCGGCTGGACACGCCGAGCGAGCGCTCCGCACCAGTCGCCAATGTCAGGACGACCAAGTCGCTTTGGACGACGGCCGGCGTGCGCACGAACACCAGCCGTGTGCCGTCCGGCGACCACTCGGCGTCGATGTCACTGCCGCCGGCCACACCGGCACTGACGACCTGTCGTCCGCTGCCATCGGCCTTGATGACAGCGATTCGTAGCGCACCCGGCGCGCCCGTGGCCCATGCCAGACGCTGACCGTCTGGTGACCAGTCTGGCGACGCATTCGCCGCTGGCGCCGTCGGCGCGTTCGCGCTCAACAAGCGTCGATCCGACCCATCGATGCGACTGACCCACAGCTGCGTATTGCCGTCCTCACCCAATCGGACATACGCCAACATCGATCCGTCGGGCGAAAGAGCCGGCGCAAACTCGGTGTCCCCGACAGGCAACGGCACGCGAGCGGGCTCGGCGCCCGCGCGCACGAGCCACAGGTCCGAATCGTCGCCCACCGCGCCGCCGTAGCCCTGATACACGATCGTGCGACCATCCGCCGACGCCGTAGGCTCGATCCCCAACAGCTCGCGCCCGAACAACAGCGCGTTCGACGATTCACCGCGTCGGCGTATGCGCAGGTGCGAGGCATTCAGCGGAAAGGCGCTCTGCTCGAACACCAGGTCATAGGTGGCGGTGTCGGGCGGCGGGAGCGGACCGGGCGACGGCGCCGTCGAACTCTCGGTACAGGCGGAGAGCACTCCGGAGAGCATCAACACGCCGGCGGCGAAGACGCGAGCATGCGCGATAGCTGAATCGGGACGATAAGCAGACATGTTGGCCCTACGACCCACCACATTTCCGGGATTCAACACACGACCAGAGGAACACCATCGATGCCGGACCGCATCGATGCCGTGACCAGTCGCCGTCTACGGCTTCGCGCCGAACACCGGTAGCGACGCGGCGGCCCGGGACTCGACGCGAGGCCAGTCGTAACCCAGCGCGGCGGCGATCGTGGCGGCGATTTGTGACTGGGTGCTCGGTGTGTCCCGACGCACACCAAGCGCCGGGACATCAGGGCCCATGACCGCAGCCCACCAGCGCTCGGCACCAACCACATCCTCCCCGTGATCGGTCCACTTGCCGCCCTCGCCACGTCCATGATCCGTCGTCACGATCAACGTCGTGCGGCCGCGCGTCTCCGGGTTTGCCTGCGCGCGCTCCCACAGTTGCCGCAGATAGGCATCAACCTGATGCGCCGAGCGCAGGTACAGGTCGTACCGCCCGGCATGCGCCCATTCATCGGTCTCGCCGTACCCGATGAACAGGACCCGCGGCTCGCGCACGTCAGCGTAGTCGAGGGCAGACCAGTGGGTCAGCGCATCCCACGCGTTGTCGCCCCACATGCGCGTCTGGGTCGAAGCCACGTCACGCAACGCGGCCGCACGCGGCGTGCCGGTGGGCGCGATCACGTTGTCCCACCCGTCAAACACGGGCACCTTGCTGCGTTCGGTATTGATGATGCGACGGAACGCCGCCCAGGTCGCAAACGCCGCCACGCGATTCTGCAACGGTGGCTGCCGGTTCAACCATTCGAACACCGTTTGATGCGGGTTCGGCGGGTAGTTGTTGCTGTCGATCCGGCGATCGGCGTGCCCCGTGAACGCCTCGCTGTACCCTGGGTACGAGAACTTGTATCCGTTGGTCACGACCGCCTTGCTGCCCAACGTGCTGTCGCCGAACACCTGTCCCTGTTTCGCGATGGTGCTCCAGAAGAACGGCAGGAGCGTCTCGCGCCGAGTCTCGGGCGTCTCACGCCAGAATTGACGACGCAGCCCAGCGGTGTCGGCCACCTTGCCGGCCGATCCCATCAGCGCGGCATCGGCACCGCCAAACAGTTCTTGCCAGCGCACGCCGTCGGAGATCACCACAATGACGTGGGTGGAACGCGCCGCCGTCGCAGTGCGGGGGCGGGGCGTGGCCTGGGCGTCGAGCGACGAGGCGAAGGAGACGAACGCGGCCAGACAGCCCGCGCGGAACGTGATCGGACGGATCATGGTGGCGTGGGAACGAGGATGCGCCCGGGCAGCGCGAACGGTTTGGCGTATACGGAGTCGATCGGCATGAGTGCCTTCGTCTCGGTTAGTGCCTGACGCAGCAGCCCCGACAACTTGGACGCGGTGTCGGCGCGCTGCAGGGACAGCTCACGCGATTCCCCGATGTCGTTGGACAAGTCGTACAACTCGTACCGACTGCCCGAGTAGAAGTAGATGAGTTTCCAGCGGCCGGCACGGACCGCGGAGAACGGTTCCACGCCGGGTCCAGCAATGCCCCAGAAGTGCGGGTAGTGCCAGAGCAGCGGTCGGTCGTACGCCACTGGCGCCGAGTTGTCGAGTGTCGACGTGAGATCACGGCCGACGATGCCACGTGTGTACTGCACGGCGTTGGGTACCTTGGCCGCTCGCAGCAACGTCGGGAACACGTCGTCGGTCACGACGGGCGTCAACGAACGGAATCCCTTGCGCGCGACACCGGGCCAGCGAACGATCATCGGCACCCGCAGTCCGCCTTCGTAGGCCGAGCCCATGCCACTCTTGAGGGGCGCGTTCTGCGCATCGCGCAATCCGCTGCGCGCCGCGGTCGCGAGTCCGCCGTTGTCTGAAAGCAGGACGACGATGGTGTTCGCGGTCAGTTGATTCGCGTCCAGATAGCCCATGAGGTCGCGCACACTTTCGTCGACGCCTTGAATGGCCGACGCGTAGCGTGCGTCGCGCAGATCGAGCCCGCGTGACAGCGCGGCACTCAGGAACCGCTCGTCGCCGCGGGGCTGCAGCCGAATCGCGTCGTACGACACCATCACGAAGAACGGCTTGCGCGCCGTCCGTGCGGCGCCGATCACGCGCATCGCCTCCGCGGCGAGTGTATCGCTGCGACGCACCGCGGGCACGGATTCGTCGAACCCGACGGCCGCCGGATCGCCGCCGACCACGCGCTCTCCACTCCAGCCCGGGCGCCCGATGTGCGCCGTCCGATACCCGGCGGCGCGCAGCAGTCGTGGCAGCAGCGGGCCGGTGAAGGCGCGGCCGCCGGGGACCGCCGAAAGCCCCTGATACATCCAGGCTGGTCCCTTGATGGCAGGATAGCTGCGCGCACCATCCCGCTCGCGCGAGAGCGAGTCGTCCGTGACGCCGGAGAGAGCGGCGGAGCGTCCGGTCAGCAGCGCCACGCGCGACGGCGACCCGACGGGTGCACTCGCATACGCGTCCGTGAACGTCACTCCTTCGCTCGCCAACTTCGCAATGGCTGGTGTCAGGTAGCGACGGTTCGCGGCGGTCGAGTCACGATACAGGGGAACGGAGAGGTCCTGCCATCCCCAGTCGTCGACGACGAGTACGAGGATGTTGGGCACCGACGACTGGACCGCAGTCGTCGCGCGTGCGGGTGTGGTCGGGCGTCGGACCGGTGGTTGGACCGGTGTCGTCTTTGGCGGGGGTGTCGGTGGGCGCGTTTGTGCAGGCAGCGGAACGGTCACGACCGTCAACGACAGTAGCGCCAGCGACACCCCCATCGACAGCGCCGCTGACATCGAGCGTACCTCTCCCGTGCGCGCTGCGACGAGCGTCACCGGCGCGCGGGACGGCGTTGCATCGCCGCGCGCTCGACCAGCCGCCGCAGCTCCTTGATCGGCTCAGGGTTGTCGTCAACCTGCAGGCGCAGCACGACGTCGTTGTGCAGCCACACGCCGCCATCCTTCTTGACGATCAGCATCGCCGCCGACTGCATGCCACGCTTGTCGCCGCCCGCAGCCTGACCGGCCTCCAACGCCGCCAGCAAACGCAGGGACAAGTGACCCGTCGTCGTTTCGAACGCCTTCACCATCGCATTCACGACCTCGGCACTGGCCAGGATGTTGCCCTGCGCGGTGCAATACGCGCCCTGCTTGTCGCCGGCCCAGTCGGTGGCCTTGGGTCCCGTATACGCCGCGACGTTACCCTTCGCGTCGATCACGGCGAACTGTCGGCCCTGCTTGGTCCAATCGCCGGGACGCGGATCGGGATCGTCGTTCCAGATCTTCTTGACGATGTCCGTGGGAGTCATGCCTTGTCGCAGCAAGGTGATGGCTTGCGGGCCGTAGCTGACGTCCACGATCGCCTGCGTGGCGGCCGCGCCAACACCGGCTTCGGCCCACAACACTCCGTTGCCGACGGAGAACACTCGCGACTGCACGGCACCACCCACTTCGCCCGTCGCCGGATCGTAGCCCAGAATCGAAAAGGTCGCGACGGGAGGCCACGGCGACGCCGACAGCGGATTTCCTGCCGACGACTGCGCCGATGCGAGAGCCGGGGTCATCAGCGCGATGCCCGCCAACACCAGGCCGACGCGGCGGGAGTGGGACAGGAGACGACGGAGCGGTGTCCGCATGGTGACTCTACGTGTTGGAGTTGGAGAGAACGGCGTGCATGACCACGGCGCTTGCCGGACAGGCCTTGGTGAATTCGACGGTGGCCGACAGGGTGTCCGGCACCAGCGCGCGCTCCGTCACACGGAATCCGAACCGGGGAAACCACTCCGCGGCGGTTGTCGTGAGGAGGTAGACGTCGGTGATCCCGTAGGCCTGCGCCCGCGCCAGCAGGTCCGTGATGAGCCGCGTGCCGACGCCAAGGGTGATGAGATCACTGGCCACGGCGACGGAGCGCAGGAGTGCGTCGGTGCCGTGGACGTCCAGCGCCGCCGACCCGACGATTGCGCCGTTCAACTCCGCCACGAGCACATGCTCAGGGTGCGCGCGCAGCAGGTCGGCGAATCCATCGGCCGGCAGTTCCCGTGCGAGCAGCAGCGAGACGACGGCGTGAAGGTCGTCGAGGGTAGCGGAACGAAACTGCAGCGACATCAGGACGCTCCGTCGGTGGAAGTCGTGTGAACAGCCCGCCTCGTTACGATTGGCTCACGGCGTGGCGCGGATGCGCACCGTGGTCCCCCACGGGTCACGCAGCAAGATACCTGCTGGCGACGCACTGTCGCCGGCAGGTTCATGACCGTGAGCGGCAGCCGACGCCGCCAGCTCGGCCACATCACCTGCCGTCGGCAACTCGATCGTCCACTCGATGAGTCGGGCCTCGTCTTCACGAGCCGCCGTTGCGGTGCGCGCCCAGATGTTGGTGCCCAGGTGATGATGATAGCCGCCGGCAGACAGGAATAACGCCCCGGGATACTGCCACACGACCCGATCGAACCCGATCGACTCGTGGTAGAAGTGCGACGCCGCGCTGAGGTCGCCCACGTGGAGGTGCACGTGGCCGACGGTCGTACCCGGCGGGGCGCCGTCCCACCGCTGCCCGGCGCCCGCCGCGAGGACCGAGCGGACATCGAGGGGCACCGTACCCATGACCAACTGACGGTCTTCCGACTTCCACGAGGCACGCGGGCGATCGGCGTAGATCTCGAGACCCAGTCCGTCCGGATCGGTCAGGTAGATCGCTTCGGAGACATAGTGGTCCGACATGCCAGGCTGTTCGCCGATCTCCGCGAGGTGCGCCAGAAAGCGCCCGAGCGCGGGCCGATCCGGGAGCAGGATGGCAACATGGAACAACCCCAGTCGGCCGCGCGGTGGAACCGGCGCCGCGCCTCGGCGCTCGTGCAGCACGACGAGTTCGTTCGACGCGCCGTGAGCACCGAGCGTGGCGCCGACCGACGTGCGGCTCATGACGCGCAGCCCGATGACGTCGCCGTAGTACGCGACCGACCGCGGTAAATCGGCCACCTGCAGGTGGACCGGTCCGAGTCGGGTGGCGTCCGGCAGTCGGTACGCTGGCGGCGCGATCCCGTACGGGAGCGCCGTCGCGTTCGTGCGAATCTCATCCATAACCGGAATCAGCGTGCCAACCCCGGAGTCGTCAACGGGCGCTTTTCCGAGGTCAGCGTCCGTGACAGAGAAACCGCGATCAGACCGAGCATCCGGGGCGCCTTGTGCGTAGCGTATGGTAGGCCGCAAGCTCGGAAAGGACATTCGCGGCGATTTCGGCGTGCCCGGCGTAGTCGCCGGGACGTTCTGCTGGCTCCCACTTCACGGAGATTCGGACATGGCTCCATCCATCCATCGGCGATCAATGACCACGCGCTTTCGCGCGTCGTTTGCCACGTCGTTTGCCACGACGCTTGCCGCGACGGCGCTCGGTGTGTTCGCCCCACTGGCCGTCGCGTCCGCGCAGAGCGCTGCTCGGGCCAGCACGCAGGCGATCGACGCGGAGTACACGGCCAAGATCAAGGAGTACCTGCAGGACCCGCGCATCTCGACGGAGCTGGTGGACCACCTGCCGGCGTCGAGCACGGTCCCCACGCCACTCAAGTTCCTGGGCAAGATCGTCGGAACGCCGGGTGAGCTGACGTACGCGAAGGATATCCATCGGTACATGGAGGCGATCGCCAAGGCATCGCCGCGCGCCAAGTACTGGACCATCGGCAAGACGGAGGAAGGGCGCGACATGATCGCGCTGGCGATTGCCGACGAGCAGACCATCCAGAATCTCGAGAAGTACAAGGGCGATCTGGCCGCCCTCACGGACCCACGCAAGACGAGTGAAGCCGACGCGCAGCGACTGATCGGCACGACCAAGCCGATCTACTGGGTGACGAGCGGCATTCACTCGCCCGAGAACGGCGGCCCCGAAATGTTGATGGAGCTGGCGTATCGTCTGGTGGTGCAGGAGTCGCCGTT
>CAZMGX010000015.1:0-29553 GCA_964565915.1 uncultured Gemmatimonas sp.
GGCAAACCGGTCGATCAGCTGGCCGTCGGCGACGCCGGACAGCCGGTCTCCGCCAATTGGAGTTACGAGTGGCGCATGTCGCCCTACCCGGCCCGCAACGTCGTCGCTGTGCTGCCGGGATCCGACCCGACGCGGGCCGCTGAATACGTGCTGGTCGGCGCCCACAACGATCATGTCGGCGTGAACGCCACACCCGTCGACCACGATTCATTGCGCGCCGTGAATACGGTCACCCGCCGCCAAGGCGCCAACGACCCGGCCTGCACTCCGACCGCGGACCAGCAACGTCGCATCGACTCGCTCATTGCCCATGCTCGGCGCATTCGGGCCCCACGGATCGATTCCATCATGAACGGCGCCGACGACGACGGCTCCGGATCGATGGTGCTGCTCGAGATCGCCGAACGGTTCGCCGCCGAGAAACCGGCCCGATCGATCATCTTCGTGTCGCATCAGGGCGAAGAGGCCGGCCTGCTGGGGTCCCGGTGGTTCGTGGACCACCCCACCATTCCACTCACCTCCATCGTGGCCGCGCACAACATGGACATGCTCGGCAAGGGACGCGCCGATCAGGTCAAGTTCGGCGGCCCAACCTCGGTGCAGACACTCGGTGCTCGCCGCCTCTCGCGCGAGTTCGGTGACATCATCGATTCCGTCAACGCCGTGCGCTCGGAAACCATGGCGATCGACAAATCGTGGGACGTCACCGCCAACCCGATGAACCGCTTCTGCCGCAGCGACCAGGTGAACTACGTGAACAAGGACATCCCGGTCACGTACTTTTCATTGGGATACGCGCAGGACTACCACCAGCCGACGGATGAACCGCAGTACATCGACTACGAGCACTCGGCACGACTCGGCCGGTTCATTCACGACATCATGATGGCGATCGCCCAACGAAAGGACCGACCCGCCATTGCGGGTGCCGATCCCGCCTATCCGAGCTGCCGTCGGTAATGCGCCCATGAGTCCCGGCCGGCACGCCACCCGACGCTTGACCAGCATGCTGCTCCTCCTGGCCGGAGCGGCAACGGCGTGCCTTACCGATCCTTTCGTGCGGCAGCCGGAACTGACCGTTGTGCCGGGCGCGCCCGCTGGGTGGTCCGGCACGGCCGGGACGCCGGGCATCGGCATCACGATCAGCGATGTCCGGACCGGCAACAACGCCGCGTACCTCACGAACGGGTTCCAGTCGAACTTCGGATCGTTCCGCATCTTCCAGACCGTGCGCGCCGACAACTACCGCGGCAAGCGAGTGCGCCTGTCCGCATGGGTCAAGCCACGCAACGTCGCCAGCGTCGCTTCCGCCGGCATCTTCATGCGCATCGACGGCCCCGGCCTTACCCTCGCGGTGGACGACATGATTCGCCGCCCCGTGAGCGGCAACGGCGATTGGCGCGAAGTCTCCGTCGTACTCGATGTACCGACGCGGGCCATTGGCTTCTCGCTCGGGATGCTGTTTCAGGCGGCCAACACGCTGCTGGTCGATGACATGCGCCTTGATGTCGTCAGTGAAAGCGTGGCCAGCACGAACACGTTGGAGGTGCCGGTGCCGAACGGCCTGGACTCGCTCTCCACCATCGAGGCGTACGCACGTAGTCCCTTCGCCCCCACCAACCTCGACTTCGAAGGCCTTTCGTCACTCAACGGCGCGACCTCCGGGTGGATTGCCCGCAACGGCGTGACACTGACCAGCACGGACCCCGCCTCGACGGCCAACGACCTCGACTCGCTGCAGGCCATCGTCGGAAGCGCCAGCGTCGTCGCCCTCGGGGAGGCCACCAACGGCACGCGGGAGTTCTTGCGCATCAAGGAGCGCTTCTCGCGGTTCCTGATCGCCCGCATGGGGTTCACCACCATCGCGATCGATGCGCCCGCAGCCGAGACGGAAGAACTGAACGCGTACGTCCTCGGCGGAGCGGGCGATCCGGCGCGGCTGGTGTCGCGCCTGTACGCCTGGCAGCTGAATACGCAGGAGATGCTCGATCTTGTCGCGTGGCTGCGACAGTGGAACAGCACCCGTCCGGCCGGGGAGCGTGTCCAACTCCTCGGCCTCGACGTGCTGTATCCGGGCACCTCGATGGACAGCGTCGCGGATTTCGTGCGCCGGGTCGCCCCTGAGTACGCCGTCGACATCACCGTCTGGTACGAGTGCCTGTCCATCTTTCGCAACCGGGGGGCAACACCCGGACGTCCCCGCTCGGACTACGCCATCATTCCGGTTGATGCCAAGGCACTGTGTGCCGAGGGCATCAATGATGCCGTCAACCTGGTCACGACGCGTGGCGTAGGCGCCGTCGGCTACGATGGCGCCGTGCGCAATGCGCGCCTCGTGCAACAGTTCGAAGCCGTGGCGACGTCAAACAGTGCCGCAGCCGCCACACGGGCACGCGATCTCGCGCTGGCCAACAACGTGCTCGCCATGCGCCAGCGTCGCGGCCCGAACGCGCGGCTCATCGTGTGGGCACACAATGACCGGGTGACCCGGCAAAGCGGCGCAATGGGTGCGCGACTCGCGGCGACACTTGGCGCCGACTATCGGCCTATCGGATTCACCTTCGGGACCGGCCGCTTCAACGCACTGTTGCAGCAGACCACCACGTCGACAACCCCGCAGGCGTTCACGGCCCAGGTGATTCCCACCGGTTCCATCGAAGAGGCCGCGATGGCCGCGAACGGCAGCGTCCTTCTGATCGATATGCGGAGCGTCGGGTTGGGGAGTACTGATGCCGCCCCGCTCGCCGGTCCAATCGCCATGCGGACCATCGGACTCGGCTTCAATCCCAATACCGAACGGGCGTACTTCCCGACGCGCCTGTTTCCCGCGGACTTCGATGCACTGCTCTTCGTCCGCGAAACGACACCGTCGAACCTGCTGCCGTTCGTGAACTGATCGTCCGCGTTTTCCGCACGTCGCGTTCAGGCAATCTCCCGATGTGCGCCAGCCGACAGTGATGCATCGTGTGTCTACCATCACACGCGCGCATGTCGCGCAGGAGGAAGTATGTCGACACTCATTTCCCGCAACGTGTCGCCGTTCCCCTCGCTGGCCGAACCCGGCTTCACCGGACTGGTTCGCAGCATCCTGAACGATCCGACCTTTGCACCGTCCCTCGCTCGCGTCGGCCCCTGGATGCCCGCCGTCGAGGTGTCCGAGACCAACGAAGCGCTGGTACTGACCGCCGAACTCCCGGGAATCGAGGAGAAGCAGATCAAGATCAGCATCGAGAACAACGTGCTCTCGATCGACGGTGAAAAGGAGCAGGAGATCACCGATGCGCCGCCGACCAAGGCCTATTACCTCAGCGAGCGATACTACGGGGCCTTTCACCGCTCGTTCGCGCTCCCTCGCACGGTCGACGTCGAGCACGTGAAAGCGGTCTTCGAGAAGGGTGTGCTGACCATCACACTTCCCAAGCTGCCGCAGTCCAAGGGTCGGCAGATCCCCGTAACATCCGGCTGATTCACCGAGCAACACCGGAAGGCCAGATGCGGTGCCGTCCGATCGGGGCCGATCGGCGGCACCGCATCGCGGTCAGCGGGTAGTGAGGAGTGTGAGTCCACCCACCCCTGACCGGAGTTTGTGATGCCACGTCCTCTCATGCGGGCGGCAGCGAGCGCTGTCGCATTGTCCCTCCTTGCCTTCGCGCCGTTGTCGGCGCAGCGCCTCGGCATCATCGCCGGCGGCACGTTCAGCCAGCTGCGCGGGCTCGAGAACGTCAAGGCGAAGAACCGCACGGGAACGGTGATCGGCGCTGCGCTGACGGTTCCAGTCGGCGAGCGCGTGTCACTACAGCCAGAGCTGCTGTTCATCAACAAGGGTGGTGCGCTCGACTACGGAGGCGGTGGTGTCGATGACGTGCGCCTCGACTATCTGGAGATTCCCCTGCTGCTCCGCTTCGAAGGCGCCAGCGGGGCGGCACTCAATCCGCACCTGTATGCGGGGCCGAGCATCGGCTTCAACGTCGGCTGCAACATCTCCTCCAGCGGCGGTGGGGTCCCTGACGTGTCAACCGATTGCACCCGCGACAACTTCAAGCCCAAGTCCGTAGACTGGGGAGCGATTGTCGGGGCTGGTGTCGATGTGTCGGTCGGCGGCCTCGGCGTGACTGGAGGTGCGCGCTATGGCGTCGGACTCGCCAACATCGCGGACGACACCAATGCCGCCCTCGAGCAGCGAGTGCGCAACGGCACGCTGACCGTCTACGTGGGCGTCCTGTTCGGTCGTCGCTGACGTCCTCGCGGCACGTGGGAATGGGAACGCCATCACCCTCCGTTGATCGCGTGAACGGCATTAGCATTCGGTATGACGTCTGAGTCTGCCCCCGCGCCCACGCCCTACGCATTGCTCGGCGGCGAAGCCGGCGTTCGTGCGCTCGTTGACCGGTTCTACGATCTCATGGAGTCGGCTCCCGAAGCCGCGAACGTGCGGGCCCTGCACGCGGCGAGTCTCCGGCAGTCGCGCGAGAAGTTGTTCCTGTATCTCACGGGTTGGACCGGTGGACCGCCGGTGTACGAGGAACGGTACGGGCACCCGCGGCTGCGCCAGCGGCACATGCCGTTCTCCATCGGCGCGCGCGAGCGGGACGAGTGGCTGTGGTGCATGGAGCGCGCACTGGCCGCGCACGACACCAGCGACGAAGTCCGCGCGTTTCTCTGGCCTCGGCTGCTCCAGCTTGCCGACTTCATGCGTAATCGGCCGGAAGAGCCGAGCGGCGGACTACCGGTCCTGTAGGGCGGCAACCGGGCTATCGCGCGTTCGCCTGATCTCGTGCGACGGGCGCGGGCCAGCGTGTCAACGTCAGCCGAACCGTCCACTGCGACCCCACCGGGGACACGGACGGGTCCGGATCGATGGACGCACTCGTCACGTCGAAGCCAGGGACGGCGACCACCTTACCCGTTGGCAGACGTGCATTCCAGGCGCCGTTGATCAGCGGCACATCATCGGTGTAGCGCCCGTTGGCCGCTCGGCCGAAGATCCGCATTGGCTCCAGGCGCGCGCTCGATCCGTTCTCGAAGCGATCGATGTCGACCGCCGTCAGCCACGGACGTCCCGCGTACTCCATTTCCACGGCAATCTGCACGTGACGCGTGCGTTCGCTCGAGGCCAGCAACCCGCTCAGGAAGTTGGTGGGCAGCTTCCGTCGACGATCATCCAGTGCGAACGGTGCGACCATATGGCACGTACCGTCATCAGCCGTGATGCGGTGAATCCCTGCGTCCGGTGCCTGCCAGTCCGCGGCCGCGCCGAGCACGATCCGCATCGGCACACCGGACGCCGGCGTGCGGTCGGGTTCGCGCAGCGTGACAAGGACATCGAGCGTCAACTGACGCGGCACTTGGGTCTGAAGCATCGTATTGCCTGGACAAGGACAGTAACCCGGTCGCGACACCGAGCAGGATTCTCATTTGAAAGCTAGTCAGGCGTACCGAGACGAACAGCTATCGCTCGGAAATGGACTTGAGTTGCTGCAATCCACGCTCGAAATCACCGCCGACCATCTTGTCCATGCTCATGAAGGTGATCATCACCTTCGAGAGGTAGTTGTTCGGGCCTGACATCGTCCACACGACATCGGTTCCGGTGCCGTTTGGTGTCAGTGCGAACACCGTGGTGTTGTGACTCTCAAACGGCTCCATGAAGTCGAGCTTGATCGCGACACGGCTACCCGGTGTTGCGGAGGTGATTTCCATCCGGCCGGACCCCACGGATGAGTTCCCTTTCCACTCATACGTCGCGCCTTGCCCGCTGGGGGGATCGCCGATCGTGACGATCATCGCCGTGTCCATGCTCGCCCACGGCGACCATGACTGCCAAACACGGAAGTCGGCAATGTTCGCGTAGATCTTGTCGGCGGGCGCATTGATGGTCGCGCGCCGCTCGACGGTGAACGAGTCCGGCTGCGTGGCCGCATAGCCAAGGACGGCGATCACGAACACGACGACGCCGAGGAGGATTTTTTTGAGCACGGTGGAGCCCGAGGCGCGGGAAGACAGCACGACGCGTACACGCGACGCCGCTCCTGCGGGTGCGCACGCTCTCACCATCGGGAAGCTACCGGCCATCCACCACCCGTCAAGAATGACAGCATGGCCCCGCAGACCGTCACCGAGCGTGCCAGCCTTCGCGCGTGATCTGGTACACCACACTCTCGTGACCCGTGGCGTTGCGTCGTGTGCCGCTCCGTCCCCCGCCGATTCGCTCCACCGCCGTCTGTGACCGCACGTTGTGCGGACCAACCAGAAACAGGACACGGTCAACGAACTGAAAGACGTGGTCGAGCATCAGTTGCTTCATCTCACCGTTGTATCGTCCACCCCAGTGAGAGCGCGCGAGGAACGTCCACCCGATCTCCACCTCACGTCGCACCGCGTCATGGCCAAAGTAGCGCGACGAGCCGATCACCTCTCCCGTGGCCGCATCCTGCGCCAGCAGTGCGCCGCCGGACGCCATCGCCTCGGCAAAGAACACGCGAAAGACGGCTTCCTGGTAGCGATCACGCGCCGGATGCTGCTCCCAGATCAGCGGGTCCGCCGCCACTGCAAAGAGGGCGTCCCAGTCCGTGACGCGTAGCGGTCGAAGCGTCACCAAGGCGCCGTGGAGTGTGGGCTGCAGATCGATCGACATGCGTCAAACGTACAGTGAGTGGTTGGTGTCGCGATTCTGGCTTGCCAGTAACGGCGCGGCCGGGATTTCCTACAACCTGATGCGTTTTTCGGTTCTTTTCGGCAATTTGCGCTTCCATGCACACCGGTCAACGCTACTCGCTCGCGGAGTTTCTGGGCTGGACGCGCCGGGACAACCTCTGGCTTCTGACAATCTCGCTGGTTCCGACGGCGGCCTACGTCATTCTCAACTGGCGATGGCTCGCCATTCCCTGGGTCCCTGTCGCGCTGCTTGGCACGGCAGCGGCATTCATTGCCGGCTTTCGCAACAATGCGACCTACGCCCGCTCGTGGGAGGCGCGACAGATCTACGGCGCGATCGTGAACGCGAGCCGCGCCTGGGGGATCGTTGCGCGTGATTTCGTCCAGCCTGGTGCTCAGCTGTCCGCGGAGGACGCGCAGGCAGCGCGTCGACAGCTGATCCATCGCCACATCGCGTGGCTGACCGCGCTTCGCTACCAGCTTCGTCAGCCACGGGCGTGGGAGCGCATGAGCCTGCCCGAGAATCTCGAGTACCAGCGGACGCACTTTACCGTCGCGGAGCGCCAAGACGATCTCGACAGCCAACTCGCCGCGCTGCTCTCGCCGACAGATGTGCAGTACGTGCTGGCGAAGAGCAATCGAGCGACACAATTGCTGGCGCTCCAATCGGCGCAGGTCCTCGCGCTCTATCAGTCCGGAGCCTTCGAGGCCAACCATCGCGTGGCCCTCGAGCGAGTCCTCATGGACCTGTATGAGCAACAGGGAAAGTGCGAGCGCATCAAGAATTTCCCGTATCCGCGACAGTTCGCGACCATCAATCTCTTCTTCATTCGTCTCTTTCAGTGGCTCGTGCCCCTCGGCCTGCTCGGGGAGTTCGGCAAACTTGGCGGCGGGATGGTCTGGCTGAGCGTTCCCTTCGGCTTTCTGGTCGGCTGGGTCTTCAACGCGCTCGAGCGAGTCGGCGAGAGCACCGAGAACCCCTTCGAGGGGAATGCAAACGATGTGCCGATCACCAGCCTGAGCCGCACCATCGAGATCGACCTCCGCGAGATGCTCGACGAATCGGACATTCCCGCACCCATCGCTGCGACCAACAACATCCTCCTCTGACGCCATGAATGCCGATCCCTACCTGGCGACGGTTCGTCGTCACTACCCGCAGGCGCTCAGCACCGTTGATTCCGTCGATCGCCTGTTCGACGTGTTGCATCGACGCTTCGGCCTGCAGCCGGGTGAACTACTGAGCGCCGACAGTGTGTGCAGCGACGAGATCAACAGCATCGAGTATCCGCGGCGTGCGTACGAAATGCTGGGGCCGTTCAAGATGGGGGGCCTCGACGGGTTTCCGTTTACCGGTCTCACCGGGATGGGTGCGTTCGCGGCCCACGTCCCGCAGTGTGGCGCGGTCTTCATCTACCATGCGCCGCACATCGGTGTGAGCAAGGACGGCACATTGGGTGTTGTGCGACGCCTTGGACAGGATGCCGCCAGCGGCTGCTGCGGAGCCTGCCGTGCCGCGTTGGCCAAGCTGCAAGCGGGCCGGGTCGTTGACGGTGAAACGTCGGAACTGGACTACCAACAAAATACGATCGAGCAGATCCTCTTCCGACAGCGCGAGCGCATCCTGTCGTCCTCCGAGCCACTTCAGCAGGCTACGGAGGTGATGTATGACGCGATTGCCGAGCGCATTGATGTGCTGACCCAGCGCACGCGATTTAATGCGCGCTATCTCGTGCTCATGGGCGCGATCCTGATCAATGGCGACCACGACATGGGCTCGTACAGCTGTAACCGACGGCTCGTGGCCATCGATCTGGCGTCGGGGGAGCGGCATGATCTCCTGCCCGACCTGCTGGCCGCGCCAGTCGGCTGACGTCCCGTGGTCGCGAAGAGAAGGTCGACTACGCGGGTTGTGCCGAGAGCCGCGCGCTGGCTGGTCGGCGCAACTGACGCTTGCGCCATCCCTCCCAGACGTTTGCTACGAGCACACCGGCCAACAGGAAGTACGCGGCGCCCACCACGCGAAACACGGCGAATGCGACAACGGCCGTGATCACGCCGTACGTCAACTGATCCCGGTGCTTGGGTGGCGACGTCGGGGGATCGGTGAGCATGAAGAAGGCGAAGAACAGCGCCGCGTGCAGGTCCGGTGCCCGGAACAACTCGGACACGACGGCCGGATCACTCGCGAATGCCAATGTCGTTGCCAGCAGGTAATAGCTGCCCAGAAAGGCCAGCACCGCCGGCAGCTTGTTCATGCGCAATGTCGTGTAGATGCCGGTGGCAAACAGCAACAGCGTCCACGGGAGCGGAAGCTCGGGGAGAGCGCCCCACCAGCTTTGGCCAGTGTCGAAAGCGTAAAAGGTGCCGACCAGCGCAAACGCCGCGGGATTGAACACGTTCGCGTGGCCTACCCGGAAGAGTGCCTTGCTCACAACGCCCACGACCGAAGTGACCGCCACGACCGGCCACGGCTCATGCGGGCTCAGGATCAACGCGACAAGCCACCCCGTGAGCAGCGCACCGTCGGGTGCGGTCCACCGCCCTGAGCGCCAGCGGATGATGGGCGCATCCACGAGCATCGCCGACAGTACGCCGCTGGCCAGCCCGGGTGCCACCACCGCCCAGCCCGCGTGAGTGGCGGCGACGACGGTCAGTGTGAGCAGCACCAGCACAAAAAGCCCCTTCGGGGTGCGCAGGTAGCGTCGTACCGCGCGATCACGCCACATGCGTTTGCCGCGGCTCGAGATGCCGACTAAGTCCGGATGTTTCGGCGCGTGTCTGGTCGGCGCCGATGATGATGCCCTCGACACCCTGCTGCTCGAGGAAGGCGATGCCTCGCCGCGGCCCGAGTACAAACGCTGCCGTGGCCAACGCATCCGCCACCATCGCGCGTGGTGCCAGCACCGTCGCGCTGATCACGTCCGCCGCCGCCTCGCCGGCGTGCGGATCGAGGATATGGCCGTGGTGGTCGAGCGGCGATTGCCGCTCGTAGTCGCCGCTGGTGCACACGGCACAGTCGCTGAGGTGGAATCGGGCGAGCCATGTGTTGGCCATACGCGGATGGCGTACGCCGACCGACCACGGCGCCCCATCGGACCGCAGTCCGGCCACATACACATCGCCGCCAGCGTCGATCGCGAAGTGCTCACAATCGGCGAGGTCACGCGCCGCGAGATCCACGGCCAGTCCCTTGGCAACGCCGCCGAGGTCGATCAGCAGGGGCTTCGCGACCGTGATGGTCCGGCGAGCAATGTCGAGATGAATGTCACGCCACGTGGCGCCTGCGTGTGCCGGCGTTGGCGCGATTCGCTTGCCGGTGCGCCACTGACGGTCGAATCCGCGCGCGTGCATCGCCGCGCCGACGGTCGGGTCGTACGCCCCGGCACTCGCGTCCGCGACGGCACAGGCGAACTGCACGACCTCAAACAGCAGGGAACTGACGGCGACGGCATCGCCGACACGCTGGCAGAGCTGGCGCAGCTCGCTGGTTTCGGCGAAGCGGCTGCAGACCGCCTCGACCTCCGTGAACCAGCCGAAGGCGCGGCGCGCCCGCGCGGCGCGCTCCTCTGGGTCGCCTCCGGCGACCATGATCGAAACGGCCGTTCCCATGGCCGTCGACGCATACTCATACCCCGCGTTCACTTCGCCTTCTGCAGCGCGTCGACCACGGCATAGTAGAACGCGTTGGCGCTTTGGGTCGCGCCGGACACGTAGTCGACCTCCGGGCTCTGACGGGTCACCACCTGCTGTTGCAGGTGGGCGATCCATGAGCACGAGTATCGGGTCAGGCATCGACTGATCGACGCGCCCGTGATCTTCCCGCCCTCAATCACGACCGTGGCCTCGATATCCCCGTGCCGTGAAGTACCCCAGCCACTGTAGGTCCCGTCACGCCACAGCGCCTTCACCGAGTCCGTCGCCAGCTTCGTGCTGTCTGCGGTCGGCGCGCCACCGGTTACGGATGACCCTCCCGGTGTCTTCTGGGTGGGCACGGTCGCCGGTGGCACACTCGCGGTGGCGCTGGCAACGGCCGCAGTTTGCGGCGGCGCGACCACGGCGTTGGCTACGGTCGGGGTCACCGGTGCCGACGCAGCACCCGCGGGAGCCGCCACCTTCGCGAACGCTTCGTTCTGCCCGACAACCGTCACGCCACTGGCGGTCGCGGCCGACGCGACGGCTTCCTTCGCGGGAGACGTGACAGGCGCCACGTTGCGCTCCGCGCGCGTCGTCGGAGAATCCGCGCGTGGCTGCCCTGCTTCGGTCGCTGGCGAACGTCCCGCGTTCGAATCAGCGACCTGACTTCCGGCGACGCGATCACTCACGAGATCCGTTGCGCGATCACTGACGCGATCACTGACGCGATCACTCGCGCGATCGCCGCCTCGACGATCACCGCCCGCGTCGCCCGGTGAGACGGGGCGACGCCGCGCCCCGCTCTCGTCGTCGAAACGCTGCGCGGCCTCCCGCGTGCGCAGATTGCCGGCCGAGTACACCGCAATGACGGCGGCAGACCCAAGGGCGAGCAGACTGTTCGGGATTCGCACTCCGGAACGCGGAGCGTCGTGGGTTCGATCGCGCTTCATCCCCTGCTGACGCGCTGGTCGGCGATTTCGTTTACCGACCAGCACCTCCACTCCCGTGCCCGTCGACGGAGTCGCCTAGGGAATGCTGGGTGGCATCCGCCCGGCATCCATCTCCGCCGTCTCGATCGGTGCGACCTTCGCCAGCTGCTTGTTGAACAGCAGCAGCAGCACGAGAACGATGCCCCACTGAAAGAGGATCGTCCCGATGTTCTCGATACCGAACGGATTCAGCGCTCCGGGTCCGCGGACCTGCCACATCCACCACCCCATGAGGATGATGGCTTCGGCGGGCACCAGAATGCGGATGAACCAATCCCACCATGCGCCCACGCGAATGTTGGAATACGCGTGGTTGATCTGCTCGGCCCGAAAGGTCGAGGGCCCCATGCGGATGACGGCGACCGCGAAGAACAATCCGGAGAGCATCAAGGCGACGCCCCATACCCAGTCCTGATTGTGCAGGATGTCCAGCGAGAACGCCGAGGGAAGGCCGAGCACGAGCCCGAACGCGCCGACCACCCAGACGGCACGCGAACGCGACCACCCCATGTCGAGCAACACGCGTGTGCCCAGCTCGACCATCGACACCAGCGACGTGAAGGCCGCCAGAAAAAGGGCCAGGAAGAACAGCGACATGAACAGCGTACCGGCCGGCAAGGTCGCGAACAACTTGGGAATCCAGATGAACGTCACCCCTTCATTGCCAGCGCCGAAGATCGTCCGCTGCACGAGGTCCGCATCGAGGGTGGCACCGCCGGCGATTGCCTTTTGCAGGTCCGGAAAATCGGACAACGCCGCCGGATTGCTGGCGATCGAGGTCACCAGCTGCGGCACGACCGTGAAGACGGTGCAGAACACCATCATGCCGGCGCACAGCGAAACAAAGTTGTTCGCGGCGGGCAGCATGAACGCATTGAGGGCCGTATCCTCGTTCTGGCGCATGTAGGCCGCGTACACCAGGATCAACCCCCAACCCGCGCCGGTATCCCACGCGTTCTGCGTCAGGGCCTGCAGCCAGATGGTCGCATCACCAAGACGCTCCCAGTCGACGCCGTAAAAGTACGCGAGTCCCGCATCCGCACCGGGCAGCATCAGCGCCCGCCCCGTGAGCAGCAGGATGATGGCAATCAGAATCGGCATCAGGATCGTCGTGGTCCGCTCGATGCCCTTGACCCCTTTGGCCACCACGAACGTGGCGCCGACAATCGCGATGACGTGTGGCAACACCGGCGCGCTCGTCGTCGAGAACTCGCGCCAGAAGCTCACCGAGTTCTCGGCAGAGAGTTCGCCGAAGGCGGCGGCCGCGAAGTAGCGCAGGGTCCACCCCGTCACCACCGAGTAGTACGCCATGATCGCCACGGCCACGAACGCGATGAAGGCGCCCATCCAGGCGAACTTCGCGCCCTGCGTTCGTACGAAAGCCCCGATCGGCCCGAGGCGCGTTTTCCGTCCCATCCCGAACTCGATCAGAATGAGTGGAATGGACCAGGTGAAGAGACAAATCACCCACGCCACCAGGAATTCACCACCACCGTTGGTGGCGGCGATGCGCGGAAAGCGCCAGATGTTGCCGGTTCCGACGGCCATGCTCAGCATGGCCAGCATCATCGCCCAGCGCGAGGAAAAACCCGTGGACTCGCTCACGAACTCACCGAGGAAGGAAGGAAAGGAAGGGGGTCACCGCGACGACGCCTTGCGACGTCGCTTGGCATTCCAGGTCACCCAGAACATCCAGAGGCCGGTCACCCAGAGCACGAACAATACGACGCCGGCCGGCAGGAAGAGCCCCAGCTTGCTCCAGTCACCGGCGAAGAATGAACCGTCGTGCAGCGACTCGATCAGGTCGGAGCGCCGGACGGCGGTCTTCAGCAGCGCGCCCGTCCCCAGATCGACCTGTACCTCCCACCCGCTCTTCAGGGTGATCTTTGCGAGTCCGCGATCGGCACGAATGTCAATGCGGCTGACGTCGTCCCAGCCCGTCACCTTGAGTGCCGTATCGGTCTGCATCGTTGTGATCAGCTCCTGCAACCCGATCACCGGTACCGTGCCCGTCCCCCGAATTTCCGAAGGCTGGACCCACGTCCACTGCTTCTTCAACTGCAGCAGAATGCCCGTGGAAAGTATGACGATGATCGGCAGGGACGCCGCAAAGCTCCCCCAGTAGTGGAGCCGACGAGACAGTTTGTTGATCGACACGGAGGGTGAGCCGGAGACAAAAGGCGGGGCGCGACGGCGGCGAGCACGCAAGCGACGGGCGGCTCGGGAAGGACGGCGATGGTCACACCAACTCGCCCCTCAACCGTCGCCGAACACATGATGCCGCGCGCCACAGCGAACGTCCAGCGGTCTCGGACGCTGGCGCCTCGATCAGCCGAGAAATCTGCGACGCTGTTCCGGCGTTGGCAGGAGACAGGCCGGGGCGGCCAGTGACAGCCGATATCGTGCCACAAGGTCGTAGACGGCATCGCGCAACGGCCGCGGGACCAGACGCCCCGCCCGCGCGAGCACTCGCCAACTCCCACCCAGATAAGCCAGCGCCGACAGGGCGGCCGCACTCCGCACCGAGACCTGTTCGCGACCGTCGGGAGTCGTCTCGACCCAGATGACCGAGTCGATCGTCGCTGCCACCGAATGGTCGGCCCGAATGCGGGCCGCCAACGCTCCCTGCAGCGGAGCAAGGCGCAGTGTGGCACGATCGGGCGCCTCGCGGGCCAGCACGAACTGCACGCTGCCAGCACAGAACCCGCACTCGCCATCGTACAAAAGGATCGGGCCGTGGGCAGGGGCGACATCACCGTGAGTGCCCTCACCGCTCGACACCGGCCCGATCAACGGGATCGTGGCGTCGTCCGCCACGACTCGGCGGCTACTTCTTGGATGCCGCCGCCTTGAACCGGGTCCGGATTTCCATCAGCGGCCCGCTCAGTCCCATGTTCTTCTTGATGATGTCCTCGAGCATCTTCATGATCGCGATGTTGTCCTCGACACTCGTCGGCTCGCCGCTGAGGTGCACCCCGAATCCGAAGTGCTCGCCCGGCACCATCACCATCTCGTTCTGCAGGACGACGTCGCTGGTGCCGTCCGAGACGCGCACCGCCACGAACTTCTTGCCGGACTTCTCCATGTAGCTGATGCGCAAGCCATTCACGCTCGACGGCCACGCGGGATACGCATGCTGCTGTCCGTCACTGCCTTCGAATGACGTCGACGCCGTCGTGAGGTTCTTGAAGTTGCGCTCGAAACCACCGACGTACATGAGTGCGTGTCGCATCGTTACCAATCCCGTGAGAAGGCCCGCGTCCCCCGGCCGAAGCACCGGGGCGTCTTCGTAGTGTACGCACGTCGCGTCGATTTCGTGAGGTGGCGCACCGGCCGATCCCGTGCTTTCTTCTGCGGAGACACGGCAATTTCCCCCTCCGAGCCACACATGCGCTCTTGTGTACCGCGGCGCCGTCATGTCCCGCTGCTGTCCGCGGCCCTGTTCGCGACGTGGGGAGCGCTCGGCTGCGCCGACGGCGCGTCGGGCCCGCTAGCACCTGCCCCGCCCTGTGCCTCCGCACTCGGGACCGGCGTCGTCGCCACAGACAGCGCGGGACTCTCCGGATGGGCGGTCGTGCCGCGCAGCACGGACACCTGCATTGGCGTCGGGCCCGACAGTCACGTCGTATTTCGCGCCCCTGGCGTCACGCAGACCGGACGGCTCTTCGTATTTCTGCCAGGCACCGGCGCCACGGCGCGTGACTATCGGTTGATCCTCTCCCAAGCGGCGCGCAATGGCTATCACGCCATGGGAGTCGCCTACCCGAATGAGACGGCCGTCGCCACCCTCTGTGCCGGCGCTGCCAGTGCGTGTTACGGTGATGCGCGACTGGAGATTGTCACCGGACAGTCGAGTTCCGGTGTCGTGACGGTCGATCGCGCCAACAGCATCGAGAACCGCATCGTACGCTTGCTGGGATTCATGCGTGCCACGGAACCCGCGGGAAACTGGGGGCAGTTCCTCATCGGCGATACCGCGGTGGCGTGGAGCAAGGTCTCCGTGGCAGGACATTCGCAAGGCGGTGGACATGCGTTGTTCATCGCCCAGCGGCATGCAGTCCTGCGGGCCACCGCGTATGCGTCATTCGGTGACGCGCTGCCGAATGGAACGAGCGTCGCGCCGTGGGTGACCCGCCCGTATGCCACTCCCAAATCACGGATTTTCGGACTGGTCTCGACGTTCGATGAACTGCTCTCCCCCACGTTCGCGCTGGCCGTATGGAGCGCGATCGGCATGGGGCCGCTGCTGATCGATGTCGACATCACCGCCATGCCCTACGGTGCGGCGCAACGCTTCATCACCGCCGCGTTCCCGATCAATCCACGCCTGACGGCCAGCCCGAACCACAACGTCGTCGCCCTGGACATCAACACGCCGCGATTCGCATCGTCCGTGCCCGCCTTCGCCGGTGTCTGGCGTGCGCTCAGCTTCCCGCCGTGACCAGTGCCCGCACGCTGCGTGCGCCGCCGCTATACCCGCGAAAATCGGCGCAGCGAGAACAGTGACAGATCGAATCCCGGCTCCCGATCGGTAGCCATGTTCGCCAGCACTGCCCCGATGGCACTCGCAAACTTGAATCCGTGTCCCGAACATGGGCTCGCGATGATGACGGCTGGTTCGTCGGGATGCCGATCGATGACGAAGTGCTCGTCGGGTGCGTTCGTGTAGAGACAGACGGCACTGTCGCGAAGCACCCCGTTTGCATCGGGCATGTACCGCGAGAGAATCGCGCGCATCGGGTCCGCTTCGCGCGGATCGACCTCGCGAACCATGGTCTCGGGATCTCCGAGCGCGCCGTCGTGATGCAGCGCCACCTTGAAGCCGTCACCGACATCCGGGAAACCATACCAGGCCTTGCCCGGCCCGTACTCGGCCAGGAAGACCGGCATCGCGTTGGGGGTGAACTGCGCCGCGTGCCGCACCGGCGTGAACCAGTATTGCACGTTGCGCTGGACGACGAGCGGCAGGTCGAGCAGTGGTACCAGCCCGCGCGTCCACGCGCCGACGGTCATCACCAGCGTGGCGGCACGGTACCGTCCCGCAGAGGTCTCGACTTCGACACCACCAGGAATCGAGCGCCACCCCAACAGGGTCTCGCCGGTATGAAGCGTCGCGCCGCCCGCACGCGCCACGTCGAGCGCCGCGGCGATGGCGCGCTCGGGTGACAGGATGCCGGCACGCGGCTCCAGGACGCCAACCATGTCGGCATCCGGATGAAACGCAGGAAACCGACGGGCGACCTCGGCCGCGTCGAGAATTTCATGCGGTAGACCGTGCAACTCAGCGCTGAGGCGCGCGCCGCGGACGAGTGCGCCATCGGGCAGACCCAACATCAGTCCGCCCGTCTGCCGGAACAAGGTCACCCCGCGAGCGGCCTCGAGCGCCGCCCATTCACGATAGGCCGCCTGCACCATGGGGACGTATCGCGGGTCCTCGAAGTACGCCTCACGAATGATCCGCGAGTGCCCATGCGACGAGCCCATCGCGTGCGGCGGCGTGAAGCGATCGAAGCCGAACACCCGGTGCCCCCGCTGAGCCAGGTGATACGCGGTCTGGCTGCCCATTGCGCCAAGACCAGCTACGATGACGTCGTATGCGGTAGTCATTGCTGGTGATGGTGGCGTGACGGCGACAAGAGTCCCGGGAGGCGCCAGTAGTACCATTCGCGTGAGGGGGTCCAGCCGTTCGAGGTCGCGACCTCCCCCCCGTATGCGCAATGCTCGGACGCCGTCGTCGCGTGACGGAAGGTGGCATCCAGGTCGGCGAGCAAATCGCGCGTTTCCGCCGTCGTCGATCGTGCACGAAGACGCTGCGCGATCTCATGCCGCACCGCGACCTCGGCGAGGAACTCCGCCAGCCGCACCTCCACCGTCGGCGCGTCCGCCGCCGGCGCCAGCGCGCCGGATCGGCGTTCGAGGTCGTCGACGAAACGTGCCCACTGGGCGACGAGAGCCGGAAGATTGACGCGGTCCAGGGTCATCGGAAGCGGTTGAGAGTGGTGACGGTGTAATTTGTCTGGATGACCAGAGACTCGCTGCGCATCGCGGGCGCGCAGATCGCACCCGTGTGGCTCGATCGGGCGGCGACGCTCGACAAAGTGGTGACGTTCATCGGCCACGCTGCGGACGACGGGGCCGACCTCGTCGCCTTTGGTGAGGCGCTCGTGCCCGGCTACCCGTTCTGGATCGAAGTCACGGACGGCGCGCGATTCGACTCGCCGCTGCAGAAGGCGCTGCACGCGCACTACCTCGATCAAGCCGTGCAGATCGAGGCGGGCCATCTCGAGCCCGTCTGCCGCGCAGCGCGCACCCGCGGCATCAGCGTGATCCTCGGCATCATCGAACGGCCACCGGAGCGCGGCGGCCACTCCGTGTTTGCCAGTCTCGTGTACATCGACGCCGGCGGCGTGGTGCAGAATGTGCACCGCAAGCTCATGCCGACCTACGAGGAGCGATTGAGTTGGTCGACGGGCGACGGTCACGGGCTCCGCACCCAGGCGCTGGGAGCGTTCACCGTAGGTGCCCTGAATTGCTGGGAGAACTGGATGCCGCTGGCCAGGACGGCCCTGTACGCCCAAGGTGAAGATCTGCACGTGGCGCTGTGGCCCGGCAGTGTGCGCAACACCGAGCACATCACACGGTTCATCGCGCGCGAGAGCCGTTCCTATGTGCTCTCGGTGTCGGGCCTCTTGCGGCACGAGGACATCCCGGCGCACCTGCCATTTCGTGATCGCCTTCTCGAGGCCTTGCCCGAGATGCCCGCGGCCGGCGGAACGTGTCTGGCCGGACCGGATGGCGCGTGGATCGTCGAGCCGGTCGCCGATCGCGAACATCTGGTCACCGCGACGATCGAACACGTGCGCGTGCGCGAAGAGCGCCAGAACTTTGATCCGACAGGCCACTACGGCCGCCCGGACGTGCTGCACCTGACGGTGGATCGGACACGTCAGTCCACCGCGCACTTTCGCGATTGACCCCGTGGCGCGCCCCGCCGTGCCGTCGAACGCCGTCAACACGCGCGTCGGTGATCCGCGACTCGAGCAGATTCGGTTTGCCTCCGGGATCGCCGCTGTCGGCGCACTGCGCTGCCCGCGTGACTCCAGCTACTTTCGCGGTGAGCAGGTAACCGACAACTACGTCGTCGCGTTCCCACGCTCGGCACTTTGGATCCGGCAGGATCGTGACCACCCGTTCGTCGCGACGTCGACCCTCGCCACGATCTACAATCGCGGACAGCGCTTCATGCGCGAGCCCATTGCCGCGGAGGGAGATACGGCCGACTGGTTCGCGCTGTCAGAGGACATTGTCCGTGAGGCCGTCGCCGAGTGGGACCCGGCCGCGTCCGAATCGACGATGCCACTGCGACACTGCCACGCCCCCATTTCGTCGGCCCTTTACGGCGCACAGCGTACGATCTTCGAAGGCGCGCACCGCCACGACCCGGCCGCCGTTGAGGAATCGGTCGTGGGCATCTTCCGAGAGGTGGTGCGTGCGGCCTACCAAGCGACGCCGGAGATGGCCACCACGCCGCTCGCAGGCACAACCGCGCGGGCGCGACGCGATCTGGTGGAACGCGCAAAGGCGATCCTGGCGGTGACGTACACGCAGCCTATTGGCCTCGTGGACCTCGCCCGTCGTTGCGACGTGTCGGTCTATCACTTGTGCCGAACCTTTCGTGCCGCAACCGGACAGACCCTGCATGGCTATCAGCGCGACGTGCGAATTCGTGCGGCGCTCGAACCCCTGGCATTCACGCGGGGACGGCTCTCGGAGATTGCGCTGCGCTTGGGGTATTCGAGCCACTCACACTTCACCGCAGCGTTTCGCCGGCATTTCGGCGTGCATCCGGCGCGGTGGCAACAATCGGTGAATCGAGCAATCGGTTGATAGCGGGCACCCCGAAACTGTCGGCACACTTCGCGGGGAACACCTCACGCCGATCGTCCGGGAGTCCTCGATGTACCCGTGTCACCACGCCCCCTGCTCGTTGCTGCGCCCACGCGCCGCGCTGATCGCGCTCGTCCTCGCATTCTCGGCCCGCGACGCCAGGTCGCAGGCGGGCAGCGCCCCACCATCGGAAGTGACCGCTGCGCAGCAAGCGATGGCGGCGGGCCGCCCCGACAGTGTCATCGCGCTTCTGGAAGGGTTCTTCACTCGCAACCCGCAAGCCTCGACCGGCAAGCTGCTGCTTGCCGCGGCGTACCGGCAGCGCGGGCAGCCCGATCGGGCCTTGCAGGCGCTGTTGAGTGTCACCCAGCCACGTCCATTGCGTCTGCAAGCGCGCTTTAATGCCGCTGCCATCTATGCCGCGCGTGGCCAGCCCGACTCGGCGCTCGTGCTGCTGCGGGACGTGAAGGGGAGTGGTGCCTTCGATGTCGAGCAGGCGCGGAGTCTGCCCGAGTTCGAGTCGATGCGACAGGATGCGCGATTCGATTCCGCGATGTTTCACCCGCAAGACTTCGTAAACCCCTTCGTTGAGCCGGTCCGCATCATTCATGAATTCGTCGGCGAAACGAAAGGTGACCAGTTCAGCTGGATCGCGCGTCGGCTTGGCGATGTCGACGGAGACGGAGCCGGTGATTTCGTCACCTCGGCGCCGAGTTTCGGGGTTACGGCGCGTGCGCCCACCGCTTCGGTCAACGCACCGCCGCCTGCCCGAGGGCGCGTATATGTGTATTCGGGGCGAGCCGGTCGGCTGCTGTGGCAACAGACGGGCGCGATCGGCGACAATCTGGGTACCGGCCTCGAAGGCGCTGGCGACATCGATGGTGATGGCGTCAACGACGTGGTCGCGGGTGCGCCGGGCGGCCACCGCGCCTTCGTGTACTCGGGCCGAGACGGGCGCGTCCTGCACACCCTGCGCGGTGTTTCGGAGAGTGAGGGATTCGGCAGCAGTGCCAGCGGTGTCGGCGACGTCAACGGCGACGGTCGCGCCGATGTGATGGTCGGTGCACCATCACACAACTCGATCGCGCCCGGCGCCGGGCGCGCGTATGTGTTCTCCGGGCGCGACGGTACGCTGCTGTTCACCTTGGATGGACAGGTGGCCGGCGAGGCCTTCGGGAGCATCGTGGCCGGCGCCAAAGCGGGCAAAGGCGCGCCACTCCTCGTGGGGGCGCCAGGCGGCGGAGCGAAGGCGCCGGGACAAACGCCACGCGGGAGAGTGTATGCATTCGACGCCGTAACGCGGCGTCCCCGGTTTGTCATTGATGCCGATTCGACGGGCATCGCCCTGGGCGCGATGTTCGCGTCGCTGGTCGGAGACGTCGATGGCGATCGTGTGCCCGACGTCTATGCCGCGGACTTTTCCGACGCCGCCAAAGGCGCCGCTACGGGCGCCGTTTACGTGCATTCCGGCGCCTCCGGTACGCGCCTTCGACGCCTCGTGGGCGAGCAGGCAGGCGATGGTTTCGGCATCGGCTCGGCAGACGTCGGCGACGTCGATCGCGATGGCTTCGACGATCTGATCGTCGGCGCGTGGCAATATTCGCGCGTGGCGCCATCTGGCGGACGCGTCTACGTCTATTCCGGTCGCGATGGTGCGCTGCTGCGTACGGTGACGGGGCGCATCCCCGGTGAGACCCTGGGGTTCGATGCCACGGGCATCGGCGACGTGGACGGTGACGGCCTGATCGACCTGCTCATCACATCCAGTTGGAGCAATGTGCGCGGTTTCCGGAGCGGCCGCATGTACATCATCGCTGGTGCGGCGACGCGCTGACAGCAGCCGTCGCTGCTACTTCCAGACGCTGATCTCGTCCAGCGATTTTCGCGTCAGATCGGGGACGCGTGCATCGGATGCCGGATAGCCAACCGGCATCACGAGCATCGCTTTCTCGTTGGCTGGTCGCTCGAGCAGCTGGCCGAGAAAAGCCATTGGGCTCGGCGTGTGGGTGAGCGTCACCAGTCCCATCGCGTGGACTGCCGCGATGAAAAAGCCGGCAGCGATGCCACAGGATTCCTGTGTGTAGTAGAACGTGCGCTTTTCGCCCGCCGTCGTCAGGCCGTGCGACTGACGGAACAGCACGACCACCCACGGCGCGTCGGTCAGGTGCGGCTTGTGCTCATCGGTGCCCAGCGGTGCGAGCGCCTCAAGCCACTCGGGCGTGGCGCGCTCGCGATAGAACGCGCGCTCCTCTGCCTCGGCGGCGTCGCGAATAGCAGCCTTGAGTGCCGGGTCCGACACCGCGACGAACGTCCACGGCTGCTGATGCGCCCCACTCGGCGCCGTGCCGGCCGTCCGAATGGCCAGCTCGATCCACTCGCGCGGCACGGGATCGGAGGAGAAGTGTCGCGTGGTGCGGCGACGCTGCATCCGGTCATGGAACGCGCGGCCCGCGTCGAACGATTGCGATGGTGTCACCCGCTGATACGAAAGCGGGACGAACAAAGGGTCAGGCATCCGGCGCGTCGTGGACGCCGATGGCGGTCAGCACGGGTGGTTCGGTATCCGACTCGTCGCGCAGTACGATGTAGTCCGTCTCGACGACGTGCCCGTGTTCATCCTGCAGGGCGAGCTCGCGAGTCAGCTCCGCGGCCTCACGGAACCGTTCCCGGCGATTCAGGCGCGCCGTCCGCGAATGATTGCGCACGTCCGCAACGGCCTGGGTCGCGCGCTGCACGAGCGCACGGATGGCGGTGTAGGCCGGGAGAACGGTGACCACGCCGTCTCCGCGCCCACCGTCGACCGTCAGGTCAACCGTGCCGATTGGCACGCCATGATGGGTGATCGAGTAGCGCATGTACACTCCGAAGCGGTGACCAGCTCATGACGACAGCAAGGACTGTGATCACCCTCGAATAGAGGCGAGTTCGGACTGATCGGTCAATCCCCATCTTCCTCATTCTGATGGCGGACACAGGCCGCACGAACTCACGGCGTCCACACGGTCTTCCGCCGCTCCGGCCCGCGCATGTGCCCGCCAATCGCGCGCCCCGAATCGACCGGGGCACACCTCGTAACCTAGTGCGAAATACTTGACATAAAGTAAGGTTCTTCTTACACTGCCGATACCTTTTTCCGTGCCCGTCCGCGGGCCCGCACCACGCCTCTACGCGGTCGGTGTTTATGAATCTGGTTTTCTGGTCGTGTCTCGTCGTGAGCGTGCTCGCGCTGCTCGCCGGTGTCGTGATCGGCTACCGGCGTCCGTAGCGATGCCGAAAGCCACGATTCGCAATGAGATTCGCCGGTTGCGCTTCGAGCACGGCGAAATGACGCAGCAGGCGCTGGCCGAGCGTGCAGGGTGTACCCGGCAGACGATCATGATGCTCGAGCAGGGGCGCTACGTACCCTCGCTTCTGCTCGCCCTGCAAATCGCGCGGATCTTCGGCACGAGCATCGAGGCGATCTTCGTGCTGGAGGAGGGTTCGTAGCCAGTGTGCGCGTCGGCTCGCGAGCGACCCGGCGGCAAAGCCCGTCAGGTCGCTCGCGACGGGCCTATCGCCGTGACTGACGCACCGCACGAAGGGCCGGCATGGACGGCGCCACGGTACCGCACGTGACCGAGGCCTGGCGAATGGAACGTCCGCCCGTCTCACTGTCGTCAGCCCAGAACACCGGCTTGCGCCCGCCCACGCACTCCGCGTTCGGCGACAAGGCAAACCCTTCGTTGTTGATGTTCGGCATGCTCGGCGGACGGGCATAGCGACGCGGCGCGAGAAAGCGGCCTCGCGTGGGCGATGCTGCAGCGACATCGATCTCCAGGATGCCGGTGGTGTTGTTGCAGCCGTCATCGCAGATGGCCCAGAGGTAGCCCGTCTCGCGGTCATACTCCATGCCCATCACCCCCGGAAACCCGGTGGTGATGGTGGCGACGCGTGTGAAGCCGTTCGTCACGTGGTTCAGCGCGTACGCATAGATGTTGCCGTTGGCCTCAACGCCGACGAAGAAGAGACCCGTGCCGTGATCCGCATAGTCCGCTGGCGCATAGGCACGCCCCTTGGACTCATCGAAGAACTGATTGGCGACGAGCATACTGTCGGGAATCCACGTGATCGCCTCGACGCCGAGATTGGCCCCGACCACCGGCAGGTCGCTGGTCAGGTTCCACTCGTTGGTGGCGCGCAGCACGGTGCCGGGTTGCGACGGATCATAGCGCAACACGCTGTTGCGGCTCACGCTGTTCGCCCCGTTGTTGCGTTCGCTGGCGATGTACAACCCGGCCGCACTCCCCGTACCGGCGAAGGTGATGCCTTCCGCGTCGGCCTCACCGGTGCTGTCCGTGTAGCGCAGCGCCTTGCCGGCGCCCCAGTTGTTGGCTGGATCCGGCGTCCAGATGCCGCCACTGAAGATGAGTCGGTAGATCGAACCCGGACCGTTCTTGGCGGCCCAGAGAATGTTCGGTTGGCCACCACTCGCGCGCTCGTAGGTCAGCCCGCTCATGTTGCCGCCGAAGACCGCCGTGCCATCGACCGCACGGACGTCGTCGCTGCCGGGCCAGGGTGAAGCCGGCGGCGGTCCGCCGACACAGACGTTGGCCGCGCCCTTCGTCGACACCGTGGTCGCGGCAAACGCACCGGTCCCATCCGGGCAGCGACCATACGTGATCGCCGCATGGGCCGTCCACTCGTAGGAATCCAGCAGGGCTCCGTTCGCATCGTAGATGCGAGCGGCATCGGCTGCGCCGAGGCCGAAGCCGAGCACCGCCTCTTCGATCACGTAGAACGCACCGGCGGCAATCGTGGTGCCGGCCGGCAAGGTCGTCGTGCGCGAATCATCGTTGTCCTTGATGATGTAGCCCGAGACATCGAGCGGCGTCGAGCCGGCGTTGAACAACTCGATCCAATCACCCGGTGTGCCGCCGTTGGACTCGACCTCGTTGACGCGAAGTGCGGCGCTGCAATCGTTGGCGGCGGCTTTTGTGGATCGTGTGGTGTTGCTGAACCCGCCCGTCCCATCTGGGCAGCGTCCCAACGTGATCGGCGCGTGCACGGTCCACGCGGTGGAGTCGATCAGCACCCCGGCCGGATCGTACAGTCGCGCCGCATCAGCCGCGCCGAGTCCGAAGCCCATCAGGGCTTCTTCGATGAGGAAGTAGGCGCCCGGTGCAATGGTCGAGCCGGCCGGCAAGGCGGTGGTCCGCGCATTGTCGTTGTCCTTGATGATGAAACCCGACAGGTTGACCGTCGTCGTCCCGACGTTGTAGAGCTCGATCCAATCACCCGGTGTGCCGCCGTTGGACTCGACCTCATTGATCTTCACCTGCGGGCGGCAATCGTTGACGTTGCCTTTCGTGACACTCGACATCGTGACGAATGGGCCCGTCCCGTTCGGGCATCGGCCGTATGACGAGGTCGCATGGGTCTCCCATCCGTACACATCCACGGGCGCGCCGAACTGATTGTAGAGTCGCGCAGAATCCGCCGCGCCAAGGCCGTATCCGAACGCGGCTTCCTCGGCCACGAGATAGCCGCCCGCGGGAATGGTCGTGCCGGCGGGAAACTGGAAGGTGCGCGTGTTGTCGTTGTCCTTGAGGGCCCACCCCGCGATGCTGACGGCGGCCGTCGTCGGATTGTAGAGCTCGATCCAGTCGCCCGGCGTGCCCCCATTCGATTCCACTTCGTTGATGCGAATCGCCGGCGGTGCCGTGACGGTGATGCTGGCCTGCGCCGTCTTGCCGCCCGTCGTCGCAATCACCGTGGTCGTCCCGGCGGCGCGTCCCGTGACCACGCCGGTGGCAACGTCCACCGTCGCGATGGCCGCGTTCCCGGTGGACCATGCGACGCCACCGATGACAAAGACGGAGTTGATCTGGTCCAATCCGGCCGCCGTGGCCGTGCTGGTCTGCCCGGTGGTGATACTCGTTGGCGACAGACTCACCGTGAGCGTGGTCAACGCCGGTGCGGGAATCGGCTGCAGCGTCGATTCAATGTTCTCGCAGGCGGCGAGGCCCGCACTGGTCAGGAGGGCCAGCGCAAGCGTACGCGCGGCCGCGAAGCGGCGGAAGGACATCGGCACGGTGTTGGACGTGGCGTGCGCGAAGGCGCACGGGCAGACGGCATTGACGAGCGAGTGCGCGGTCTACGGGTGTGTGCACTCGATCATCACACCATTCACCGTGGAGATGTCACTCGTGTCATGGTGACGTCACGTCCCCGTAACCACTTTCGTCCCACGTCGCACGGCCAGCGAACATCGCGCGTCGCTGCAGTCGAGTCAGCGCGGTGGCGTCAGGCGCGGTGGTGTCAGCGAGAACGCGCTACGCCCGAACGTCGCGCGTACCATCCACCCAACGCGCCACCGGCGACGGCAAACACGATCGCCGTGGCGGCACCCAATACGCTGCCCCACAAGTGCGCCGCGCCGATCACCTGGGGCGTCACCTCCACGCCCGGTGGCAGCGACAGGCGTGCGGGATCAGGCGGTGCAGAAATCAGGAACGCGATCGCATGTCCAATCAGGGCGTCCAGCAGTCCCGCAAACAGTCCCGCGCGCCACCCCTCGCCACCAAGCCGTGCGGCCAACGCACCACCCATGACGAACAACACGAACGTCAGCACCAGATGTACGGCGGCGACCGGCGACTCGAGTGTCGGCACCAGTCGAATCACGATCGCCGACGCTACCGAGACCGCGGCCGCGACAAGTCCGGCGTACGTGGCCGGCCGCAGGGGTGTCGCGCCGCGCGCGAGGGACGGTGGGGTGCGTTTTGCCATGTCGGCCGCATTCTAGCGCCCCGGCAGAGTCGTGGCTACTGCGTTCCGCGTGCGTCGATCATCCGCCGGATGGAGGCGCACCACCTTGTGCTCCACCCTTCGATGGATCGACGGCTCGCACGATGGAATGAGGCATCGCGCGGCGTGCACATTTTTTCCGTTGCGGCGACGCGGTTCGCGACGCATGACACACTTTCCTCGCGCGTGATGTGCTATCATGCGTCAGCGATCGACGTGCGTGCGCATCGCACGATATGCGATCACGGCCGACGACGTGTGTCGTTGTGCGAAGGTGCGAGACACTCGCCTTACTCGGAGAATTTCTATGCTTATGACGCTCGCCATCATTCTCGTCGTATTGTGGTTGCTCGGCATGGTCAGTGCCTACACGATGGGTGGACTGATCCACGTGCTGTTGGTCATCGCCGTGGTGGTCATCCTGGTCCGCGTGATACAGGGCCGAAAGGTCCTGTGATGCACGTGTGGCATGACCCGTTCCACGCGGCGGGCGCACCTGACTGACGAGCGCGGCGAGTGTTCCGCGCGCCCGTGAGCGGGCGTGCGGAGCGCTCCCGCGCCGAAGCGTCCGATGAACTCCTGGCGGGACCGATTCGTGGGGAGCTGCTCGGCGCCGACCACTTGGCGGCGCGCGCGCGCGCCGTTGCGCGCGGGCAGCAACTGGTGGTGGCCACCCGTCCGCTGCGCCCCGCACGCCTGCTCGCACGGCTTGCAGAGACCCGTCGCATCCTCGCGGACGCACATGCACGGCTGCTCGCGTCGGCGGATCGGGGGCAGGATGGCGGACCGGCCGCGGAATGGCTGCTCGACAACTTCCACGTCGTGCAGGAGCACCTGCTGGAAGTGCGAGCGAGTCTGCCCGGTGGCTACTATCGCGAGTTGCCGGAGCTGCGCAGCGGTCCGCTGACCGGGTATCCGCGCGTCTACGAGATGGCCATCTCGTTGATCTCGCACTCCGAAGCGCGGATCGACCTGCACAATGTCGATACGTACGTCGAGGCGTTCCAAAGTGTGGCCGTGTTGTCGCTCGGTGAGCTGTGGGCGATGCCCGCCATGTTGCGCCTGGGGCTGATCGAAAGCGTGCGCCGCATGACGCTGCGCACCATGCAGCGACTGGACGAAATCGAGCTGGCCGACGCATGGGCCGATCGAATCCGCGTAGCCAGCGGGTATGGCGGGAACGATCTCCGCGCGGCGCTGCGCGAGTTCGCCGACGCGGAACACTCGCTGACGCCGCACTTCGTGTCACGCTTCCTGCAGACGGTTCGCCAGAGGGAGGGTGCCTCCGCGTCGCTGGAGTGGCTGGAGCACTGGATGCGCGAAGTTGGCGTGAGCCCCGAGAGCGCGGTGGCCCAATCGACCAACCGGCTGGCCCTCACGCAGATCATGATGGCCAACAGCATCACGAGCCTCCGCGACATCGGTCGGCGCGATTGGCGGGTGTTCGTCGAGCATCAAAGCGCGATGGAGGCGGTGCTGCGGGAAGACCCATCCGGGTTCTATCCGCTGATGACCTTCGCCACGCGTGATGCGTACCGGCACGTGGTGGAGCGGATTGCGAAGCGCACGGCGCTATCCGAGGTCTCGGTGGCCAGTCGCGCCCTCGAGATGGCCCGGCACCACGCGCCAGAACTCGGGGAGGTCGCAGTCCCGGACGCCGACCTCCGCCGTAAACACGTCGGGTACTACCTGATCGACGACGGCGTGATGGAGCTGGAGCGCGCCACCGGCTATTCGCTGCGGCTTCGCGAGCGTATTGAGCGTCGAGCGCGACGCGCGCCAGACCTCGTCTTCGCCAACGGGTTGGTCCTGTGCACGATCCTGGCCACGGTGGTCGTCATGGTCGGCGTCGGCCCCGTCGGGCGCGCTGTCCCCTGGCTGGTCCTGCTCTTTGCCTTCCTGCCGGCCCTCGACATTGCGGTCACGGTGCTCAATCACCTCGTGACAACGAGCCTGGCGCCGCGCCTGCTGCCACGCCTCGACCTGCATCGCCACGGCGTACCCGCCGAGTACCGGACCGTCGTCGTGGTGCCGACGTTGTTCAGCAGCGTGTCGGATGTGCGCGACGCCCTCGAGAATCTCGAAGTCCAGTTTCTCGCGAATCGTGAAGCGCACCTGCATTTCGCCGTGCTCAGTGATTTCACGGATTCCGCGACGGAAGTCGGTCCCGAGGACGCGGAGATCGTGGCGGCGGCGCTGGCCGGCGTCGAGGCCCTGAACGCCCGCCATGTCGTCGATTCTCCCGACGTCTTCTTTCTCCTGCACCGCCCACGCCGCTGGAATGCGCAGCAGGGCGTGTGGATGGGCTGGGAGCGCAAGCGCGGCAAGCTGGCCCAATTCAATCAACTGCTTCGGGGGGCGTCCTCCGACGCGTTCTCGGTGATCAGTGGCGACACGACCATCCTGCAGACGGCGAAGTACGTCATCACGCTCGATGCGGACACCATCCTGCCTCCCGATGCGGCGCCGTCCTTGATCGGGGCGATGGCCCATCCGCTGAATCGCGCCGTGTATGACGCCGAACGCCAACGGATGGTCCACGGATACGGCATCCTGCAGCCGCGCGTGGGCGTGTCGCTGCCCAGCGCCCATGCCTCGCCGTTTGCGTCGATTGCATCCGGGCATCCCGGTGTCGATCCGTACTCGACGGCCGTGTCGGACGTCTATCAGGACCTGTATGGCGAGGGCAGCTTCACCGGCAAGGGCATCTACGATGTCGACGCCTTTCAACTGGCCACGCACGGGCGCTTTCCCGAGAACACCCTCCTCTCGCACGACCTGATCGAGGGGAACTACGCACGAGCCGGGTTGGTCACCGACGTCATCGTGTACGACGACTACCCGTCCACGTATGTCGGTCACGCACGTCGCAAGCACCGCTGGATTCGCGGCGATTGGCAGCTGCTCCCGTGGCTCCGACGACGGGTGCCCGGACCCGACGGCCTCGAACCCAACCGACTCTCGCTCGTTTCACAATGGAAGATCATTGACAACCTGCGACGGAGCACCGTCGAGCTGTCGCAGCTGCTTTTCCTGATTGCCGGATGGACCATTCTTCCGGGTTCTTCAGTACGCTGGACCCTGCTGGGTCTCGGCGCGATCGTCGCTCCCTGGTTGATCGCGTTGGTACGGGCGGTCGTTCAACCGCCGCTCGACAAGTCATGGCGGGCGTACTACGCCGCCGTGGCGCAGGATGCGTGGGAGAGCGCCCAGCAGGTCTTCGTCGCCGTCGTGTTTCTGCCGCACCAGGCGTGGATCTCGGTCGATGCCATCGTCAGAACTGCCTATCGCCTGCTGGTCTCACATCGGCTGCTGCTGGAATGGCGATCCGCCCTGCTGGTCGAGCGGCAGGTCTCGGATTTGAAAGTCGAAAGCTGGCGTGCCATGCGCACGAGCGTGCTGGGCGTGCTGCTGCTCGGCGTCGTGATCGCAATCGTGCAAGTGCGACATCAACTGGCACTCGGGCTGCCGCTCGAAGACCTGCTGCCCACCGGGCTGTTGATCGCGAGCCTGCTCGTTCCGTGGACGCTGGCACCTCTGCTCGCCGTGCGCCTCAGCCGCCCGGCTCGCGCGATTCGGCGTCCCGTGTCGCCCGAGGCGC
>CAZMGX010000016.1:0-29405 GCA_964565915.1 uncultured Gemmatimonas sp.
ATACAAGCGACAGTACCTCTATTGCTGCCCAGCCTGCGCCCGTGAAGTCACGCCGTACTATTTCGCGGCCATCAACGCAATCGACTGGTCGCTGCCGGCGGAGCGCATCGGCGATCGGGCGCGAGCGCTCAAGGAGCGCACACTCGCACGCATTCGCTTTGGTCTGGAGCGATACGGCCGGCAGCCGCTGATCGTGCACACGCGCATGACGTCGGGCATTGGCGATCGCGTTAAGCCGGCGATGATCACGGCAATCGGGACACAGGTCGGAGACGTCTCGCACGCGCTGTGTCATCCGTTCACCATCAACACTAGCCATGGCGCGGCTGATGCTCGGGCTCAGTCAGCCGCACAACCACTCCCGACGCAGACCACATCGCAGGAGCTCGGCGTCGCGGTACCGCCGGCGTTCGTGATGCACTATCGCAATCAGGAGGGTATCGGGTATCCGGCGCGCCCGTTGACCGCTCCAATTGCCACCGTGGTCAGCAGCAACCAAGAACGGCTGATCATCGCCCCAGCGGCACTGGTGACCATGCGCGACATGCAGTCACCTCGGCAGCTTGTGCGGCCGCTATCGGATGCCATCGGCACACAGGTGGCTACCGCGACGCAGGATTGGATGGTTTCACCGGCGCCATTCCTCACGTCGTTCTATGGTCAGTCTCAGGCGTCAGGTATCGATGACGCGGTACCCACAGTGACGACGCTTGATCGCCATGCGTTGGTGGAACCGGGGCCGGTGCCCGACGTCGACGATTGCTACTTCCGCATGCTGCAGCCGCACGAGATTGGCCACGCGATGGCGTTCCCGGATGACTATCAGGTACTCGGCAACAAGCGCGACCAAGTCAAGCAGTACGGCAACGCGGTAACACCGCCGGTCATGCAGCTCCTCGTCGACCGAGTCGTCGCATCGCTGACCGGGGAGCGTGCCGCATGAGCCTCGTCGGATTCAAGGCCCGCAACCACCCGCAGCAACCCGAGCGCGACGACGTCAACGATCGACGTACGCCGGATGATCTATTCGTACCACTGCATGCGCAGCATCGGTTCACGTTGGACGCGGCGGCCAGTGCCGAGAACGCGAAGGTCGCGAACTATTGCACGCGCGCAGACTCGGGCCTTGACCGGTCATGGGGGGGGGCATCGCGTCTGGTGCAACCCGCCGTATTCCGACCTGACGCCGTGGGTCGCGAAAGCGTGGCGGGCGATGACCGAGGAGGCTTGCGCCGTGGTGGTCATGCTCTTGCCGGCGAATCGCACCGAACAGCGCTGGTGGGCTGACATGATCGAACCATTTCGCGACGGAAAGGCGGCGTTCTGCGGAGTACTCCTTTCCACACGGTTCCTGAAAGGTCGTCCGCGCTTCGGTATGCCGGAGGGCACGCCGGTACCGCGAGGCGGCTGGCGACCACCCTTCGGCTGCGTGTTGGTCACGTGGGAGCGTGCGGCATGACCATCAGCCTGGACGCGCTCGTAAAGCAGTTCCGCACACCAAAACCGAAGGCCGAGTTCCGCAGCCGTAGAGAAGACAAGGCACGCGAGCTCTCGCGCAATGCCATGTACGCGATCCATCACCCCAAGCTCTGTGACACAATGCCTCATCGGTTCTTCCCTTTCCGCGAAGCCGATGCGCTGTGCATTCGGTGCGGAGCGGTGGAGCGTCGACCATGACGTTACCGATCAAAAGACCATCCTTTCAGTGGTACCCAGGAGACTGGAATCGAGACATCGCGATCAAGACCTGCCCACTCATGGTGCGCGGACTCTGGCGCGAGCTGCTCGACATCATGCACGACGGCGATCCGTACGGACACCTCGCCATCAACGGCGCGGCCATCTCGGACGAACAGGCCGCGCGCCTCGTCGGCTGCGAGGTCCGGGAGTACAAGCGCGCACTCGCTGAGCTCGAGAGGAAGAACGTCTTCTCACGGACCGAGGCGGGAATCATCTACTCGCGGCGCATGGTGCGCGATGAGGAGAAGCGCAACAAGAGTGCGGCCGGCGGCGCGCTCGGCGCAGAACACGGCATCAAGGGGGGTTCCTTCGGAGCGCTGGGCGGCCGTCCGAAGAAGACAAAACGGGGCACCGAGGGGGGTTTTCAAACCCCCCTCCCGGAACAAACCGAAACCCCCGCAAAACCCCCGGCTTCAGTTGCAGTTGCAGTTTCATCTGCACTACCCCCCACTGCTGCTATCGCAGCAGCGGTCCCCCCACCGGCTGCGGCGGCGGCCGACTTGGCGCCTGGCTACGCGCAGCGACGCGATGCGCTGCGGTCGCACTTTGCCGACGACGAGCGCCACGCGTTGGCCTTCGACCGGCATCTGCGCGCCTCGCGAAACCCCGAGGGGTTTCTCCTCGACGTCGAGTATGCCGCCAAGGAGCGACCCAGCGACGGCGCACCAGCTGTGCCGTGGTCGGTCATCGGCCTCGCCCTCCACGAGCTGAGCACAAAGGGGCGACCCGCCACCGAACACCTGATCCGCGCATTTGCTGGCCCCATCATGGCGCCGGCGGAGCTCCAGCGACCAACCGACGACGCGGCCGTTGAGGCCGATATGCTGCGGCGTGCCGCGGCAGGAGAGTTCATCCGTGGCTGACGACGTGAAGGGGCGCGAGCACCTCGTTCGCCGGCATCAGGTGATGCTGGCCGTGTTCAAGGCATTCAGCGGGGTCTGGCGTGGCAACTTCGCCCCCACGCGCTGGGAGTCGATCATGCCCACTTGGCTGGACAATCTGCGGGGGATCGACACCGATCACTTGGAGCCCGCCGCGCGTGAGTTCCTGCGCGATCCGGGAACGAGCTTCCCGCCGAAGCCGTGGGAATTCGCGAAGTACGCGCGGACGTTTGTCCGGACGCAGCAGACGAGCGTCCTGCCAGCAGCCGACAACAGCGCCCCGAGCATCCTGAACAACGCGCGAGCCTTCTGGTTTGTCCGCGATGGCGTGGACGGACCGTACTACTCGTACGGCTGGGCGCTTGCCTCGGGCGGTAGCGTCGGCATCAGCGATCGCGAGATGGACCGTCTGCTGGCGGGTGAGATTCGATGGGGTTGGGGCAGTCCGCAGCTGCAGGCGGTGTCGTGATCATCCGCCTCATCGCGCCAGGACAACCCGCCTCCGCGAAGAATAACAAGCGCGGATTCGTGCATACGTCGAAGGAGACCGGCAAGTCGTACGCATCGGTGGCGCTCTCCAAGGCCGTCCTTGCGTGGTACGAAAAGCAGGTTCCCCAGCTGCGGCGCCAGTTCGAGGCGCTCGGTCTCCCCACGATCAGCCAGTTCGTGCACATCGACACGTTCCAGTTCCTGCGGGACGACGTCATGGCCGACCGCTCGCCGGACGGCGACAACGCCATGTCGGCGTGCTGGGATGCGCTGGTGAAGGCCGGTGTGATCGATGACGACAAGCGCTGCGTGACGTGGGGTGGCAGCCGGCAGCAGGATGCGGCGCGGCCGCGGGTAGAGATCGAGATTCGGGTGCTGGGATGACGGCGAACCCTCGCCCCACTCTGGACGTCCAGTTCCAGGCGTTGAAAGACGCCATGGACGAGCACGTGGTCGCGTGGGATCGCTTCGCCGGCGACCGACGGGTGAAGCCGGTGCACCTGCGCGTGTATCGCTGGTGTCGGCGGTATCTCGTGGACGATGACAACGAACCACGCAAAGCGCCGCGCGACGTCGTCTCACACTTCACCGGGATCCATCGCTCGCACGTGGGCCGCGCGCTGTCTGCGCTGGTCGCGTGGGGATACCTGAAGGAGCACTTCTCCGGCGAACCCGGGCCGCGGCGCTTTACCCTCTGCCATCGAGAGGGTGCGAACGCGGCACCCCTCCAGCAACCGAGAGAGAGTGAGGCGCGGCGATGATTCGGCATGCCCGCCACACTCACGCCCAAACAACAGGCGTTCGTTGAGAACTACCTGCTCGACCTGAACGCCACGCAGGCGGCGATTCGGGCGGGGTACAGCGCCAAGTCGGCTGGCCGGTTCGCGCAGGAGCTGCTCACAAAACCTCACATCGCTGAAGCAATTACGGCGGCCCAGGCCAAGCGTTCGCAGCGCACGGAGATCACGGCGGACGCGGTGCTGCAGCAGCTGTGGGCCCTCGCGAATGCTAACCCGAACGAACTCGTCGAGCATCGGCGAACCTGCTGCCGCTACTGCCACGGGGAGCAGTTCGGGTATCAGGAGACGACGCGCGAACAGGAGGCGCGCCGGCGTGAGCGTCTGGCTGCGTGGGAGCGCCGCAAGAACCCCAAGCCGACGGACGTCTTCGAGTTCGATGAGCTGGGTGGGGCGAACTTCGATCCGCGGCGGCCGCCGGTGGACTCGTGCCCGGAGTGCCATGGCCTCGGCGTTGAGCGCACGGTCGTAAAGGACACGCGATCGCTCTCGCCCAGCGCGCGCCGTCTCTATGCCGGCGTGAAGCAGACCAAGGACGGCGTCGAGGTGAAGATGCACGACCAGTTTGCGGCGCTGGTGAAGTGCGGCGAGCATGTCGGGGCCTTCAAGGGTGGACCGAACGCGAGCGTCAACCTCAACATCGACTTCGACCAGCTGACCGAGGCGCAGCTCGAGCACCTCGCGAACGGAGGCTCGCTTGCCACCCTCCCTCGCTGACGCGCAGATCGTCATGCGGGCGCGCGCCGAGCTGGCGCTCCGCCGCCGCCGGGGCGGAAGCCGCACCCGACAGGCGCGCACCCGTCTCTCGGTGCCGCGTCAGGTGCCCGCCTGGGCGTTGCCCCTCGACGCCAAGGCTCGTTACAAGGCGGCGTACGGAGGACGAGGCTCGGGGAAGTCGCACGAGTTCGCGGAGCGTCTGATTGATCTCTGTGTGCAGCGCCCAAGCCTGCGTGCCGTTGGCATTCGCGAAGTCCAAGACTCGATCGACATGTCGGTCAAGGCGCTGATCGAAGCGAAGATCATCGCGCTCGGCGTGAGCGATCAGTTCGACGTGCGCGCCAACAAGATTCTGCGGGTCGGCGGCACGGGCCTGATCGCGTTCAAGGGCATGCAGGACCACACCGCGGAGTCAATCAAGTCACTCGAAGGCTTCGGCCTGGCGTGGGTGGAAGAAGCACAGTCGATCTCGCAGAAGTCTCTTGACCTGCTCCTGCCGACGATCCGCATGGACGGCTCGGAGGTGTGGTTCTCGTGGAACCCCGACAGCAAGAGCGACCCGGTCGACGCGATGTTCCGCGGCGAGACGCCGGTGCCGGACGCCATCGTGGTGTCGCCCACGTACCTCGACAACCCGCATTGCCCGGAAACGCTGCGCAACGAAGCGCTGCGCATGGAAGCGCTCGACGAGGACAAGTATCAGCACATCTGGCTTGGCGGCTACAACCTCGGCGGCAAGGGGCGCGTCTACGCGAACTTCGTGAACAAACCGTACCCGCTCGGCAACGTCGACGCCTCGGTCGAGGACTATGGCGGCACGCTGTATGTCGGGCAGGACTTCAACGTCAATCCGATGGCGAGTGTGATCGTGCAGAAGGTCGGCGACGAGTGTCACGTACTCGACGCGATCAAGATCGAGACGTCGAACACGGTCGAGGTGTGCGAGGAGATCAAGCGTCGGTATCCGGGCCGGCAGGTGGTGTTCTGCCCGGATCCGGCCGGGAATCAGCGCCGGTCCTCGACGACCGTCGTCGGACAGACCGACTTCACCATCATCCGCAGCTTCGGCTTCGAGGTCCGCGCGCCGTCCGCGCATCCCGCTGTGGTCGATCGGGTGAACAACGTGAATCTCATGCTGTGCGACAAGGGGCGGCGGCGCGTGCGCATGAGCCCGCGCGCGGCGCACCTGATCGAGGCGCAGGCATCGCAGGTGTTCAAGAAGGACACAAGTATCCCGGATAAGAAGGGCGGCTTCGACCACCTGAACGACGCCTTCGGCTATGTGCTGTGGCAGGAATTCAACGTCGTCATCGCGCCGGCGCCGGGCTGGGGCACTTCCCGATTCCGAGGATGAGCAATGGCTGATGAATTCGCGCGCACGACGAGTACGCGCCCCTCGGCGGTATCTGCCGGTGATGGCGAGGACCCGAGCGTCCCCCACCCGCTCTACGCCATCGAACAGGCGCGTCGCGATCGGTGCCGCATGCTCTGGGAAGGGACCGAAGCCGTGCGCGCGGCCGGCACCGATGCCCTGCCACAGTACGAAGGAGAAGAGGATCCGGTCTACGAGACGCGTCGCGACCTGGCGGCGGTGCACCCGGCGTTCGGGGAGACCGTCGAGGTCAGCGTCGGGCTGCTGTTGACGCAACCGCCGACCCTCGGGCCGGATCTGCCGGCGCCGCTCGTCGAGTTCTGGGACGACGTGGATGGGCGCGGCAATGCCGGCCCGGTGTTCTGCGTTGACCTCGCGACCGACGGATTGCTCGACGGGAAAGTCGGCATCTTCACCGACATGCCGAAGATCGAGGATCGCAAAGGCCTCGACGCCGACGCGGCACGCCGCGCGGGGATTCGGCCGTGGTGGATCGAGGTGACGGCCGACGACGTCCTGATGGAGCTGTACGATATCGTCAACGGCGCCGAGCGCCTGGTGCTCTTCATCCGCCGAGAGATCGCGCAGGAGCGGGTCGGCAGCTTCGGCCTCACGGCGATCTACAAGTACCACGTCTATGAGGATAACGGCGCCACCGTCACCGCCAAGACCTACACCGCCTCCGACGCCTCCACCCGCCCCCAGCTCGAAACCGAGTCCGCCGTCACGCTGGAGAAGCAGACAGAAATTCCTTGGTCGCCGCTGGAAGGTGGCCGGCGGATGAAGGACGGTTCGATCAGCCCGCCGCTGCACGAACTCGCGTTCCTCGTCCTCGAGCATCACCTGATCAAGACCGGCCGTCTCTCGCTCGCGTGTCTCGCGTTTGCGCCCACGATGGTCACCATCAACGCGCCCAAGAAAGCGGACGGGACGGATCCGGATGTGCAGACCGGTCCGCGCAGCGTGATTCACGCGCGGTTCCTACCTGGCGAAACGATCCCGCCGCAGCCGGTCTACTACACGTCGCCGGAGGTGAGCGTGCTCGAGCCGGCGAAAGACATGCTGGAGAACGTCGAGGCCGCGATGACCGTCGCCGGCCGCGGGTTTCTGTCGCCCGACAAGCGCGGCGCCGAAACCGCCAAGTCCAAGCAGCTGTCGAACCGCGCCGGCAACGCGTCGCTGTCGCGATTCGCTGGTCGCATGGAGGATGCGCTGTGGCGCGCGCTGGGGCACGCGTCGGCGTACATGGGCCTGCCGGCACCGGCACCGGGTTCGATCGTGGTGTCACGGCGCTTCGAGGAAGCCCTGATGGAACCGGAAGTCATGAACGCCTATGCGAAGCTGCTGGAGATCGGCATGCCGGTCCGTCTGGCGTTCCAAGCGCTCAAGCTGCAGGGACGTATCCCGGCCGACGCCGACGAAGACGAGCTGGTGATGGAGTGGGAAGTCGGGCTGCTGGCGGCGAAGGAAGCGAGGCGGGTGGAGCGGATGGGTGATGCGCCGACGGATGATGACGCCGCTGATGACCCGTCCGACCGGACCGAGCTGGACGATGGAGACCCACTCGCGTGATCACCGCGCTCCTGATCGCGTGCGTCGCGTACGTGGCGTGCCTCCTCCTGAAGTTCTTGGATAGCGTCTGCGAGGAACTCAGCGTCCTACACGACCGGATCGACGCGCCGATCGGGGACGAGGTGATGACGCGATGAGCCGTGTGGTCGCTGATATCCCCCGCCGGCTAAACGCGCGCATCGACGGCCCGTGCCCGGTGCGCGTCTTCATCGACGGTACCGAGACCCCGGCGTGTGTGTGGTACGACCTCGATGCGCAAACGGTCGGCCTGGTCGACCGGAACGGCCTGCGCACGGTATCCGGGGTAGTCGTCGTGCTGTGGAAGGACTGATGGCCAAGCTGCCCGATGCCACCGCGCAACTGATCGCCGTCGTGCTCGCGCTGCGCTGCGGACGCCTATCACTCGGGCGGGTCTACGAAGTGCGGCCGATCGTCGGATTCAACAAGCACGCTGGCGCGATGACGCTGGGCGGTTCGTTCCGCGAACGGAAGGACTTGCACGGCCCGTGACCCGATACGTCGGCCCCGCTCTCGTGAAAGCGATTCGCGCCGGCAAGGTGTCGCGAAGGCGCTCCTGTGCGCGCAAGCACAGCTTCACCCGTGAGAAGGCGATTCGGTTGGCGGTGTCGAGATCCCGCGCGTCCGGGGAACGCCTGCACGCGTACCCCTGCGCGTTCTGCGAGCACTGGCATATCGGTCACGATCGGCGGGTCGCATGACACCCCTCGAGAAGCTATTCTGGCAGCGTCTTCAGCGACGGGTGGCCGGCCTCTCACCCGAAATCGCCCGCGCCGTCCTCAAGGCATTCGCCGTATTGCGTGATTCGGTTAGTGAGGCCGAATACGCGGCGATGATCTCGCGCGGGGACGTCGAGGCCGTGGTGCGCCGCATCGATCCGCAGACCATCGACCGCGCGTTCGCGCCCGTGCGCCGCTCGATCTACGACCAGGTGGTCGATGGCGTCATCTATCACGCGCGCGATATCCCGAAGGCGCAGAGTTTCGGGCTGCAGTTCAACGTGCTCAACCCTCGGATGGTCGATGCCGTTCGCGCCCTCGACACCAAGGTGGTTGAGGGGCTGACCGAGGATGTCCGGCAGATCCTGCGGCAGGTGACCGAGCGCGGCATTACGGCAGGGGTAAACCCCCGTGCCGTTGCCAGAGAGCTACGGGCCGCGATCGGGCTCGGGCCCGCGCAAGAGTCGCAGGTCGACAACTTCCGGCGGGCGCTGGTTGAGCGCGATGTCGCGAAGATCAAAACGTACCTGAAGCGCGATCGCCGGTTCGATTCACGGATCGAGCGCGGCGACTACGGCGACGCCGAGATCGAGAAGTGGACGGGGATCTATCGAAAGCGGCGCATTGCGCAGAACGCGGAGACGAACGCCATTACCGCCGCGCTCGACGCGCAGAAGTTGGCCCAGCGCATGGCATGGGAATCCGCGATTGAACGGGGTCTCTACGCGCGCGAAGATGTCCTGAAGCGGTGGTCCGGCACCCTCGACGAGCGCGAACGTGAGCTGCACCTACGGCAGGAAGGCGAGACCGTGGGGTTCGACGAGCCCTTCACGCTGACGGGCGAGATCATCCCCGGGCAAAGCACCTACCGTTGTAGATGTTCAGCGCGCTACAGCGTGACCCTGAAGCGCCGGCCCCCCAAGGGTGTCGGCAGCTCCCCGCAGCAGCTCGCTGCCGCGCGACTGGCCCGGCAGATGGGGCTGTAGTCTCTGCAGGTTCTGCATGGCCGCTCGCCGCGACTGGGACGAAATTCCGGTAGTAAACGCCGCTCCCGTTTCGCTACTGTCCGCGTACCTTCTACCGGAGCCTCGATGTCACACCCTGCGTTGCAGCCTGAACCCGAACCTCTCTTCACGCCCGAGGATATCGCCACGATGGACGCGATCATTGCCGTGCTGCGACTGTCGGAGTTGATGCGGGATCGGTTGCCGGATGTGGTGGCGCTGCGGGCGCGAGTGGCGTTCGCGGTGGGGCGGTAGTGTCAGACCCGATCACCCCCGCGTTGACGCCCGAGGAGTGGGCGGTGCTGTCTGAGCCATATAAGGGCAACGTCGGCGCAGACACACTTGCCAGCTTCGCGTCCTGCCCGTCTGCGCCAACCATGCGCGGGGATGTCCACCATCCGGTCGGTTACGACGAGAACGGCTGGGCGTGGTACCAGAAGAAGCACGCCGTCGCCGCCCTCGCGCTCCACGGTCAACCCTTCGGCTTCACGCGGGCAGATGTGGAGGCGTTGAACAACGCCTGGTGTGCCGTGAAAGGCTACCACAGCGGGTCAGAGGAAGATGCCCGGCAGCTCGAATCCCTCCGCGACCGCATCGCCGCGCTGCTGCCGCCGGAGGGTGCGTGAAGCGCTGTCGTACATGTGCGCACCTGCGCGTCGAAGAGGGTCAGCCAACATGCGGCAAGGTGAACTCGGACCTCGGGCACGTCGGCGTGCCTGATGGTGAGGCGCGCATCGACATGGGCTACTATGGGGACGCGACGCTTGCCGTGTCGCTGGACTTTGGGTGCGTGCTGCACCAGACGCCGCCGGACGACGAACCCTCATGGCTGACAAAAGACCTGCGCGTCGGCGAACTGACGCGACTGACGCCGCGTTCTGCGCCGGTGCTCGGCTCTGCGCGTCTTGAAGGCATGGTCTCGTTCGATCTACGGAACGAGGAGACGAAGGCCACATTCCTTAAGGCGGCAGACGGCTTCTGGAGCGAGACGCCGGTCTTCTTCACGGGCAATCTTCCGCTCATTCCAGGCGGCTGGCATCGCATCCTCTCCGTGAGCAGTGGTTCCGACAGGGTCGGCACCATCACGTTCACGCCCTGCGATCCGCCGCCGGAGGCGGGCGCGTGATGCTCGACGATACCCGATCTGCCGTGACGGCAACGCTCACCACGCTGCGCGACCGCATTGCCCGTCGCCTGCGCGAGCTGCAAGCGCACAACGCCACGATGGCCACGCAAGCCGACGCGCGGCGCGTGGTGCTCATCGACGGACCTCTGCAAGGCTGCTTGATGCTGGCGCTGCCCACCGACATGAGCGTTGGGATCGGGGACGAGGGAAACTGCGCCATGTACCACCGCGTCGACGCCGAGTCGTTCAAGTGGGATGGGGTGATTCCGCAGCACCTCAGGGACAAAGGCGTCAGGAACAGGGGGGCGTGATGGCCATCATCCAGTCCACGACCATTACCACGGTCGACATCCTGTTCACGCGCGGCGACACCATCAGGTACGGCGACCAGCCGATGCAGCGCGTTATCCGACAGAACGGACCGACGCTCACCGTCCGCCCCTGCCACCGCTGGCGCTGGCTGGAATCGCTGCGATATGCGTGGGAGCGGTACGTCGCGTGGCCTGTGGGTGATATGCTGCGGAGCCAGTGACCGAACCGGAGCCGTTGGTCGCCCTGATGCAGTCCGCGATGCGCGACGCCGTTGTGCACCGCGCCTATCTCCACGCCCTGCACGCCGACGACGTGATCGGGACGGACGGGAAACTGATGCGCGGCGTCAGTGAAGAGACGGGACGCGCCATGGTCGTGGCCTACATCCAGGCCATGGGCGTCGCGAAAATGAAGATTGAATTGCCGCCGGAGCCGGGCGAAGAGCGCGAGCGCTGGCAGGGGTGATGCGGCTGAGGGTGCGAATCTCGCACCCGTTCAGTCGACAGCAGAAAAGGGCCGTTGGTAGGATTGCGGAGCACGCACTTCTCGCGCGCTGTCCTGTCCGCAATCCGGAGCCCTATGCGATCGATCCGAGTGTTCTCCTTCGCCGTGGCGGCATTGCTCGCCCTGGCGACCACGGCGCCGCCCGCTGCGGTGGCGTCCGACGAGGTGCCGTCACCGTCGGCACCTGCGATGCTCCATCCTGCGCCGGTCGTGATCGATAGCGCGACGACTGTAGGCGCATTCGATCTCGCCGTCCTGCCGGTGCTGGCGTTCGTGGAGACTTCCGCATTCGATATCGCACGGTCGCCGCAGATCGTTGCATCGACCGCGCGAAGTACGCCGGCGGCGCGCGGTGACACTGTATCCACTTCGATCGGCAATGCATCCCACGGGAGAAGCGGATTGCACGCTCGGGATCGACCCGGACGACACTGACTGCGAATTCTCTCACGCGAGCAGTAACGCGGCCAACAACGAGAGAGTGGGGCGCCGACCCCGTACCACCGGATGGAGCGGAATAGAGGAGCGGCCGTCCTCGTCGGGCCCATAACCCGAAGATCGTGAGTTCAAATCTCACTTCCGCCATTGACACACCGATCGCGCGTGACGCCGATCGGCTGACACTTCCCTCGCGTGCGTGACGCCGCGGGTAGTTCGAACCGAAGCGCACCTCGGCGCTTCCCTGCACGACGGCGTGATGCCGCGTGCCGCTGTGCTCGCGTGACGCGAGCGCCCACTCCCACGGGCGTGACGCCCGGAGCCTCCATGCTGACTGCAAGCCAAAACCCGCGAACACCGAACAAAACGAGAGGCCGAACACTCGCACAGCGCTTCTGGGCGAAGGTTCGCGTACTCGACAGCTCTCGTTGCTGGGAGTGGACCGCGAGTTACGGATCAGTTGGATATGGTCAGATCATGGTGGATGGTCGTCCGCTCGGCGCGCACCGCGTGGCTTACGAGCTCTGCAAGGGCGATATCGCTGAAGGGCTGTTCGTCCTGCACGCTTGCGACAACCGCGCCTGCGTCAATCCCGATCACCTGTTTCTTGGCACCGCAGCGGACAATATCGCTGATATGGTCAAGAAGGGGCGCGCGGTAAACCCGCTGGCGGAATCAAACCGTCAGAAAACTCACTGCAGTCGTGGCCACGCGCTGAACGAAGAGAACGTGTTGATGTGGAACGGGCGTCGCCAGTGTCGTGCATGTAACCGCGCTTCTTCGTTGGCTCGCTACCATCGCAGCGCCGGAAAGTCGGAGGTGCTCGCGTGACCCTCCCAGTCTTTGATACCGAAGCGGACGTACCAGAGCTCTTTCGTCCCGCTTACGAGGAACGTGGGGGCAAGTGGCATCCGAAAGTCGTGGCGGAGCTCGACCTCGAACGCGGCAAGCATGCGACGCTGCTGGACGAAACGAAGGAAGCCAAACGCCTGCGGAAACTGGCGGAGGACGCGGCCGCGGAGGCCAAGCGCCAACTCGACGCGAAGAACGCCGGCGTGCCGGAAGCTGAGCTGGCCCGGCTGCGCGCGGAGGATGAGGAGAAGCGACGCACGGAGCTGACCCCGCTCCAGACTGAGAACGCGGCGCTGAAGGCCGAGAACCGAAAGCTCAAGCTCACGGACAAGGTGCGCTCGCTCGCGATCGGCGCCGGCGTGATGGGCGACCGGATCGACGACGCAATGCTCTTTCTCGACACGCGCGCAGACCTCGGCGACGAGGGCGGCATCGTCTGGAAGGGCAAGGACGGGAAGGTCACCAACCAGACCGCGGAGCAGTTCTTCGCGGCGTTCAAGATCGAAAAGCCGTACCTGTTCGAGTTCGAAGGCGGTAGCGGCAGTGGGACCGGTCCGTCTCGCAAAGGCGTCACGACGTCAACCAAAAGCACCAGCACGGCGACCGTCGAAAAGCGCGCGCACGTGATGGGCGCGCTGTAACAACCCCTTACCCAGGAACTCACGATGGCTGATATCACCCGCAGCACCGCCGCGAGCATGGATGCGTCGACCGGGATGTTCGCGCCCCAGGTCACCGGCAGCCTGTACGCCGGCGAGGCCCTCGACGCCGTTTCGCCCTGCTACATCAAGGCGAGCGACGGCAAGGTGTACATGTCGGACGCCACGGCGCTTGACGAAGTCGCGAAGTTCGACGGCTTCACTCCAAAGGCCTATCGCGCGGGCGATGCCGTCACGCTGTTCGGCATGGGCGCCCGCTTCCGCTACGGCACGGGGCTGACGCCTGGTGCCAACTACTACATCAGCGGCACGACGGGCCGCCTGTCGGACATTCCGACCACAGGGTCTGCGGTACCGGTCGCGCGGGCCATCAACGCGACGGACATCCGCGTGCTGGAGAACAGTGACCGCACGCCGTCGTTCTTCGTGTCGGCCGAGCAGACCGGTACCGGTAGCGCGCAGAACATTGCGCACGGACTCGCCGCCATTCCGCGCGTCGTGCTCGTGGCGCCGACCGACCTGACGCCCGCCACCGTCGGCCAGTACGTCGTCACGGAAGGCACGCACACGACGACCAACGTGGTCGTGACCGTGACCGCGAGCAAGAAGTACAAAGTCGTGGCCTTCCTGTAATCGCGCTCACCCACTCGGAGACCACACATCATGGCACAGAAGACCGGTACGCACGACATCAGCACCCTTCTCGCGACGACGGATCAAACCGCCGTGGCGTTTGGCGTTGACACGATTGCGCAGGTGCTCGCGGAGGACAACGCGAATCACTCGGCGCTCGTCAACGAGGCCCTCTCGGACATCTGCACCGTGTCGCCGGATCGCCAGCGCAAGCAGGGCACGTCGATCGACGGCGAGATGATGGAAGGCGACGAGTATGGTCGCACCCCGACGCAGAAGGCGACGGCCGGCCAGCTCGTGGGCTTCCCGCTCCGCAAGTACACGTTCGCGCTCGGCTGGACGCGCGACTGGGAGCTGCAGCGCACGCCGGCGGACTTCGCCATCGCGCAGCAGGCCGCCCAGGGCGCCAATCTGCGACGCATCAAGTACGAGCTCCTCAAGGCGATCTTCACGCCCACGAACTACACCTACACTGATACGTTCGTGGATGAGGCCGATCTCGCCGTGAAGGCGCTGATCAACGCCGACAGCAGCGCCATCCAGAACGGCCCGAACGGGGAGACGTTTGATGGGGCGACGCACACGCACTACAACGCCAACGCCACGCTGACCGCGGCGGCCGTGCAGGCCACGATCGACGACGTCGTCGAGCACGGGTTCGGCGGGCTGGTGCGCGTGCACATCAGTCGCACGAACGAGGCGGCGTTCCGTCTGCTGACCGGCTTTGTGGCGGCGGCCGATCCGCGGCTGATTCTCGACACAACGGCCGATCAGTCCGCGCGCCGCGTCGACATCACGCGCCTCGACAACCGCCTGATCGGCTACTTCGGCGGCGCCGAAGTGTGGACGAAGCCGTGGGTGCCGGCGAACTACCTGTTCGCCTCGGACGTGAGTGCGAGCGCCAAGCCTTTGGTGATGCGCGTCCCGACGGTCGAGCCGGGCCTCCGGATCGTGGCGGAGATCGACGCGCATCCGCTCCGCGCGCAGTACATGGAGCACAAGTTCGGGTTCGGGGCGTGGACGCGCACCAACGGCGCCGTCTTGCGGTTTGATGACGCCACGTACGCCGCGCCGAGCCTGAGCCTCTAATGGGTACGGCATCGCGAGGCGGCGGGCTGTACTACGTGAACGGGAAGGCCGTTGATGGCAACGGCCAACCCGTTCACGACGCACCACCGATGCCAACACCGGTGGTCGCTGCGCCCGTCGTCCCCAAGACCCTCGCGCAGGAAATCGCGGAAGCGATTGTGTTGGCCAACGCGAGCATGGTGCAACCGCTGGCGATGGCGGAGGCGATCGAGATCGACTCCCTTGAGGATCGTATCGCGGAGGGCGTCGCGCGGGGCATCGCGAACGCCGAAGCGACGCGCCTTGCGGCCGAGAGCGCGGCGAAGAAGCCCGCCGACCCGAAGGACAAGAAGTAGCTGAGCCATGGCCCTCGTGACCACGCCCAGCGCCACGGACGCGACCTCGTATTCGAGTGTCGCGGCCGCCTTGGCGCGTGCGGCGTTGGACCCACGAGGCGCCACGTTCGCCGGGCTGGCCAGCGATGCCTTGCGCGAACCGTTCCTCGCCATGGCCACGATTGAAATCGACGGCGCGCTGCTCGAGACCGGTCGGCTGATTGGTGACAAGGCCGTCGCGGGTCAAGCGCTCGAGCTGCCGCGCGGGAGTGACACCACGATCGACCCGCGCGCGGTCCTGGCAACGCAGCTGATGGCCTTCCATCTCGCCGAACGGCACGCACTGGGTGAGATCGGAACGCCGATTGCCAATACCGGCAACGTCAAGCGCGACAAGACCGACGTCCTCGAGACCGAGTACTTCGCCCCGTCCGCGGGTACCTCGGCCTTCGACAGCCTACCGTCCTGGGTGCGGGCGCTCCTCACACCGCTGCTGTCATCCACGACGGTGCGGTGGGGCAGTGGGATCGCGCGGAGGGCGTCATGAGCTTCGCGGCGCAGCATGCGCGTGCCCTGGCAAAGGTCCGCGCGAAGGGCTTTCCCATCACCTTCACCAAAACCACGCCCGGCGCGCACGATCCTGCCACCGGCCTCACCGGCGCACCCGCCGAGTCGAGCGTGGCCGGCTACGCCATCCGCGTCGCTGCGAAGAGTATGGCCGATCAGCGCGCGTACGAACGGGCCGGCCTGACGCCGCAGGAAGCGCCGATGCTGTTCTTCGTCGCGACGACGTACGGCCAGGTGCCGGCTCTTGGTGCGACGTGCACCGGGGCGATGGCCGGAACTCTCCGAGAGTTTGGAGATCCTGTCGCGCCCGATGCGGTCGCGATCGCGTCGCGGCCGGTGGTACAGCTATGAGCGACTTCGCCGAGCAGCTCTCGCGGTTCGTCGACGTGTCGACGCGGCTGACCGAGGCCGTCTTCGAAGGCGCGTCGGATCTCGCGCTGCAGTCGATTCAGGACGGATCGGCGATCACGGGCGCCCCGGGACAGCGCGTCGACACCGGCTACATGAAGGGCGGATTCATCATGGAGATCGAATCCAAGGAACGCCGGCTGATCACGACCAACGTCGCGTATGCCCCCGTGCACGAGTTCGACGATCCGGAGGCGTACGACCCGAGCGGCGTCGATCGGCCGGAAGGGTTCACGGGCACGGAGCCCGGCGCCGGCGATGAGAAGCCGTCGACCGTTGGCGGGCCGCACTCGGTCGATCTCACCATCACCGGCTGGCCGAAGCTCGTCGAGCATGTGCAGCGCAACGGGGGGCCGTCATGAGCGCGCTGGCCCAGTTGGCGCTGCGCGCGCAAGCCCTCGCGATCGTGGTCTGCACGACCGGATCCACCACCCTCGAGGCGACGGCGAACGGCTACGCGCGCGCGTCCGGTTCCTTCCTGGTCGACGGCTTCATGCCGGGCATGGAAGTGACACCGGTGGGCTTCACGCAGACCGCTCGTGGGGTCATTTCCTTTGTCGATGCGACCACGATGACGATTGTCGGCGGACGCACCGTGCAGGCCGCCGGCGCCAGTCGATCGCTGTCGGTGAACACCCCGTCGATCGTGCGCTACGGGAATCGTGAGCCGCAGGAGAACGGCATCGTCCTGCCGAATCTCGTGCAGGGTCGGCCGTGGTGGCGCGAAGAGATGGCGGCAGGCGGGAACGCCCTGACGACGACCACGCAGCGCGGGTGGACGCTCTCCACGGGCATCTACTACATGACGTGGGCCGGTCTCGCGAACTACGACGAGATCGGCATTCATCGCTGCGCGGACGCCGTGCGCGCCGCGTTTCCGCCGGAAGCGTGGGTCCGCACGCTGGCCGATGGATCGACGCTGCGTGTGACCGGCAATCCGGCGCCCTTCACCGGACAAATCGCGCCGTCGGGCCCTGCATGGGCCGTCGCGCGCACGCGGATCCCGTGGGAACTCCTCGCGCAACTGCCGTAATCCTCTCCTCACACCGAGATCATCATGGGCCAGTCTGCAGCAAATATCCAAGTCGCGATCAAGCGTCAGAGCGGCATCGGCGCGCCGGAAAGCGGCTCAGGGGCCGCCGGCTACAACGTCGTGCCGGTCCAGGGCCTGAAGCTCAACAAGGCGGCCGTCGTCAACGAGACCGTGCGGCGGGACGGCATGTCGTATCGCGATGGGCACGGCTCCCGCAGTGGGGCGGCCGTGTACGCGCTGAACCTGTCGCCGGGCACGCTCTATGACTTCATCGAGGCGCTGTTGCGTGGCACCGGCACCGCGGCCACAGACATCACGGAAGCGACGGCTGGACTGACGTCGATCACCACGACGACGTCCACCATCGTGGCGTCCGCGGGGTCGTGGCTCACCGCGGGTGTGCGTAAGGGCGACCTGGTCAAGCTGGCCGGTCATTCGACGGCGGGCAACAATGGCAAATGGTTCCGGGTGGTCAATGTCACCGCCCTCATCATCACCGTCGCGGGCACACCGCTCACCCTCAACGCATCGGCAGACTCGGCGTTCACGCTGACGATCGCCAAGCGCGTCCTGCAGGGCGATCCGCCCGTCGAGCGCTACCACACGGTCGAGGAGTATGAGCAGGACAACGATACGTCGCTGCTGGGCACCGACTTCAAGATCGTCAAGCTCGACTTCGAAGCGGCGCCCAACAGCTACATCAAGATCACGACCACGTGGATGGGCCTGGACGTGCAGCCGCAGGCGTCGGGCGCGGCGCCGGTGCTCACGGGGCCGACCTACAGCACGACGACGCACCTCAAGATGGTCGACGGCACGATCCGGATTGGTGGGGTCGACTACAGCATCCTGACGGGCTTCTCGTTCTCGGTCGATCTGGGGGGCGAAGTACCACCGACACTCTCTGACACATCAGACGACGTGTACCTCGGGAACGCGAAGATCTCGGGGAGCTTCACGGCACACAAGAAGGACATGGTGTTCTTCAACGCGTTCAACGCGGAGACCGTGGTCGACTTCTTCATCGTGTGCTCGGAGAACGAGGCCGATCCCGCTGACTTCGAAGCGTTCTACATCGGCAACGCGGTCTTGAACGACAACACGAGCGCGATCGCGCGCCAGGGACCACGCGTGCAGACCATCCCGTGGAGCGCGGGCAAGGACGAAGTCGGCGGGCAGAACGACCCGACCATGATCAAGTATCTCTCGAGCACCTGACCCCCTTTCCTTCGGAGTAGCCATGCAGATCACGCTCTCGGTAAGCGGCTCGCCCAAGCAGGCGATGGCCGCGCTCACGCAGCAGGTGCGCGCCGCGCGCACTGAGCATCCCAACTCCGTCGCGGCCATCATGGCGCTACGCGATGACGCCGTCCGCCGGGTGAGCAACGTGGACGCAGACGCGGCGGTCACCATCACCGCCTCGATGTCGGTGGCAATGACGGTCACGGCTCCGAAACCGAAGGTCGCCGACGCTGAGGCACCGAAAGCCGTCGCCGACGCGCCCATCGTCAAGGGCGCCTAGGACCGTTGCAGGAATGCAGGACGCGAGCGCCCGCCTCGCGCGTCGGACCGGTTCGTCGAGTCGTGTGTCGCTCCACCGTTGTGCCGTCAGACCCTCACCGGTCGCGACGGGCGAGGCCATGACGGTGGAGCGCACCTCTCTCTCTTTCTGGAGCAGGCACGATGGAACTGGATATCAGCAACACGGTCAGTGAAGCGGATGTCGAGGAAGCTGGGCGCATCATCACCTTCCTCCATCCGAACAAGGAACCGATTGTCGACGCGTCCGGAAAGCCGGTCACGGGTCGCATTCTTGGCACCTATTCGAAGACGTTCATTGCGGCGCAGCGCAAGTTCAATCGCGAGAAGAAGCGGCTCGGCACCCGCCTGACGCCGGAAGACGAGGATCGCCTCACGCGCGAGCTGTGGGCCGCCTGCGTCCCGGAGTGGGACTTCACGATCGGCGGCAAGATGGCCCCGCCGGCGCAGGTGTTCGCGCACAAGCAGAGCATCTACGACCAAGTCACCACCGCGGCCGTGGACCATGAGGGTTTTTTCGCCGCGAGCTCGACGCCCTAATGGCCTACCTCGCGCATGCCGCCACGCTCAACAAACCGCTCGGGGAGGGCACGTTTCGTGACTCTTTCGAGGTCCGGCTGCGGCAGGCGCGCAAGCACTACGGCGTCGACTCGCTCGAGTATGCCCAGGCACTGGCCGACCTCGAAGGGCCGGAGCCACCGGAGTCGCTCTGGTACCTCAAGGAGTGGTCTGACGAACTGCTGGGCCGCTGTGGGGTCACCGCCGAGGGCGTGGCGCCGCTCGACTGGGTGAACTTCGATGCCTGGGCGCGTCGCAAGCGCGTCGATCCTGAACCGCACGAGATCGATGCGCTGTTCGAGCTGGACGCCGTGCGCCGGCATCCTCCGACGGACGACGAAGAGGGAGAGGACTGATGGCGGATGTAGTTGCTACGCTAGGCCTTGCCGTCGATTCAACGGGCGCCATCGTCAATCTCAAGCAGTTTGAGACCGCGACGAAAGCCACGGGATCGGCCGCGACCAAGACAGCTGACGAGGTGGTGGCGGCCAGCAATCGCATCAACGCGGCGATGGCTTCGCAAGCCAGTGCAGCGCGGGCGCAACTCGCAGCGCAGGCAGAGGCGCGCGCTGCGGCGACGGCAGAGCGCACAACCTTGATTGATCGGAACGAGGCGTTTCTGGCAGAGGAGCGCGCACGCCGGTCGCTCGCGGTCGCGACCAAAGAAGCATCTCGCGCGACGTCCGACCATATCGCCTTTGAGGTGCTGGAAAAGATCACCGTACAAGAAGTGCTCGGACCCCTCGCCGATAAAACCGCTGCGATAAACAGGAGCGCGGAAGCCGCGGCAGAAAATTCAGCGGCAACGCGCACCATGAACGCCAGCCTCGCTGCGACGGGTGGTGTAATCGGTGCGGCGCTCATCGCGGTGCAGGTTCTTGGAGTGGCCTACGACGTCTTCACCGAGAAGACGCGGAAGATGAAGGCCGAACAGGACGAAGCGAGGAAGTCCCTCGAGGCGCTGCAGGATCGCCAACGGCAGGGCGCGGGCGGGAAGCTGGTCGATGACGTCGAAAAGCAGCGGAGCACGTTGCGTTCGCTCGCCAGTGACATTGCCAGCATCACGGCGGAGTTGAACCGTCCTTCGATCATCGTGTCGAACAACAACACAGGCGCGACCGACACCCGCGCGTTCGCGGAAGCGCGCTTGGCGGCCAAACGGGACGAGTACAATCAACTGCAGTCTGTGGTGGAGACCGGCGAACGAGAGATCGATCGCCTCGTATTGCAGCAGGAGACTGAACGACTCGCGGCCCTGCGCACGGCGGGCGCGTTGACGATCGCGGAAAACAAGCGCGTCACCGATCGCGTCGCCGAGTTGCGCGCGGATCTCGCCTCGAACGTGGCCGCCGGCGGGGATCTCGGAGAGCGCGTGCGCATGGTCAATGACATCCGGGCGTTGACCGCTACGACCGACGCCGAGAAGGAGGCGGTGAAGGCGGCCACCGCCGCCCGGAAGGCCCACAACGAAGCGAATCGCGAAGCACTGAAGCTGATCAAGAACCACATTACGCTGACGAAGGAATCCGCAGAGGCCGAGGCGGCGCGCAATAACCAGCGCAACATCGCGTTCGCGCAAACCGGGGTCGATGCAGTCGCGAAACTGGACGCCGAGATCGAGAGACGGAACAAGATCTCCTCGCAGGAGGCGAAGCAGTACCTGCAGAACGAGGAGAAGCTGGCGCAGTTGCGCGCGGAGGTGTCGCTCATCGGCAAGAGTGGCGAGGAACGGGAGGTGCTGATTGACGCCGAGAATCGCCGTCTTGCGCAGGCCGAAAAGATGAGCGCGTCGCAGGTCGAAGAGTTTGTCGCGCTCCAACGCACGAAACGCGAGGCCGAAAGTTTCGCGGCAACATTGCAGTCCGTGCTGGGCATCGCGCAGCTGCTGGCCGCCGCATGGGGCGACGTAGGTCAAGAGATCGCGAAGGCGGCCAGCGGGGCGCAGGCGATCGTCTCCGGCGTGGGCGCGTTCAAGTCCGCCAGCAGTGCCGCCGAGAAGGCGGGGGCGGTCGGCTCGATCGCCGGGGGTGCGTTCGTGCTGCTTGATGCGTTGAGCTCGCTCGACCGGAGCCAGCAGCGAAACGCCGAGCGCGCCAATGCGCTGACGAAGGCGTTTCAGGAGCAGGTCGCGGCGGCGAACGATTTGAACGACATCACGACCGAGACCGCGGCCGGGATTACGGCCACCGTCGAAGCGTTGACCGCGGCAGCGCTCGAGGCACATCGCGCGCAGATCATCGCCGCCCGCGGCAACGGCACCCAGATTCGTGAGTCGATCACGCAGCTTGCCGACGCGATGAAGGAGATCGAACGGCTGGAGCGCAACCGCACCAAGGCGCTCAAGGAGCAGGAGGAAGCTCTGAAGGCGTTCTCGGCGAGCAATGACGTGCTGCGCCTTCGACAGCAGGGGCGCGACAGCGAAGCCGACGCTGCTCAGGCAGTGATCGACATCAACGAGAAGGTTGCCGCGGCCGTCGCCAAGTTCGGCAATACGGCAGAGGTGGCCGAGTATCGCCTATTGCTGATGGCGCAGGCCGCGAAGGACGTGGCCGAGGCCGAAGCCAGTCGTCAGCGCGAAGTGGCCCGAAGGGTCGAGGACGAGCGTCGCAACATCTTCGACAACGACAACGCCGTCCGCGCGATCACGGACCCGCGTGGCGCGAGCCAAGCCGCCTTCGATGAGTCCCTGCAGCGTCGGTACACCGATGCCATCGCCCGCGGCGCCTCCGACATGGAACTGCTGTCGATCGCCGCGCGCAACGCCGCGGAGGCGCTTGACCGCGCGGCCCAGATCGCCGAGCAGGACCTCCGGACTACTGAATCCCTGATCGCACGTGCGCTGGGCGCGAGTGGCAATGTCCGCGGGCAGCAGGATGCCGCGTTCAACGCCGGCCAGCGGCAGGAGATGGCGGACGCCATCCGCGCGGGCATGAGTGAAGGCAATCTCGCACTACTGCGGTTCACCCAGTTCGCGGAACGCTCCCAGCTGCAGATGCAGCGTGCGATTGAAGACGGTACCAAGGCCATCCAGGACCGCGCCCGCGACGAGATCGCGGCCATCGATCTGCTCATCGAGGTGACGCAGAACGCCGCCGCCGCGCAGATCAAGGCGATTGATGAACAGATCGAGGCGACGCAAACGGCGGCCCGTGCGACCGCGAAGGCGTTCGATCAGCAGATCAGTGCGATCCGCGAGCAAACGAAAGCGCAGACCGATGCGATCGACGCGCAGATCGACAGTGCGCGCGACGCGCTGGACGCGGCGCAGAAACAGCTCTCGGTGCTCGAGAAGAGTGTGCAGACCAACACGCAGGTCGTCACCGCCATGCGGGAGCTGCGCGACTCGCTGAAGCTCGGGAACCTCTCGCCCCTCTCCCCCGAGGACAAGCTGGCCGAGGCGCGCGCGCAGTTCGAGCGCACCGCCGCGGCGGCGGCCGGTGGCGACAGTGCGGCGGCACTCCGGGTCCCGGCCGCGGCGCAGGCATTGCTCGAAGCGTCCCGTGCCTACAATGCGTCGGGCCCCGGCTACGTCAGCGACTTCAATCGCGTGAACGAAGTCCTGAACGCCATCGAGGCGCAGTACGGCGCGACGCTGCCGGTCGAGGAAGCGCAGCTCGAGGCGGCACGTCAGGCCGTCGATGCACTGCAGCAGACCATTGAGTCGCTGGGCGAGCAGAAGCAGGCGATCACGGACGCCGCTCAGCGTCAAATCGATGCCCTCCAGTCCGCAAAAGACAAGGCCGCGGAGGATGCGCAAAAGCAGCTCGACAAGCTGAACGAGCAGAAGGACGCGATCAACGAGGGCACGCGGCTGACGATCGAACGTTTGCAGGAAACGCGCCAGGCGATCGAGACGGCGGCCCAGCAGCAGATTGAGCAGCTGGTGCTAAGTGAGACGCGCCAGCACGAGTACCGCCTGCGGGATAACGCCTACTGGGACACGTTCCTCGGCATCACGCCGTCGACGGGGACCGGGGACAGTCGCGATCGGTTGCGGACGGGCCCGCGACCGAGCACCACGCCGGCGCCGCTCCGGGTCGCCGAAGAGCAGTTGTCGGAAGCGCGCACCATGCGCCAAGAGATCATCACGCTCCGCAAGGAAATCGAGGAACTGCGCGCCGAAGGGAAGACCGGCAACGACATCGCCGTCGGCGCCAGCCGAGACGAGGTGACAGCCATCGGTCAGGTCGTGCTGGAACTCCGCCAACTGATTCAGGAGACGCGGAACACAAACCAGGCGAACACCGCGCGCGCGGCGAGTCGGCGATGATCGGCACGAGCTACGTCGTTGAGCTGCACTATTTCGACGGCGCGCCGCAGGTCGTGTATTTCGGCACGCACGGATTCACCACGCGACCGACCGACACGCCGGCCGACACGACGATCCTCGGCCGGGTGCTGACGCCCGCGCTGGTGCGTCGCGACATCTTCGACATTCGCACCGTGGGCGGCGCCTCCCGCGTCGGCTACGGCGAGTTGGTCCTCAAGAATGAGGACGGCGCCCTCGACTGGCTCAAGACGGTGGCGGTGGACGGTCGCGACCTGGTCGTTCGGTATGGCGACAGTCCGGACGTCGCGTTCCCCGCCGCCTACGCCAAGGTCTTCACGGGGACGATGGAGGAGCTCGAGTTCACGCTCGACGCGGTGAAGGTGCGCCTGCGCGATCGCCAGGTGATCACGCTCTCGCCGCTGCAGCCCGAGCTCTACGACGGCAGCAACGTGCTGCCCGATGGCGTCGAGGGCCTGGAAAGTGATCTCAAGGGGAAGCCCAAGCCCGTCCTACGCGGCGCCTGCTTCAACGTCACGCCGGTCGACGTGAACTCCTCGAAGCTGATCCGGCACGCATCGAAGGATCCCATCCGGGACGTCGCCGCGGTCTATGACTCTGGCGCCTTGCTCGCCCGCAACATCGGTCCGGCCTACACGAGCCAGGTAGAGATCGAGGCCACGGCGCCCAGCGAGGGCGAGTTTCAGGTCTGGAAGGACGGCGGCATGATCCGGCTCGGCAGCGCGCCGATTGGCCAGCTGACCATGGACGTCATCGAAGGCACAACGCCCAACGATCGGACCGCGGCGGCGATGTATCGGCGCTGCCTCGTGGACGCGGGCGTCAGTCTCGGTACCATCAGTGCCGCCGACTGCGCGGCGTTGGATGCGGCCAATCGCGCGACGCTCGGGCTCTACTACACCGAAGAGATCAAGCTCCAGCAGGTGCTCGACGACATCTGCCGCAGTGTGGGGGCGTGGTGGGGCACGGACAAGGATGGCATCTGGCGCATCCGGCGCCTCGAGGCACCGAGCGGGACACCGGCCTTCACGCTGACGCAGACCGAGATTGAGGAGGACACGCTCCACCGGGTGCCGCTGAACAACGACGGCATTCCGGTGCATCGCGTGACCGTGGCGGCCGTGGAGAACTACACGCCGCAGACAACCGGCCTCGCCGGCAACGTGAGTGCGGCACGGCGGGCCCGCCTCGCGCAGCGCTGGCAGGATGCCGTCGCCGAGGACCTCACGATCGCGGAGGAGTTCCTGCTCTCGCCGGAGCTTCGCGTCGAGTCGAAGTTGTCGTGTTTGACCGCCGCGCAGGTCGAGGCGAACCGGCTGCTCGCGCTCCACGGCGTGCGGCGGGACTGCTTCGAGTTCAGGCTGATCGCGACGGCCGCGAAGCTCGCCGCGGTCGACCTTGGGGTAGTGATCCAACTGACCTACGATCGGTTCGGGCTCGACGCCGGCCAACTGTTCGTCATCATCGGCTACCAATTGGATCCGACGGCCGGCACCATCGACGTCACGGTGTGGGGATAGCCATGGCCAACATCCTCTTCGGCTGGCCGCTGAGCACTCCGACGCTGTCGGGTGGATCGTGGCCGACTCGGACGCTCGCCAACCTGCTCACGGATGACTTGGCGGCCGTCGCTCGGTCCGCCACGGACAGCCACGCCGACACCATCATCAACATCGATCACGGAGCAGCGGCGGCCACTTCGGTCATCGCGCTCGTCCGCCACAACATGCGCAGCGCGGCCACGTGGCGCATACGCCTGGGCAACGACGCCAGCTTTGCGACACACGCCTACGATTCGGGAACCATCGCCGTGTGGCCCGAGCAGTGGGCCACGAGCGTGCTGCCCAGCGGCAACCCGAATGCGGCAACGCGACTGCTGACCGATGCGCAGATCAACGCGCTGAATCCGCCGCGTGACGCAGTCCATGTGTTCACCGAGGTCACGGCGCGGTACCGCCGCATCGAGATCTTCGACAGCAGCAACGCCGATGGCTACGTCCAGATCGGTCGCCTCGTCGACGCGCCGCGCTTCCAGCCGACGTACAACATGGCCGTGGGCTCAGAGCTGGGCTTCATCCCTGGTACGCAGGTCGGTAACTCCCTCGCGAACTCGCGGTTCTATCGGCGCCGACCGAAGGGGCGAAGCCTGTCTGTGAACTTCCAAGCCTTGCCGTTCGATGAGGGCATCGCCGTGGTGCGCGACATGGTGGAGCAGCTCGATCAGTCCGGCCAGTTCTATGTCGTCGCCGACCCGAGCGACGCGCCCAATCTGCAGCGGCAGTCGTTTCTTGCCACGCTGCGCCAACTCTCTGCGGCGGCGTATGCCGCTGCCGGCCGATCCGCGATTCCGCTGATCGCAGACGAAGTCATCTGACGCGCCACCCCAATCCCTCACACCAGTACTACGCACATGCCGTTTGTCACCGCCGCTCGCAACCTGATGCTCGACGCCCTCGGCGCCGCGATTACGTACTTCTCGCTCCACTCCGGGTACCCGAGCACCTCGGGTGCCAACGAAATCAGTGGTGGCTCGCCCGCGTATGCCCGCAAAGCCAAGACATGGAATGCCGCCGCCTCGGGCGCCATGGACGACTCGAACACGTGTGCGTTCGACGTCCCAGCCTCTACCACGGTGCGCTGGGTGGGGTGGTGGAGCGCGCTCACCAGCGGGACCTTTTACGGGTACGCGCCGCTCGGTGGCGACACGCCGAAGCGCTACACCTTTGTCGCGGGTACCGACGTGTTCACCGTGCCGGCGCACGGCTTTGCGGACACCGATCAGATCGTGTTTTTCAACGGAGCCTGCCCGACAGGTCTGACCGAAGGCACCGTGTATTTCGTGCGCGACGCTACCACGGACACCTTCAAGGTTGCTGCCACGTCTGGCGGCACGGCAATCGACGTGTCTGGCACGCCCGATGCCTCATCCCGTGTGAGCAAGATCATTCCGGAGGTGTTCGCGTCGCAGGGTACGCTGACGCAGACCGATGCCGATCTGAATCTACTCGACACATAAGGCCCCGTGGCTACCATCTGGCTCTCGGGATTCCACGGCCTTGCCTATGGCGACGGTCCTACTGCGCTCAATGCGCGGCACCGGTGCTTCACAGCGGGCAGCCTTGAGATCCAGAACGACATCCGCCGCGAAATCGACTGGGGCATCGTTATCGAGGCGGACGATGCATATTGTGAATTTGGCCCAGAACTAGAAGGAAGCTACGCAACACTCACAGTCGGCTTCTATCTCGGGCTGTGGTATGTCGAAGAAGCGGATGCGCTCGGCATCTGCTACTTCTACGACGAGACGGAGAACGCCACGCACGTTTCGTTACTCTACGACCTCGCCAACGAGCGACTGGTGGTGGTTCGTGGCAGCTCTCTCGCGGATACTGTGCTGTGGGCGGGAAGCAATGGGTCATTCCCACTCGATGGTGAGGGCCATTACTTCGAAGTGCAGGTGGTGTTTCACAACTCTACAGGCAGCGTCGTCGTCAAGTTGGACGGCACGACGACGCTGTGCAGTCTGACGGGCCAAGATACCATCAACGGGAGTTTCACAGGCGTGAACTTCGTGGGCCCTTGGATAAACTCGTCGGCCGGAAATGGCTACGCGATCATGGGCCTGTGCGCCATGTACGTCAGAGACGACACCACGTTTTTGGGTGCTGGCCGCGTTCGTGTGGTGGAAGTCGATGATGACCACAGCGTCGACTTCACACCCCTGGCGTCTACCAATGTGTCGCAGGTGGACGACGGCACCGAAGAGTCCGACGATGACGCGAGCTACAATCACAGCGCCACTGTCAACGACGAGGACATGTTCACAGTCGGCAGCGCGCGACCAGCCACCGCTGACATAAAGGCGGTTCAAGCAGTGGTGCGCGCACGCGCCACGGCGGACGATGGCCGGGAGCTGGCGGCGCAGATTGACATCGGTGCTGGTACGGTTGTCGGCCCGTCAAAGGGACTCGACACAGACTGGCGCGGATGCCATGCTATCACCGCTCCGGGTTCCGCTTACGGGTCTGTGGCAGCCGCAGCAGCCGCTCTTGATGCCTCGAAGGTCGGTTACAAGGTCACCGCATGAGCATCAAGTTCTTCACCGGCTGGCACGGTCTGGACGGCTCCTCGCTCGAGCAGCTTCGCAACCGCATCCCGAATGTCTACATTCCGGATGCTGCCACCATCAGCAGCGTCGACGGGCCGCGTGGAATGCGCGCCCTGCGCTGCCAGGGCGGCGGTAACTCTCAGATCAACATTCCGTTCAATGGGTATGCTGGGGGTGGACTGACCACCTACAGCGTCGGCGCGTGGTTCAAGTTCGTGGCCGGCCACGCTCCGGAATCGCTGACATACATCCAGCTGCTCTACCCGTACAACAACGACGGGTCTGGCGATGGTGTGATCGGACCGAACGTCTACTACGACGTTGGCAACGAGCGCGTGGGCGTCAGTAACGCGGACACGACCTTCCTAGGTGCGTCGCCCAACAACTCCATGCCGCCAAACGTGTGGACGTATGTGGCGCTGAAGGTCGTGGTGAGCGCCACAGTGGGAGAGGTGTATCTGTATCTCAATGGGAACCTCGTGTACACGGGCACCAGTCTCGACCTTACGAAGTCGGGTGGCGCGCTAGCGAGCGAAGGTGTCGGACTCACCGTGTTTGGCGGCTTTGGCGCGGGCGACATGCACATCGGCCCGTTGTACATCAGCACGGGTGAAGTGGTCCGGCGTCTCTATGTGTCGCGCGGACTGCCGGTGAGCGATGCGTCCATCGATTTCACGCCGTCGTCCGGTAGCGACGCGTTTGCAATGGTCGATGACGGTAACACGCCGGATGATGACGGCACCTACAACAAGGTGGTCGGTTTCGATCAGAAAGACCTGTTTGATACCAACATCTTCATCCCTTCCACCAAAGTCTACGCACTAGCAGTGCGCGCACGCGGCAAAGGCCACCACGGCGGTGACGGTGCCAATGGTCAAGCCATCTTCGACTACGGGGCGGGCGAGCTTACAAGCAACCCGGAGCCGTTGAATTACGAGTGGTTCGAGCACTCGGTGCAAGAGGACGATGCGGACGTCAATTACGCCAGCCCTGAGGCAGCCAGCGCGGTGTACAACGCTTGCACTATCGGATATAGAACGCTGGACTCCGCATGAGTGATGCCCGCGTCACCCAAGTCTTCCTCGAATTCTTCGAGCCGCTGGGTACCTCCACCGAGGTGCGCTTCACCAGCGTGTTCCTGGAGGTGCTGTCCGAGGAGGACTGGACGGGCTCCAGTGCGATCGCTGGCGGTGGCTCGGGTGGCGGCACCGTCACCGTCATGCGCACACGCCCGATCATCGCAGCGGGTAGTGGCGACGGGATCGTGCGCGCCGGCCGGACGGCGGCGGCCAGCGTCGCCGGTGCAGGTTCCGGCGGTGGTGTGGCGATCGCCGGAAAGCACGAAACCACGACCATCGCGGCGGCGGGCGAAGGCGGGGCCACTGCTGCAACGTCACCAGCTGCCGACAGCCTGATCGCGGCCGGGGGTGAAGGCGGTGGCCGCGTCGTCACCAGCGTACGGGCCGCGGCGTCCGCGATCGCTGGTGCAGGGAGTGGCGGCGGCGCGGTCGCTGTCAGCGGGCATGCCGTCTCCGCCGCGATCGCGGCGGCCGGCTCCGGTGGGGGAACCGCCACCACCGCCATCCCGCGCGAGACGTCGATTGTGGCGGCCGGGAGTGGCGGCGCCGTGGTTCGCGGTGGATCCGAGGAGACCGGCGCCCCGACGGT
>CAZMGX010000017.1:0-28631 GCA_964565915.1 uncultured Gemmatimonas sp.
TGAAGCGTTGGGGACGATGCTCGAGGGTGCGCCGGCGACTGGAGCGGCGACTGGAGCGGCGGCCGGAAGACGGTAGCACTGGCGGGGCCATCGCGACAGAAGTACTTTGTACTGCAAAGCGATCCTGCCCTACGCCGTCCAGACCGATCGGAGTAAGCGCGGCGCCCTATCCCCGCAGCACATGAAACAGTGGTTTCGACGCGCCCGCGCAGCGCTGGGCATGGGTGTCATCTGGGCGCTCGCGTGGGCCGTCATCGGCGGCGGCATCATGGAGGGAATCGTCGATCCCGACGGCAAGATCCTCGACATGTGGCCGCAGACCCTGGCCATTCCGGGCTTCCTGAGCGGCGTACTGTTTTCCGTGCTGCTGCTGGTCGGCGATCGACAACGGCGGTTTGACGAGCTTTCGCATCGCCGAGTTGCCGCCTGGGGGATCGGCGCGGGTGTGGCACTGGGCTCTGTCGCCCTCGCGCTCGGCGCCGGCCCCCTTATCACGCCGGTCTGGCTGCGTCTGCTCACGATCTACGGTCCGCTCACCGTCCTCACTACGGCCTCGGCCACCGGCTCGCTTGCCCTCGCGCGCAGGGCGCAAGACAAACATCGGCTGTCGTACAGCGACGACGTGCGCGGATTGCCGGAGGAAACGTGAGGGGCGACTAAGCCCGCTCGAGGCCACACCCGCGCGCGTTTATGGACTGGGCACCAGGAACGGCGGAGCACTGCTGCGACTGGCGCAGGACACATCGAGTTCGCGGACCGATGCCGTGGCCACGAAGGCTGCGACCATGTCGCGCCCGCACGCCGCAACGTTCGACCAGTTGTGCGCGACGCCGTTCAACACGATGTGCCGCGCATTCGGCAGCCCTGCCAACGCCGACTCGGCATGGTGCGGTGGTGTGTTCGGATCCAGCTCGCCCGAAACGAGCAACACGGGTACTCGGCTGCGCGGAGGACTACGCCGCGAGGAGTCTCGTGGACCAACCGGCCACTCCTTGCAGGCTTCAGCCAGCGTGCGCACGCGCACGTCTCCGAGAAACGTCTCGGCGTTGCGGCGTCGTGCCGCAGCGAGGTCGAGATCGCGGGCGTCTTCGCTGCATGAGACGGAGAGATGCATACCGGGGTACAGCAGGGCATCAACGGCGCGACGTGACTGCACGACAAGAAGCGCCAAGGTGTTGACGTTGCCGGCGGCCGCCGTGTGCAGTGCGGCCGGTAGACGACGCAACTCCGACACGGATTGCATGGCCGACATCAGCGTAGCCGCGACCGCGTCGCGTGTCACCAGCACCGTGTCACCACCCGGTAGCGGTGCACGTATCCGCCCCGAGTCGGCAAGCGCCAATACCCGAGCGAGATCATCGCGCAGCGAAGGGAAGGCTCGAACGCATGCCGAATCGGCGCGGCAGTCTCGTTCCAGCAAACCGAACGCGCGTTCGGCGTCGTCCGCGTAGTTCATCGGGGCGATGAGTGACGGCGGGGCCACGGCCTTCAGCGTCATCGTGCGGACGCGAGACTCGTGACGCCGAAGGAACGTGAACGCGAGTCGGGTGCCGTACGAGGTGCCATAGAAGTTGAGCGCCGGCCATCCGAACGCCTGACGCACCGCCTCAATGTCGTCGGCGATGTCGGCTGACGTGTACTTCGTGAGGTCGGCGTGTCTCGACAGCGAATCCCGGCAGAAGCGCACCGCGGCGGCGGGGTACATGGTGCTGCCGCCCAGGTCGGACGGCTGGCGGAAGAGAGCGCAGCGAAGCGGGTTGGAGCGACCGGTACCCCGCGCGTCGATGAACACGAGGTCACGATGTCGACGCACTTCGCCGAAGGCGGTTGATGCAAACTCGCCACTCTCCGACGCCGCCTGCCCCGGGCCGCCAGCGAGGTATACGAATGGATCCGATGCGCGTTGATTGCCGGTGGCGCGTGCGACCACGACGAACAACTCCAGCTGACGGCCGTTCGGTTTTGCACGATCCTCGGGTACACGAATGGTGGTGCATTGTACGTCGCCATCGAGACCACGAACGGCGCATGGCGTCATGACGGGTGCCTGCGCCAAGGCGGCTACGGGAAGCAGGAGCGTCGTGATGAACAGTCGGATCTTCATGGCGGGCCTCGTTAAGGTTTCGTCACCTTACGAGATCGGCGCGCCGCCTGCGCCTACGATCCAGACGCGTTGCCTACGGAATTGATCTCACGGTATCGCGCCCGGAACGCGAGGGGCGTCATGCCCGCGAGGGCGCGGAAGTGTCGCGCCAGATGTGCACCGTCGTGGAAGCCCAAAGCTAATGCTATGTCACCGACGGGCCGATCGTCGCGCGTGAGGAGCAGTTTGGCGCGCTCGATGCGCTGCCGCAGCTGGAACTCCCGTGGAGAGAATCCATACGTGGCCTTGAAGACACGGCTCAGGTGTTCTGGCGTACATCCCGACGCACGTGCAAGGCCGGCGAGATCGAGCGGATTACTGAGACCCTTCTCGATGGCACGGCGCGCACGATTCGCGCGCGCCGGTTCCTTCGCATGAAGTCGGCTGGCGTGTCGACACAGGCCGAGGGCAATTCCGTCGCTGAAGATCCCCAGCGCATCGGTCATATAGGGCCATTGTCGCTGCAGTTCGTCGGCCGCACGCCAGGCCAGCTCGACGCTTGAGCGGCCATACAGGGTGCGCGGCGCCGAGATGCCGACGGAGAGATTTCCCAAGGCGTCGAGCGCCGTACGCGGCCACGCAAAGCGGATGATGCGCAGTGGTGCGTTGCGTGCGGACATTCGCCCGCGCCACGACGCGAGTCGCACGGCGATGAAGCCGGCGCGAGCGAGATAGGAACCGCCCGCTTCATCGAGGACGCCGATGCCATCGATGCAGATGTGCACGACGGTGTCATGGTCGGTGCGGAGCTCGACGGACTGGAACGGCGCAACGCGCAACACCCGGACACGTGTACCGGTGCGCGTCACGACCTCCTCGAGCCGGGAGTTGTCAGACACCATAGTAGTGAAAAGTTGGTGAACGCATCCGGGGAACACCAGATCGCTATACCAACAACGTAGGTCGACTGCATCGGAGCCTCGCGGCTGCGATGCCTCGTCGGGCCCGCGACCGGTTACAGACGCACGGTAAATCCCCGCTCGTCCCCGTATCGCTGCAAGGTGCCGTCGGACGCACGCTTGAGGATACACCAGGAGACGACGACTTCTCTCGCGGCATCCGTATATCCGTCGATGTCAGCATATCGCAACGTGATTGCCTGTCCTGGCGCGACCTGCGGGCGCTCGACTCCACACGGTGGTAACAGCCGCAATATCATTCCCTCCTTCTCGTTCACCGTGAAGCCCACTACGTAGTCCGTGGTGTTGCGGAGTATGAGACTGGGTCGTTGCGCCGTGGCGGTGAATGTGCCGGAGAGTCGCCCTTGAGTTTCTGCGGGAGGTTCCGTGAGATCGCCAGCGACCGGTCGGTTGTCACACCCTGCGGTGAGCAGGGCGATGGCCGTCAGCAGGAAGGTTGGGCAGGTGGCACGCATCGGAGGGGATGTGAGGGTGAGAGCGCACGTCCTGATCGCGGTACCCGGCCATCGACAGATCCGTCACAGGCGCGACTCACCCTCAGTTGCGACTCACCCGTACCGACGAGCCATCGTTCGTGAACCGGTACCGCGGTCGACGGGCCGGGTCATCGTCCAGTTTCTCCGTGATCATCCGCGCAATGAACTCGGGCAGCGCGCTGCTCTGGATCGGTGTCAGCTGCGCCTTCACCACATCCCGTTGCGCCCAGAACAGGGCCTCGTAGCGATCATCAGCCCGCTTGATCATGTCGATGGCCGCTGACGCGTTGAAACGCTCGGGAAGGGCCGACAGGGAGTCGGCGAGCGCGAAGTAGATCGAGTCGGCCCCGCGCCGGAATGCCGTATCGGCCGCGCTGAATGCTTCGACCTGCGAGCGCGTGAGGAACAGGGTGTCGCTGTTGAACAGGATCACACTGTGGACGCTTGAAATGCGCGCACGGTACCGCTGCGCGATCGCCGAGGCAGGCGGCCGTCGCCAGGCGCCGTTCTCCTTGACCGGATCGAGGCTGCGGTCGAGGTTCTGTGCGGCCTCGTCCCGAGAGAGATCCCACGAGAAATCCAGCGACACCCGAAACGGTGTCCGGAACAACGTGCGGGACGGACGCGTATCGCCGAACCGCGGATTGACACGATATTGGAACGTGCGCGTGGCGGCGTCGAACGCGCGCGGCACCAGCAGCACGGGATCGGGCTCGGCGCTGTTGCCCCATCCGCGAAGGTTCTCACCGTGCAACAGCTGATCCAAGCCGCTCAGCGGGTTGGAGAAGTTGAGTGACAGACTGGTGCGTCGCCCCAGCAACCGATTGGGAATGCGCACGTCGAGTCGTGCATTCATCGACTGCGTCCACGGCCCTTCGCACGACTGCCGGGCGGCAATGGTTCCGCCCTGACGTTCCAGGCAGCGGCGGATGGTAGGCGACGCCCCCCGCAACAGCGCATCCATGCCGGCGTAGAGGGCCGCGTCGGCCGGACGCGCCGACGACGGGATGAACACGAACGCGCGATCACCGGCCGTACCGTCGCCGTCGATATCACCTTGCACGATCGGCGTGAACGGACGTCCCGACTGCAGTCGGACGAACAGCGTGAACAGGCCCACCTTTGGCACCGACGTGCCCAGTTGAAAGAGCACACTGTGACGGGCGTCGCTGGCCGCGCGCGCCCACTCCACCACACCCGGATCGCCGCGTGAGCCGCCGTCGAATCCGCGGTACTGCTGCCGCACCGTTTGCAGTGTGTATGACACGTTCGTGAACCGCCCGTTCATGCGCAGCGGATCGGGCGTCACGTTGAACGTCACCTGCGCACCACGCGACTCGAGATCGCTTTGCAACGTTCGGACGCTTCCAAATGCAGGGTTGCGGCGACTCGCCGCCGACGACACCGCACCGGTCGCCGGATCGATGCTGGTGACCGGAACAAACACCGGGCGTCCGTCAGTGCCCAGCGAAAAGACGGGCTGGTTGGTGAAGTTGTGATTGATGGTGCCGGGGCTGCCCAGGTTGCGCGCACCAACGGCCTCGGCGCGCAGCAACAGCAGTCGGTACGCCCCGGACCAGTTGAGCGTGGCACGCCAGCTTCGCGGCACATCGAAACCCGGAGCAAGTGCCAGCACCGGCGTGGCCTGTTGCGACAGCGGACTCGCGTCGAGGCAGGACGACGGAATGGCAGACTCGTTATCGTAGGCATTCCACGTGGGTCGCGGTGCGCTCGCGCCCACACAAAAGATCGATATGGCGGAGCCGGGCAACCCCGTCGCCGCAGCCGCGTTCGCCACAGTGGTTGGTCGATACAGGTCGCGAAACACGCCCATGCCGCCGCGGATGATGTTCGTGCTCGGTTGCAGGAATGTGCCCATCTCCGACTTGGTGATGCCGGTCGAGACCGGTCGATTCGGCAGCGGACGCCAGGTGAAGCCCGCGCGCGGACTCACCACCACACGCGCCGGTGCCTCGTCGGTGCGAATACCAAACGCCTGCTCCACCGTCGCATTTCGCGCCGGCGTGGTGGTGAACATGCCGCCCTCCACGCGCACACCATACAGCGCCTGAAAGCGTCGTGAAGGCGCCCATCGGTGAGCCATGGCCACGGCCCCGTTCCACGCGTCACCCGTGCGCACCTGATCACTCAGCGTGCGCGTGTAGTATGCGGGCTGATTGGCGGCGAGATCGGCCAGAGAGTTGAACTGAAACGTGCCGAGTGCATTGATTGGGGCCAACGTGCTGGCTCCGTCACCACGCACCCACGCCGTGGCGCGAAACCGGTGCTTGGTTCCGCGGGCGAGCCAGGCCCACTCACTGGCGCCTTCGGTGGTCCATGAGGACTCGTCGCGTACCGCACCCCGGGCTCCCGCCGCACTGAGCAGTGCAACATCATCGCCGCCTTCGAGATCAACGCCGCCCACCACCACCGCCACCGACGGAACGAGCAAGGCGGGGGCGCCGCTGCGCGCCGTGCGTGAGAACCCCAGGCGATTTTCGTTATATACGGTCTTGCGCGCACCCAGATAGTGCTGATGGAGCAACTGCAGCGATCCCGACAACGACCGCCGCTCCCGCAGGGCACTTGGCGAGGTCCGCGCGTCGGCGCCCAGGCCGCTCTCGCGTTCCCACGTTACGAAGTTCATCAGTGCCAGCACGCGCGACGTATCACGCGTATCGTCCAGTCGGCCCAGCCAGGAGATCGTTTCCGAGAGCTGCTGGGCACCGCGGAGTCCCAGCGGCAGCGCCAATCCGGCAGCGATGGTGCGCAGGCGCTGTACCGAGTCGGGATTCACACCCGCACGGTTCAGCGTCCTGACATCGGCGGACAACAGCGTGGCTGGCTCGGAGGCGCGCCGCGCGTAGTCGAGTGCAACGTTGTACGAGCTGGACTTGCGTGTCAGCTCTCCGTCGGCACCAAGTGACGCGCGAATACTCTGCCCGTTGAGTCCCTGCGCGCGACCGATAGCATCCGTGCGCTGCAGCAGTGACGGGTCGAGGGTCAGGAATGCACGCCGTTGCTGAAAGAGCCGGTCGCCGGCGCGAAGTTGCAATTCGAACTGCCCGCCGGCAAATCCACCGCGCGTCGGATCGAACGTTGCGCCCACAAATCGCGCATCCACCTGCGCTGCGCGTGGAAGCGTACCACCTGGAATCGCCGCTCCGTTGAGCGTGTTGAGATTGGACGAGGCGTCCGCGCCCAGCAGCGAGGCACCGCCTGGACCCGTTGTCAGACCGGCGATCGTCCCGGCCAGTGCGCCAAGATCGCCGCGTTGCGCCGGGCTGAGTGATCCGGCCACCCCCTCGACCCACTTTTCACTCGCCCCCGTCTCTTCCGTGCCAAGCGGCGCCGCGCCGCGCCCGGGCCGCGGCGGCGGTCCCGCCTGTACCGAGATGGCGCGCAGTTGCTGCGGCGCGATGGTCGCGAGTGTGAAGTCTGCGACGAACTCGCGCTCACTGCCCTGTCGTTGCACGCGCCGGCGCGCACTCTGAAATCCTGCGGCGCTCACAAACACCAGATAGTCGCCCGACCCCTCGGCGATCGTCATCTGCCAGCGGCCCTCGGCGTCGGAGGTGGCTTGTGTCACCGCGCGGTCCGTACTGCGCGTCGTGATGACGGTTGCGCCAGCGACGGCACGACCGGAGTCGCTCCGAACCGTGCCGCGCAGCGTCTCGGGCTGCTGTGCGTGCAGCACCGCCGGCACGAGTACCATCAGCGTGAGCGCGATCCCGGCACGCCACTCGCGCCCGTGTGCGGCGTTCATCGTCCGCCGGCCTGCCGAACGGCACCTTCGATGCGCGCGCGTAGTCCGTCATCCCGCAGCGTTTCGGCAAACGTGGTGGCCGCCGACATGATGCGACGACGCGCGACGCCATCGAGCGCCGGATGTGCGATCGCCGAGATGAAGTGACGCGTGCGTGACGACTCCGACTGGATCTGGGTGATCTCGCGCAGCACGCCGTCGGCGCCTTCGCGCTGCACCAGCCGATCCACGCGCGCGGTGACGTCGAGATCAAGTTCGCGCGCCGCGAAGGTGAACAGACGCGACGACCACGCGGCCGTCTCCCCGGTCGCCACGTCACGGCCATCGCGCGTGAACGTGATGCGTACACCGCCGGGTGCGGGCACCACCCGGGCCACCTCAGTGTGCGCACGGTCGTTCCATTCGATGATCAGATGGGCATCCGGGTCGGACAAGGACAGTGGTTCGTCGGTCGGACTCAACCGCACCCGTCCGCGGCGCGAGATGCGCCAGCACCCTGCCGCGGCGAAGTTGAAGTACTCTTCCTTGATCTCATCGAGTGAGCGTCCGATCGACGTGGACGTCGGCGCCATCGCCTCACACGGGCCACCGATGGAGTACCACGAGTCGCCCGAAGCCAATACGCCCACGGTGTTCGCGGCGACGGCCCCGCTCGTGATCGGTGGGCGCGGTGTGGCAGGGTACGGTGGTGACGCCACCGCTGACGCAGCTGACGCGCTCGATCCTACGGATGCGCTTGATCCCGCCGATGCGCCTGATCCCACGGATGCGCCTGATCCCACGGATGCGCCTGATCCCGCGGATGCGCCTGATCCCGCGGATGCGCCTGATCCCGCGGATGCGCCTGACGTCGCGGACGCGGCCGACACGGACGAACTGGTCACACGCTTTTTTGCCGGTGGCTGGGTGGCCTCGGCGACGGGCACCAGACGTCCGGCTGGCAGCAGCAGCGCGGCGAGCATCAGCGTCGACAGCACCAGCACTGCGTGCGAACGGCCGGTCGCACGCGCCGGTCGTCGCGCGGGATCGAGCATCGCGCGCAGGCGATCTTCCACTTGTGAGGCCCGCGCCATTCCCAGCGCTGCGAAGGCGGGCGCCGCCGGCCGACGCAGTTCACGGACAAGATTCAACAACTCCTCTGCGTAGCGGCTGGGCTGAACCCCACTCGCCAGCACCAGATCGTCACACGCCAGCTCGCGCTCACGCTCCATCCTGGACTGCGCCAGCCACGCGAGCGGATGCCACCAGCACAAAATCAGGGCGCACTGCGCGAGCGTAGCGATTGCGAGATCGTGGCGTGCGATATGCCCCAGCTCATGCTGCAATACCAGACGCAAACGCTCAGCCGACCACGACTCGGCCGCCCGGGGCAGCACGATCATTGCATGCACGATGCCCGTGGTAACCGGAATCTGCTCCGTATCCACCAGGCGAAGTGCTACCGGACGGCGGATGTCGAACGCTTCGGACGCCTGCTGCAGCACGCGCCAATGCGCCCCCTCGAAGCTGCGGGCCGCACCGCGAATCGCACGACGCACGTTCCACGTGCCGCGTGCAAAGCGGAGCGTCATCACCGTGGCACCCGCGGCCCAAAGTGCGGCAAGCCAAAGTGCCATCGTCGGTGTCATGCGCGCCGACGCGACGACGGTCGGGTTGTGCGTCTCGCGCGCGTTGACTGCACGGCCGGCCACCGCACCCGACGGTGCTCGTGACCCCGCTCGTAGGCCGGTAGGCTCGATGGACGCGACTGTGGCGCGTATGTCTCCCGCACCGGTGGACGTGACATCGAGACGCATGGAGTCAGCCAGCATTGGCGGCATGGTCCACGGCATCCGCAGCGCCAGCAGAAGCGGGTTGGCGGTTGCCACTGATACCGGCGACATCAGCAAACGCCCAGCGGCCAACGTGAGTAGCCCGATCATCGCGCCAGACCACACCAGAAACCGCGAGGCAGCGGCCGCGCGACGCATCATGCGCGTGATGATGACCGCCATCAGAAACAGCAGCGTGCCACCAACGGCCAGGACCGTCAGCAGTTCCAGCACCCGCTGCGCCAGTTGCACTCCGATTCCAGTCATCTCACCGCCCCCGCTTCTTCGCGTCGCTGACCAGCTTTGCCAGCCTATCCAGCTCATCGTCCGAGAGTACGCTCGACTGACGGTCGAACAGCGCGGCGACCGCATCCACCCGTGAGCCGCCAAAGAACGTGTTCACGACGTGCTTGAGCGCCGACACCCGCTCTCGTGTGACGGGCCGCGCTGGCGCATACACGTACCGCGGTCCATCCACGCGGTACTGTGCCGCGCCCTTCGTAACCAGCCGCCCCAGCAATGCTCTCACGGTGGAATAGGACGGCGCGTCAGGCAGTGCCTCGATGACCTCCGCGACCGTCGCGGACTCGAGACGGTAGAGAACTTCCATCAACTGGCGCTCGCGGCGGGTCAGTGTGGCAGAGACTGGGGTGCTCATGGATGGTCCGGGCGGGAGGTCCACGCAGGCGTCGAACGACGTTGCTGCTACATACGTAGCACTCTGCTACGTTTGTAGCAATGCAGGAGTGGACCAGTTGACGGGGCGGGGGACAACACGCCGTTTAGTGGGGCCAGGGGGCACTTCGGGCGGACCTGTGGCGCCCTTGGTGCGGCCCGCCGATGGAGCTCAAAGCACGCACGAGCCAATCGGAGCAGGTGGATGGATCCATTCGTGCCGACGAGTCTGCAGCCATTGGCATCATCTGCCGCGACGAAATGGTTCTGTTGCCGCGCCAATGCGACGCGCATTCTGCGTGCCGCCCTTGGATGCGACGCACGAATGCGCGCGTACCGCAGAACCTCCTTCATCAAATCGCATGCGCCGCCGAGCATTTTGCTGGCTGACTTCCATCGCGATCGTCGTGATCCCATCGGCAACCGCCATCGCGGAGACGCCGGGCGCCGATATGGCGCGAGTCCGGAAGATCGACGTCAAGCACATCGAACTCGACCTGCGCTTCGACTGGGCACGAAAGCGGGCGATTGGCCGGGCCGCGATCACCCTGGCCCCGCTGATATCCACCCAAGTCGTATCCCTCGACGCCGGGATGCTCGCGATCCGCACGGTCACACTGGCCAATGGAACGCCCCTCACGTTTGCCTATGATGGTCAGGATCGCGATGACGGTCTCGTGATCACACTCGATCGCCGTCGCGCGGCCGGAGAAGACCTGACCATCGACATTGCGTATGAAACAACGTGGGCGAACGAGTCAGACCCGAACAATCTCGGGGGCAGCAACGGCAAGGGGCTGCGGTTCTTCGCGCCGACCACAACGGAAGCGCACAAGCGACGCCAGCTGTGGTCGCTGGGATTCCCGACGTCGAATCGCTATTGGTTTCCGGGATACGACGCCCCCGATGATTTGCGGACGACAACACTCATCGCGACCGTTCCCAAGCCACTTTCCGTGGTCTCAAACGGCATGCTCGTTGACACGACCGACAACGGCGACGGTACGAGGACCTTCCGGTGGCAGGCGGATCAACCGTACGCCAATCATCTGACGTCGATTGTTGCTGGGGAGTTTCGTGACGTGGTGCAGCACGTGGGCGGCGTTGCCCTCCACAGTATTGGCTATCCGGACGAGGTGGATGCCGTCGCCGCCAGCGTGATCAGACTGCCGGACATGCTGCGCTACTTTGCACAGGTCACGGGAACGGCCTATCCGTTCCCGACCTACTCGCAGGTCTTCGTGCAAGACATGCCGTGGGGGGTCAGCAGCATGATGACCTCGACCATGACCGAGAACATGATCGACGATGCGCCAACCCATGCGGACTATTTCTATCTGTGGGATGGCCTCGAGGCGGAGGGTCTGGCGCATCAGTGGTTCGGGGCGTACGTCACGCCTCGCGACTGGCGGGAGGCGTGGCTCGTGCGCGGTTTTGCGCATTATCTCGACGGCATGTACACCGAGCACAAGAACGGGCTCGACGAGTACCTGTTGTGGTATCTACCCGCGGATCAAGGCACCTACTTTGGTGACTGGAACGGCGGAACTCGACGACCATTGGCCTTGCCGAATGACAGTGCGGCGACCGAATTGGCGAACGACAACTACTCCTATTCGCGTGCAGCGCTGGTCCTGCGTATGCTGCGCAAGCAGGTCGGAGACGGCGCGTGGTCCGAAGCAATGCGCCGATTCCTCGCGGCGGGTGCCCAACGCCACGACCGTACGGTCTCCGTCAACGACTTGCGTACATCGGTTGAAGATGCCAGTGGGCAGTCGTTGGGCTGGTTCTTCGATCAGTGGGTGTACGGGATGGGACATCCCGTCTTCACGGTTACGAAGCGGTATGACGCCACCGCGCAGCAACTCACGCTCACCCTCACGCAGACACAGCAGCGCGATACGTTGAGCCGATTTGCGCAAGCACCGTACTTCGGGGGTGCCATGGACGTAGCGATCGACGATCGGATAGAAACGGTGTGGATAGCGCCCGCGGCTCAGAACGTGTTCACCTTTGATGCGTCGCGTGAACCCAAGCTGATTGGCGTCGATCGTGAGTCGGTTTGGATCAAGGAGCTCAGCTTCGCCAAGCCGCTGGATGAACTGGTGTATCAGGCCGAGCATGACACGGATGTCATGGGGCGGCGGTGGGCCATGAACGAAATGACGGCAATCGCCCGTCGTGATTCCACCTCGGCCGCCGAGAGGGAGCGTATTCGCTCGGCGCTGCGCGCCGCCGTCGAGGGTCCGGGTTACTGGCGCATTCGAAACACTGCGCTCGGTTTGTTGCAGAGCCTGATCGCACCGCCGCAACTTGCGGGACCGGCGGCCATCGACGATGCGACCATCTCGATGCTGCTGCGAACGATTGCCCGCGACAGCGCCTGGGTGAAGGCGCAGGCCATCACCTTTCTGGGGAAGTCTCGCGACGCCCGCTACGCGCAGGTGTATCTCGACGCATTGCGGGACACCAGCCACGTGGTGAGCCATGCGGCCGCGACCGCACTCGGCCAGAGCCGCAGTGCGAAAGCATACGCGGCACTGACTGCGATGATGAGTATTCCATCATGGAAGGGGGAGAATCGTCTCAGCGGATTGAACGGCTTGAAGGAACTTCGTGACCCGCGAGCCTTTGACGCCGCCATGAGCGCGCTGAAGGATCAGTCAGCCCCTCGCTGGTATCTCGCGAATTCGCGCTGGGACTATCGATTGACCGCCGTCGACGTGCTGGCGGCCATCGGCCGATCCCGCGACGCGTATCCCCTCATTGCTGCGCGACTGCAGAAATCGCTGAGCGAAGACGATGTCAACGATATCTTCAGCAACATGCTGATCCTGTCCAAGCTGGGAGATCGGCGCGCAGAATCCGCTGTCGCCATCCTCAAAGAGCGCTTTCGTACGGACGCGAACGCGTTGAGCGCGGTGACACAGCTTGAGACTCAACTCGCGGCATCGGTGCGTGCCGTGGGCGGTACGCAGTAAACGCGGCATCCCCAAGACACACCGAGGGAGGTGCGATCAGTGCGTACGGTCAGGGGCGATCAGCAGGGGCGCAAACGCATCGATGCTCGCACGGATTGACGACTCGCTGGCGCCACCATAGCTCAGGAGCAGCCCGCGGGGAACTGTCCCTCGGTCACTCCAATCGACGTAGTAGCGCGAGAGGGGCGCCACGCCGAGCCCATAGCCTGCACCGGCGGCGGCAATCGCCTGGTCATCGACACCCGGCGGCAGATGGATCGTGAGATGCAGTCCGGTATCGGCAGCGCCAAGAGTAAAGGCAGACCCGCAGCGGCTCCACAGGTACGCAATCAGCACGTCGCGCCGAGCCTCATAAAATCGTCGCGCACGGCGTAGATGGGCAGCGAAGTGTCCGGCCGTAAGGAAGGACGCCAAAGCCGCCTGAATCAGCGGCGGTGATGCACCGTCGGTCAGCCGCCGCGCGCACAGGAACGCGTTGACGAGAGGCTGCGGCAGGATCACGTACGCGAGTCGCACGCCTGGGAAGAGAATCTTGTTGAAAGTCCCGACGTACAACACACGTTCGCCCTGATCCAGCCCCTGCAAGGCGGCGATGGGACGACCAACGTAGTGAAACTCACTATCGTAGTCGTCCTCGATGATCCACGCCCCATTCGCATGCGCCCACGCCAGCGCTGCAAGGCGTCGCGAAAGGCTCAGCGTATGCCCCAGCGGGAACTGATGCGACGGCGTCAGGTAGAGCAGTCGCGCGCGTGCGTGTTCTGCGAGTCGTTCAGCATCGATCCCGTGCTCATCGACGGCGACTCCGCGCACCTGCGCACCCGTCGCCGCAAACACCGCTCTGGCGCTGAGGTAGCCGGGTTCTTCAACGAGTGCGACATCACCGGGCGCCAGCAGCAGGCGTCCGGCAAGGTCCAGCGCTTGCTGCGTGCTGTGCAGAATGAGTACCTGATCGGCCCTGCAGTGTACACCGCGCGTAAGCCGTGCGTGTTCGCTGATGGCCTCGCGCAGGCCCTGGTCGCCCTGCAGCTCACCGGTTTGCAGGAGTGCCCGACCATGCTCCCGCACCGCACGCGCAAGCAGGCGGTTCCAGGTCTTGGTCGGAAATCGCGAGACGTCGGTGGTGCATGAGCCCATGTGCCGGTCCGCATCGATCTCCGTCTGACCGCCTGCCTGCAGCGACTGGCCGAGCGGGGAAAGCACGGGTCGTTCATCGGGCGCGCGTCGAACTGGTCGCGATGGCGGCGGCGTTCGCATGGCGCGACGGTTTCGCGCGACAAAGGGCATCGTCTCCTGCACGTTGAGCACCGTCGTACCGACCCCCACTCGACGGGTGACGAATCCCTCCGACGCCAATTGATCGACCGCTGCCTCCACCGTGTTGCGCGACACTTTCAGGTCCGCGGCCAGCACACGAGCGGACGGCAGCCTCGTACCGGGTTGCAGACCGCCGGTGAGAATGTGCTGACGTAACTGCCGATAGAGCTGCGTATATAACGGAAGCCCTTCGCGATCGGGATCAACGACAATCGCGATCGCCGGCGCTCGTGAAACTGATGGGGGCATGGTCGGAAAGTAGACGGGGAATGGCACCATCCCAAGCGCCAAACGTGAGACGCCGCCTTTCGCAGAATGGTTCCCCTCTGACACTCGGGGAACACCGTCCGATCAATGGTCCGATGCCGGGTAAGGAATTGGCACTGTCGCACACGCCGGAGCCTCCGGATCTTCTGTGTTTGCCAACGCACCTCATGTCCGCCGCCCCCGTCCGCACCCGCTACGCTGCGCGCTCCATTCGATTCCTGCGCGTGCACCGTTCGCCCGAGCGGTCGCTCAAGATCTACAGCATCACGTGTGACGAGGCGCCGATCGCGGACAGCGTCGTGGAGGCCGCCCTTGCGTGCGCCGATGCGCTACCCACCAGCACGCTCCCTCCCGTCCATGTCGCGGGCATCGAGTGGCACATGCTGCCGTCGCACGGGCTGGGCAGTCTGATCGTGCACCGTGGGATTGCGTCCAACTTTGCGTTGTTGGATGTGTGGACCGATGACAACATGCTGCGTCATCATGTCTGGGTATCCTCGCCGGCGGCTCCGCTCGACTTCCAGCCACTGGATGCCGCGCACTTGGCCGTGTGTGTCTGGGAACTCGCCGTCCTGCAGCACGAACGTGCCGCGTGGCTCCGGCACATGTTTCGAGCGGACGGACTGATGGATGCCGAGGCCTACCTCCATGACACCCTGAACATCGAGTGCTGACCATGCCTGCCACCATCCTGTTGCGTCCCTCTGCCGACGAACATGCCCCCTACTTTGCCACGTACATCAGCATGGTGCCCGCTGGCGACCTCGTGAGCGTGTACCGTACGCAACTGGACTCACTGCCGGCGCTGCTTGCCGGCATCGGGGACGCACGCGCCGGCTATCGCTATGCGCCCGACAAGTGGAGCGTCCGCGAAGTCGTTGGACATCTGATCGACACCGAACGGGTGTTCAGCTATCGTGCCACCCAATTCTCGCGCGGCGACAGCAGCCCGCTCCCCAGCTTCGACCAGGATGCCTGGGTTCCGCACGGACACTATGATTCGCGGGCCCTGGAGGACCTGATTGAGGAATGGCGCGACGTGCGACGCGCCAGTCTGTCGCTCGTACGCGGGCTTCCGTCGGAGGCGCTGGCGCGGCGAGGGATCGCCAGCAACATGTCGTTCTCGGTGCTTGCGCTCGTGTGCATCATCCCGGGTCATGTGGCGTATCATGTTACGAGGCTTCCGACCGACTACGCCGCCGCCTGGCGATGACGCCTCACTGCACAGCCTTCGTGCTACGTACAGCACGCCTCGTGGCCGCACTGATCTTTGCGTCGGCACGACACCGTGAGCAGTGGTGATACAGTGCGGGGGAAAGTGAGCGGACTGCGTGAATGCGTTGATGCCTAATGTCCCCTGGCAGGCGGTCAGAATGGCTCTGCCGATGGCTGGCCTCCCCCCGTATCGTCCGCTGAGGCGGGACGCGAGTGACAACCACTCGACTCGCGTGGGTGTCAAAGCATCGTCCTTCCACCAATCGTCCCATGCGAATCTGCCTCCTGCTCGCCATTCTCTGCTTCCCGGTCACGACGCTTGCGCAGCGCAGCGAGGTGATACGTGGACAGGTGACGTCCGACTCAGGTCGCGTCATCGCCAACGCCACCGTCATCATCACGCGTGGTCCCGATCGACTGGTGCAACAGACGACCACCAGCGACAGTGGCCGTTACACGATGACCTTCGAGAACGGCACGGGTGACTATCTGATCGCCGTGCAGGCCACCGGTTTCAAACCGGCGCGTCGGCGCGTCACCCGCATGGCCGACGAGCGGACCTTCACCGCCGACTTCGTCCTGTCGGGCAATGTCATCGCCCTCGATGCGATCAGGATCCAGGCCAATCGTCCCGTGCGTGCAACGACGGGTGTCTCGGCCACCACGCTCGAAACCGGCGCCAGCGAGCGCTTTAATGAAGGGGTCGTGGGCGGGGTGCCGCCGAATGTGGCGGGGGATATCAACACCACGGTTTCGACCATTCCGGGAGCTGTGATGGGACCGGGCGGCGTGTCGATGCTTGGCGCCGCGCCAGGCAGCAATCTCACCACACTGAACGGCATGGCGATCGGCGCAGGAGCACTGCCGCGCGCCGCGCGTGCCGACACGCGCGTCACGGGTGCCACCTTCGACGCCACGCGGGGCGGTTTCTCTGGTGCCAATGTTGACGTGCGACTGGCCTCCGGCTCACGCAGCTTCAATGACCGCACGTTTTTCGGCACCATCGACGCGCCCGCGTTGCAGTCGACCGACGCCGTCGGACGCGCGCTTGGTGTGCCGAACACGAACTGGCGCGCCTCGGGCGGCATGAGTGGCGAAGCCATTCGCAGCGCACTGCTGTACAACGTGGCCGTTGACGCGTCGCGTTCGACCCGGCTGCGTCCCGATCTCGGCAGCGCCGATCCACTCGCGTACCAGCTCTCCGGGATCTCCGTCGACTCCGTGCAACGCATCCGCACACTCGCGCCAGGGGCCGGGCTTCCCCTTTCACTCGGCACAATCCCCGGCGGCATCCAGCGCTTCGGTCTCAATTCCATCGCGCGCCTGGACGACATCCGGGACAGCACACGGTCGCGATCACTGACGATGTATCTGAATGAGTCGCGCGGCGACAACGAAGGGACCGGCGCGCTGAACGCGCCATCGGCAGGCGCCGCACGCACCGACCGTTCCGCCGGCGCCATCCTCTCGGCTGGCCGGTGGAGTGGACCCGGCTTCAGCACACTGCGCATGACACGGCTGAACGTGGGAATGACGCTGGCGCGTACGTCACCATACAGTGCGCAGCCGGCAGTAGATGTCCTCGTGCGCACGTTGAACGACGCGACCGCGATCGATGCCGGGGTGGCAAACCTTTCCCTCGGCGGTCGCGGTACCGATGATGCCAATACCGGACGCTGGACGGTCGAAGGCAATCACGAATACCTCCGGAATATTCGCGGGCGACGCCATCAGCTGCGCGCGATCGCGTGGGGCCGGATCGATGGACTCGATCAGTCGGGTGGCGCCAACGTGAACGGACGGTACAGCTTTGCCTCGCTGGACGATCTTCTCGCCAATCGCCCGAGTGCGTACTCACGCACGCTGGTGAATCCCGATCGGAAGGGACAGGTGTGGAACGCCGCGACGGCCGTTTCGCACACGTTCAATCCGAGTCGCTTCTTCTCGCTGCTGTACGGAGTGCGTGTGGAAGCCAACGGGTTGTTGACCACTCCGGCGGAGAACCGTGCGCTTGAACGTACCCTGGGCGTCGCGACCGGCGGTGTTGGCACGAAGCTGCATGTCAGCCCCCGCATAGGCTTCAGCTACACGTTCAACAAAGCCCAGGGGAATGGTGGCGGCTCATCCAACAACGGGTTCGGCTCATGGTACCGCTATCCAACCGGTGTGCTGCGCGGCGGCATTGGAGAGTTCCGCGATCTGTGGCGTCCGGACGCCGTGGCGGATGCGGCAGCGCGAACAGGCTTGAGTGGCAGTGCACTCTCGTTGTCATGCATCGGCTCATCGGTTCCGCAGGGAGACTGGAGCCTCGCATCTTCGGCCTCGCGACCGACACAATGCCGTGATGGCAGCGGTGCGTTGGGCGAACGCGCGCCCAGCGTGCTTCTCTTGGGACGCAACTACGATGCGCCGCGCAGCTGGCGGGCCAGTCTCGACTACAACATGACCCGATGGTATCTGATGTTCCGGGCGAGTGCCTTGGCCACCTACGACCTGAATCAGTCCTCGATCGTCGACGCGAACTTCGCCGCGAGACCACAATTCATCCTGAGCGGCGAGGGTAATCGCCCGGTCTTCGTTTCGCCCTCGTCGATCGACATTGCCAGTGGGGCGGTGTCCGCTGCCGATTCACGGCGAACCGCGGAATACGGACGCGTCACGGTGTTGTCCAACGATCTGCGCGGGCGGGGAGGGCAATTGAACGTCTCCATTACGCCCGACCGTTTTCATCGCAAATGGCGTGGCTGGCCGTTCTGGTCCGCGAACTACACGCTCCAGCGTGTCGATCGGCAGGCGCGCGGGTTCGATGGCGCCGCCGCCGGAGACCCGCGCGAAGTGGAGTGGGCGCCCGCGTGGTCGGATGCGCGTCACGTGTGGTTGCTGCAGATCGGTCATCAGGGAAAATTCGGTGTCGTCTCCGCCTTCGCACGACTGCAAAGCGGGCTGCCATTCACCCCGCTGGTGCAGGGTGACGTCAACGGCGACGGCCGCAGCGGCGACCGGGCCTTCGTGTCTGATCCGCCGACCGCGGCCAACGATCCCAACCTCGCCGCCGGGCTGCGATCCCTGCTGGTCAACGGCAGTGACGTCGCGCGTGAGTGCCTGACGCAGTCGATTGTCAAGCCGCTGGCACGCAACGGGTGCCGGGGGCCGTGGACACGGACGCTCAACCTGACCTGGTCACCCCCGACCAACTTCAGCAGCAAGTCGTGGCGGAATCGCGTGACGATGACCGTGTTCGCCAGCAATGTGCTCGGCGGTCTCGACCAACTGGTAAATGGCACCGACAATATGAAGGGCTGGGGCGGTGTCGCCACGCCCGACCCGACTCTGCTGATCCCGCGCGGGTTTGATCCGTGGGCGCAGGCGTTTCGCTACGACGTCAACCCGCGCTTCGCCGAAACGCGTCCCAGCCGCACGACCGTTCGTGAGCCGTTTCGACTCACCGTCGATTTCAACGTGCGTCTGCACACCGATTCTGATCTCCAGTCACTGCGACGCGCGATTGAGCCAGTCAAGGTCAATGGACGATGGGAACGACGTGGCGTCGACTCCTTGCAGGCGCGGTACCTGCGGGAAACCTCGAGCATTCATCGAATTCTCGTCTTCGAAGCCGACTCGCTGTTCTTGCGTCCCGACCAGATCGAGAAACTGCGCGTCCGGGATTCGATCTTCTCGGATACCGTTCGCGCCATCTATCGCCCGCTAGCTGAGTTCCTGGCGAACGAACCGGATGGTGTGGCCAGCAAGGCTGCGCTCGCGAAGACCACGGCAGCGAAGGAAGCCTACTGGGAGATCTTCTGGAAGCAGCCGGAGATCGCCGCGGAGATCCTCGATTCAGGGCAGACCGAATTGATGGGGTTGCTGAAGGACATGTTGACCGTGCCACAGGACAAGCGAAAGGGCAATCAGTACTTTTCAGGAATAGCATCCCGCTCAAGCACAACGTCGCACCTGTACGAAAGGATTGACGCCATGTTCTCCCTCCCGCGCCCCGGTGTGCTGCTCCCCGCGTTTCTGGCGGCACCGGCCGCGCTCTTACCACGTGGTTCTGCAGCGCAGGGACGGGATACGATCCGTGCCACGGTCAGCGCCATCGTCGCGGAAGAATCGCCACGCACCCCGTTCCTCTTCGGCTCCATCAGTGGATTGACGATCGATCCCGCCGGGCGTGTGATCGTCGCCGACGCCGGTGAAGCGCGACTCGTGGTATTGAGTGTTGAGGGAAAGGTGCTCGGTACCGTCGGACGAAAGGGCAAAGGGCCCGGCGAGTTCGAGTCACCGACCGGACCGGCGATCGGGCCGGACGGCGCGCTCTATGTGCGCAACATGAGCACCGTGTCGCGATTCGTCACCGATCCGAAGACCGGGTTGCTTGGTCGCTTCGACCGGGCCTTTCCCGGACCGTCATTCGCGCCGTGGACGTCGAAGCTCGCTACCATCATTGACACCAGCGGGCGATTGCACTTTCCGCTCGAGGTGGGACTGCGCGACGGACTCACACACTATGCCTATCAACGATACGCGCTGGATGGGAAGGAGCTGGACTCGATTCCGGTGCCCATGCAGCCGACGGCTCGTTCCAGTTGGGCCTCCGTGCCGATTGACAAGGGCACGGGACGCATGGTGAAAGGCGTGAACGTGGTTCCGTTTCATCCGGTCCCCGTGTGGAGCGTGTCCATGTCCGGCACGATGATCACGTCACCGGCGGATCGCTACCTTCTCACCGAAACCGACGCGCGCGGGCGGATCATCCGTCAGGTCACACACCCAGCGGTGTCGCCTCCAATTCCGTCGCGTGAGCGTCAGGATAGCACGGCCGCGCTCAGCCGACGATTGGATTCATTGCGCATTCCTCTGGACCAGGTTCGCGGCATGAGTGACGAAGTCAAGTCGCGCCGGATCCCGACGGTGTACCCTGTATTTCGTTCGTTGTCCACGGCCGCTGACGGGTCCATCTGGGCGCGGCGCTGGAGCGCGTCGACAGTTGCCGCGACCTCGGTGTTCGATGTGCTGTCGCCCGACGGCCGACGACTACGCACCGTGACCGTGCCCGCCAACTGCACGACGGTTCCCGCTCCCGCGATCCGCGGTGGGGTCTTCAGCTGCGTACAACTGGATCCCGAGACCGACGGCGAATCGCTGGTGATCGCGCGCGTGCCAATGCCGTAAGCGCCTCAGGGTACGCTGGGTGTGGCAGCGCCGTTTCACCGATGCCTCGCGTCCCTCCACTCGTGATACGCCGATTCCTCGCGCCGACCCAGAGCGACGGTCGGCGACGAGGATCGTGTTCTCGGAGCACTACGACGGCATTGTCGTGCCGCGTATTACGGCGTGGCCGCGGTCACTGTGAGGCTCATGGTATCCGCGCGCGACACCACACCCGTGCCGGCCGCGGTAACGATGATCGAATACGTTCCCGGCGTGGTGGTGCCCAGCAATGTCACCGTACCCGTCGACGCTGTCGAACCGCTCGGAATGGAAGCATTCGTGAAGACAATCGTCGCACCCGTGGGTGCGCCTGACGCCGTCAGATTGATCGGACCCGTGAACGAGCCGCTGCGTCCGACGTTGGCGGCGATGGCACCGGTGCCGCCGGCCTGCAGCGTCAATTGCGACGGACTGACGACGACGTCCAAGGCACCCGGCGTGATCGCTTCGTCCTCTCCGCAGCCCATGAGTGCCACGGCGCCGCCAATCAATGCAAGACGGCCAACAATAGAGTGTGTCATGAGGTGATTCTCCCTGAAGGGGGAAGGTCGAGACCCGCGCGCGGTAATGCGCGCCGACGACTTCCCGTCGGAAAGTGGTGCGTCACTCGCATGCACATCGGTGCATCAGCAAGTGAGGCAACGGTGAAACACCATTCCGAATTCAACGGGCATCCCATCGCGTGACAGCAGTCACGACGACCGCGATCTCGTTTCCGACAGAGGGATCTTCACCCCATCGAAGAGGTCTGCGACTGGTTTCCTACTGCGGTGGCCTCGCCGGACGGTTGCCGTTGTCCATGTCGGATGCGATCAGCCATTTGCCGCCGCGCGCGCGCCGCAGGGTCAGCGTGAACTTCCCCTCGTCATTCGTCCCTTCGCCGTACCCGTATGCACCCAGGATGTACGCGACGGTGTCGGCCGCGCCGAACGCAACGGGGCGAAGCCGCAGCGCACCGCCGACTTGTCCCTTGTAGACGGACGCCAAGCCAGCTGGGCCACGTGCCGCGGGCCGTCCCGGTTGCATCACCATACCGTCGCTCGTGAACAGGGCGATCAACCCGTCCACATCGCTGGCCCGCCACGCCCGCTCGTAGTCGCGCAGCACTCGCGCCAATTCCGCCGGGAGTGTTACCGTGGGCAACGGTGGCTGGGCCGCGGTCGGTTGCTGCGCCGATAGTTCCGGCGCGCGCGTCGAGGTCAGGACCACGTTCAGCACCACGATGCCGGCGATCGAACGCCACCGCGTACGGAACTGGGACGACATGCTCATGGTACGCTTCCTCCGTGGATTCTGGGGGACGCTGCAGGTTCCAAATTCTAGTCGGGGGATGATCCGAGTGCCCATTTCGAAGTGTGTTCTCGCGGCTTCACTCGCGGCTGTACTCTCCGCCGTCGCTGCGTCCACGTGCCCTTCCATCGCCGGTGCGCAGCCACTGACGAATCTTGGCTTTGAGACCCAGACCACAGGCGGCAGGCCAAGCGGCTGGGGGATGGCAGGAGACGGATTTGAGCTCGTTTCCGACTCGGCCTCACCCCTGGCGGGCCGATTCAGCTTGCGCACGCGATGGATCGGTCCCGCGGGATACACCGTGGACTCGCGCAAGTTTGCCGTGGCCAATCAGGCCTTTCCCGTGGCGCGCGCGGCCGGACGAATGTTGCGCCTCAGCGGCTACATCCGCACCGAAGGCATTGCCACGGGATATGCGGGATTCTGGATGCGCGTGGACGGACCCAATGGATCTCCGCCAGTCGCTTTCGACAACATGGCGTCGCGCGGGCCCCGCGGCACGACCCCCTGGACGCGCCACGTCATCGAATTGCCCGTCGACTCCGGCGCGGGCGCGATCTACCTGGGGCTGCTCCATCCGGGAGACGGCACGGCGTGGTTCGACTCGATCACCGTCGAAGTGTTCGGCGACCCCATGCCGCGTACGGTGATGGCGTTCACGCCCCCGCCCCGCCCGGCCGAAGACATGTCGCGGCTGCTGACCGATGCCGAGTTGGCACTCCCTCGTGACAGCGTGGTCATTACGGAAGACGCGGCGTACGCCGCGTGGGTACGGACCAACGCGCGCCCCGTCCGATCTCTCGGTGCTACGGACTTTTCAGACTTGCAGTTCTTCAAGCCGCTGCTGAACGGCAAGCGCATCGTGCAACTGGGCGAAAGTGGACACGGCGTCGCCGAATTCAACTTGGCCAAGGTACGGCTCATCAAGTTCCTGCACGAAGAGATGGGCTTCGATGTGATGGCGTTTGAAAGTTCGACGTTCGAATGTGATCGTGCTCAACGGAACGTTCAGGCGCTGACCGCCGTCGAACTGATGCGCGCCTGCATCTTCGGTGTCTGGCACACCGAGGAAGTGGTGCCGCTGTTCGAGTACATCAAGGAGACGCAGCGTACCAGTCGTCCGCTGATCCTCGCAGGCTTCGACGAGCAGACCAGCTCCCTCTCGGCGAATGCACGTCCTGATTTCCTCCGTTTGCTGGTCGCGCCCATCGACACGGCCTACGCCAGACACGTGTACACCACGGACTCTGTCTTTCTGGCCAATCGCCGTCAGGACTACGCGGCCGCCAACAGGGACCGCTTGGTCGCCTTCTACGATTCCCTTGCCGCCTTCATCGCGACCAATCGGCGCCGGATCGAAGCCGCTCATCGCGATGATCCCAACGCGGCGAGGGTCGGCCGCCAGGCAGCGATCTCGATGACGTACTTCGTTCGCCAGTTGGCGGTGGGCCCCACCCGCGAAGGCACCGAGATCCGCGACCTCGGCATGGCCAACAATCTCGATTTCCTGCTCGACGAGCAGTATCCGGCCAAGAAGGTCATCGTCTGGGCGCACAACTTCCACATCCAGCATCGCGAGAACACCCGCACGTCAGCCGCAGACACCTCGATGGCCTCGACACGTACCATGGGCACATGGGTCGCCGAACGTCATCGCCGCGAACTGTACACGATCGGGTTGTTCATGTACCGGGGGAGCGCCGCGATGAATGATCGTCGGCCGTATCCCATCGTCCGTTCGCGCGCGGGCAGCTTCGAGTCCATCCTGCATCAGGCACCGTGGCGCTACGCGTACGTCGACTTTTCGCGCGCCACGCGCGAACGCGGCAGCGAATGGATGTGGAATCGCATCACGGGCCTGTCCTGGGGCGCACAGCCTGAGCAGTTCGTGCCGCGCGACGAATACGACGGGGTGTTGTTCATCGATAGCGTGCACACACCGCGCTATCGATGAACATCGTCTCGACTAGTGGGTTGCGGCGGCCTCCATCACCAGCGCCTCGAGTTTGTCGAACGAACCGGTCCACCCCATGGTCATGCCGGCCCGCGCTTCGGTGAACGCCGCGATTTCGGCCGACGACGCCGCGCCGTACGGCGCCCAGCGCACGGTGACGCGTGTGGCGCTCGGCCCTTCGGCCGTCAGCGTGACGAGCGTATGCATCCGCTCCGGCCACACCGGCGCGCCGGGATGCCGAGACATATTTTCGTGCTCGTCGGTGAAGCACTGTGTGTATTCGATGTGGCCGGGCGGCTGCACCTTCAGGTACTCCACGCGGCCGTACATCGTGAACTGACCGTTCGTCATGGCGTAGAACGCATCGCCACCAGCGCGGATGTCGGCGCGGCGAAACTCCATCGTGAAGCCGGTGGGCGGCAGCCACTTGGCAAAGTGCTCGGGCTTGGTCCACAGATCGTACATCGTCTCGATCGGTGCGTCGAAGCTGCGATTGATGACGAAGATCTCGTGGTGCGATGTCTGCTGCTCGAGATGTTCGGCCAGGCGATCCCACGTGGAATTGCCGTTGGCGGCCTTGATGAAGACCCGCGTCTGCTGTGCGGCTTCGGCCGTGGCCAGCGTCATGCGCAGTGCCAACTCGGTTCGCCCTTCGCCAAGGTCGCGAAAGTCGACGGTCATACGGAATAACGGGGCGGCGTCTTCCGACGTCGCGCCGTGATCGTACACGAGCCGCGCGTGTGGCACGACCTCGTGATAGCGCGTGAAGTTGGGCCAGTCTGTGCCGTCGGGCCCATGCATCGTGTACTTCCATGAACCGCCGACGCGCAGCTCCTTGTGATCGGTGGTGATGGTGAAGCCGCGCGGGCCCCACCACTGTGCGACCTGCGCGAGGTCGGTCCACGCGGCCCACACCGCGCTGACGGGCGCGTCGTACACGCGGATGAGGTGAATCTCGTTGGCGGCGGCAGTGGTGTGGTCGGTGGTGTGGTCGGTGGCGCTATCCGTTGTGCTCATCATCGGGTCTCGGTGGGGTGGTGGTGACGGTCTTCAGGTATTCGCCCAGGCGATCGAGGCTTGCTTCCATGTGGACGCGGTACGCCTCCATCCACTCGGCGGCGTCTTTCAGTGGTTCCGCGTTCAGCTTGCAAGGCCGCCATTGCGCGTCGCGGCTCTTGGTGACGAGGCCTGCCTTCTCCAGCACCTTGAGGTGTTTGGTGACGCCGGGCAGGGTCATGCGCGACAGGAACGGTTCGGCGATCTGGTTCACGCTCGCCTCCCCCTGACGGAGCCGGGCGAGGATCGCTCGGCGGGTCGGGTCGGCGAGGGCCGAGAAGGTTTGGCTGAGGGTGTCCTGCATAGTTTACCTATCGGTTAATTAGCTGTTCGGTATAATAATAGGTACTTCGGTTGGCGGAACCCCCCACAGTCGGCAACGGCAGTTTTGAACCACAAAGGTCACAAAGGTCACGAAGGTCACGCGTCGAAAGGTCGTCGCCTGCGTCGGGTCTCCCTCAAACATTGATTGAACCAGTCGCACGCTCCGCTCTTGCCGCGGAGATCCCTTCGTGACCTTTGTGACCTTTGTGGTTCAAATTGCCGTTGCTTCCTGCGCGAGTCCGTCTGACAGTCACCGCCCCTATCGCCGTCGCGCGCGCGGGCCGATGCTATCCGCACGCAGACCCTCCCCCATCGCGCGCAGACCATAGTGTTCCGTTCCGTCAGCATCTCCTCCAGCGGTCGATCCGGCAGCGTCACCTATCGCGAAGGCGTTCAGCACATCGACTGCTATTGGGAGTTCGGCGGGGCCGAGGATGTCGTCGCCATCGTGCAGTGCGGAACGGTGGAAGAATGGAGCCGCTACCCGTGGGCACTGGACCGGCGCGACGAGATCCTCGGCTTCATCGCCCGTGAAGTGATTCGGCAGCAGGCCCCCACGTGCGTCGCCGACATCGACGGGCACACTGGTGACATCCTGCTTCGTCAAACCGCGGGCCGCGCCAAAACCCGCCCAGCACGTGCGGCGGACACCACGTCGTGGATCAGACGACTCAGCCGGCTGCGCGCCCGACTCGGACTTGGCGTGCTGCTGGTCGCCCTTGCCGTGGTCGGCGGCGTGTGGTTTCGTCGGGCGGTGATGATCGATCCCGGCAAGAGCGCGCCCATCGGATTCTCGTTTCGCACCGATCGCCATGTCGCGACGCTGCTGCAGAGGCTGGTGCCGTATGTGCCGACACCCAATCGCGATCACAGCAAGGACATGTACCGCGTCAGTGTGCTGGTGACGCCGTTGGATGGATCTGCCGCGCGCGTCGTGCCGATCGAAGGGAGCGTGTCCGCCAGCGTGCTGGCGCTGGCCAAGGTGCTGGGCGTGCACGGTGACACGCTCTGGTTTCGCGCCGGGGAAATTGGTGCCGTCGATCTCTCCACCTTCTCGCAGGTCGCGAATGCTGAGGCGAGCCGTGTCGCGGCGCTTCCGCAACCGACGGGCCTCGCCGCATTGGGGCCCAAGGTCGAGCACCACCTAGGGGCCGGTCTGTTGAGATCACCCACGGAGTGGTTGGGCGTTCATACTGAGGCTGAAGTCGCGGGCGGGTTTCGTCCGACGCGGTTCGTCAAGCGCGTCGAACGTGCGGACGCCACCAAGCTGCCGCGTCGACTCTATCGCGGCATACTGGATGCCGATGCCGGGGGTCCGTATCATCGCATTCTATCGATGACACCGCTGGGCAACGCGCAATATGTCAACGCCGCGTTCCTTCGCGCGCACGACACCGCCGAGCCGATCGTGCTGGCCGATCCCGCGGGCGTGTTGATGCTCTTCAACACCGATGCGGGATACCAGAGCACCGTGTCCATTGCGCGTGTGAATGTGGACGGCACGCTGGTGTGGGCGCACGATACCGGGATCGATCGCTTTCTCCTGCAGCAGATTCTGACGGGCGACGGGAGTACGGTGCTCATCGGCCCGCGACCGGCCGTGCCCAACAAGGTCAGCGAGCCCCTGATGGTTATCGTGTCACATGCCACCGGTACGCTTCGCGTCGAGTCATTGTGGAGGTAGACTTGACGATGCGGACGATTCGAACGACGAACCCCACGCCAAGGTCGGCGCTGCTCGGTGTCTCCCTGTTGGCCGTGTTGTCAGCCTGTGGTCCGGACAAACCCGCGCCCAACGCCACCGTCATCAGCGGCGCGCCGATGGTCGTGCGCCCGCCCGCGCCCGGCGACCCCAATTGCCCACGAACCGGCACATGGCAGCCGTGCGGGCTGGTCGATCGCATCGTGAAGGCCGGGTTGTCGTTCAAGGCCACCGGCGACAGCATGCGGGTGCCGTTCTTCGACGTGCCTGGAGTGCGGTATCGCGTGGCGGTGGCCGACACGATGCTGGCGTTCTTCTTTGCCGACTCTGCGGCGCTCGCCAAGGCCATCGCGCCGCTGGATACGCTCCGCATGACGCCGCCGACCGACTCCCTGATGCCGTGGCCGGCCCTGCCCAGCGTGATTCGCTCGGGCAACCTGCTGGCGCTCTATTTCGCCGACAGCGAGCGGCAGATCGAGCGGCTGCGTCTGGCCATCACCGCCGGTGCACCGGCGCAGGTGCCCTGAGCGGACAGCGCACCGAACGCGGATACGTTTGATTCGGTCTTTATTCGGTTTTTAGAGACCGTTCTGCCGACTGTGTGGCTCGTTGTGCGAAATTGGCGGTGAATGAATGTCACTTTGCCGTTTTCACTTGGATTCGAGGCAAAATGAGGCGAAGTTTCTGCACGCCGAGCGCGCAAAGCGGGCTCGACCATACATCGCCAACACTCCGGAGAACCTCGGCCCATGGCCTCCCCGATCACACCGCGCACGGTCGCCCTGCGCGAGATCACGCAACGCCCGGTGCGCATCACCAGCCGCCCCGAAGAGAACGGCGTCCAACTGCCGACCAGCACCTGGTACGGCATGAACACGTTCGGGCTGCGCCAGATGAAGGCGAAGCTCCCGAAGGGCGTCTACAACAAGCTCGCCGCGTCGATCCGCCTCGGCAAAAAGCTCGACAGCGAAATTGCGCCGACCGTCGCGCAGGTCATCAAGGAATGGGCGATCTCGCGCGGTGTCACGCACTTCACGCACTGGTTCCAGCCGCAGACCGGCCTCACGGCCGAGAAGCATGACGCGTTCCTCAACTTCGACGAACACAAGCTGCCGATGGAGGCGTTCACCGGCGAGCAGCTGATTCAGTCGGAGCCCGATGCGTCCAGCTTCCCGTCGGGCGGTCTCCGCGCGACGTGGGAAGCGCGCGGCTACACGGCGTGGAACCCGGCGTCGCCGGTGTTCATCAGCGAGACGGGCGGCGTGAAGTACCTCTGCGTGCCGTCGGTGTTCATCGGGTACAACGGTGAAGCCCTCGACGAGATGACGCCGTTGCTGCGCAGCTCGGACGTGCTCTCGCAGAAGTCGATGGAACTGCTCGAGCTGATCGGCGACAAGGGGGTGCTGCGCGTCAACACCACGCTGGGCGTCGAGCAGGAGTTCTTCATCATCGATCGCGCGCACTTCGCGTTGCGCCCGGACCTGATCATGGCCAACCGCTCGCTGGTTGGTGCGCCGCCGCCA